>NZ_JBFPFS010000013.1:0-141085 GCF_047978125.1 Burkholderia sp. LFS061 | reverse complement strand
GTCGCGACGCGCAGCAGCAGCGCGGCCGAATCGAGCTGCGCGTCGCGCCCCTGCGCCCACAGGCGCGGCAGCGCCGCGGCCGCGGCGGGCAGCAGCACCAGCGTGCGTTCGAGTGGCGCGAGATGCGCCCAGCGGCGCGCCCAGTCGTCCCACTGCGCGGCGTCGAAACCGGTCGACGCGAGCGATGCTGCGGCAAGCCGCGCGGGCGAACACTCCCAGAGCCTGGCGGCCGTCTGTTCCAGCGTTGCCTCGTCGGCAAGCGCGATTGCATCGGCGCCGCGGTAGCGCAGGCGGCCGTCGGCGATCTGCGTGATCCGCGATTCGAGCACCGGCACGCCCCAGTCGAGCGATCGCTCGGCGACGCCGCCCGCGCGTTTCGCGTCGGCGCGGCGGCGCGCGAGCAGGCGCACCTCGTCCGCGTCGTAGCGGCGGCGCTTGGTCGCGCCGTCGGGCAGCGAGCGCAGCAGTCCGCGGCTCACATACGCATAGAGCGTGCTCACGCTGACACCGAGGGTGCCGGCGGCTTCCTGCGCGCTGAGGGATGTCATGCCGGTCGCTCCTGTCGGGGCGCATGAAGCGCTGCCCGGCTACAACTATTCGTTATGTATTGATTCGTGCAATCAAGATTGATTGCGCCTGTCGCGAATTCTAGACTCGATTCCGTTTCCCCTCCGACGCTGAGGCGCTCACTTCGCCATGACACCCGAACTCGCATTGACCCATCTGTGGCAACTCGCGCACGGCGACCGCGACGCGCTGGCCCGCGCGACCGTGACGGGCCGGGATCCGGCGCTGCCGTCGACGTTCCATGTCGGCACGCTCGCCGCGGCGACGATCGCGGCAGCCGGGCTCGCGGCGGCCGAATGCCACCGGCTTCGCACCGGCGTCGCGCAATCCGTCGACGTGTCGGTGCGCGACGCGCTGGTCGCGTTCCGCAGCGAACGCTACCTGCGCGTGGACGATGGCCCGCCGCCGGAGTTGCGTCACCCGGTGACGGGCTTCTTCGAGACGCGCGACGGGCGCTGGATCCAGTTGCACGCGAATTTTCCGCATCACCTGCACGGGATCCTCGACGTGCTCGGTTGCGGCGCGCAGCCGGCCGACGTTGCCGCGGCGATCCGCACGTGGGACGGCGCGGCGCTCGATACCGCGCTGGCCGAGGCCGGCCTGTGCGCGGCGTTGATCAGAACACCTGATGAATGGGCGGCGCACGAGCAGGCGCGCGCGATTGCGTCGCTGCCGCTGTTCGAGATCGAGCGGATCGGCGACGCGCCGGTCGAGCCAATCGGCCGCGGCGAGGCCGGCCAGCCGCTCGCGGGCGTGCGCGTGCTCGATCTCACGCGCATCATCGCGGGGCCGGTCGCAGGCCGCACGCTGGCGTCGCACGGCGCGCAGACGCTGCTCGTCAACGGCCCGCACCTGCCGAACATCGCGCCGCTCGTGATCGACAACGGGCGCGGCAAGCGTTCGACCTGGATCGACCTGCGCGATGCGGCTGGCGTCGATGCGCTGCACGCACTCGCGCGCGACGCGGATGTGTTCCTGCAGTCGTATCGGCCCGGCGCGCTCGCGGCGCGCGGTTTCGCACCGCAGGCGCTGGCGGAGTTGCGGCCCGGCATCGTGTGCGTGTCGGTGTCCGCATACGGGCACGCGGGGCCGTGGGCGAAGCGGCGCGGTTTTGACAGCCTCGTGCAGTCGGCGAGCGGGATCGCGTGGCAGGAGCAGCAGGCCGCGCACGCGAACCAACCGCGCCATCTGCCGTGCCAGGCGCTCGATCATGCGACGGGTTATCTCGCGGCGTTCGGCGCGATGATCGCGCTTGCGCGCCGGGCGCGCGAAGGGGGAAGCTGGCACGTGCGGCTGTCGCTCGCGCAGACGGGGAGCTGGCTGCAGTCGTTCGGCGCCGTGCCGGACGGCCTGCAGGCGCCCGATCTCGCGGCTGCCGACGTGCGTGACCGGATGGATCGCATCGCATCGCCGTTCGGCACGATCGATGCCGTGCGGCCGGCCGAGCGGTTGTCGGCGACGCCGCCGTCGTTCGCGCGGCCGCCCGTGCCGCTCGGCTCCGACGATGCGCACTGGCTGTGAGCGCCGGCGGCGCGGCTTGCGTTACTTGCGCAGCTCGACGACGAAGTCGTAGTAGTCGTTGCGGCAGTAGGTATCGGTCAGCTCGATCGCGCGCTGGTCCGACGTATAGCCGATCCGCGTGATCAGCAGCAGCGCGTCGTGCGGCGCGATGCCCATCTGTTCGGCGATCTCGTCGGTCGCGTTGACCGCGCGGAAATGTTGCAGCGCGCGCACGATCGGCGTGCCGCGCGCTTCGAGATAGCTGTACAGCGAACCGCCGATCGCCTGCGGATCGGGAATCAGCGTCGCGGGGAACGTCGAGTTCTCGACGGCCATCACGATGCCGTCGGCGAGGCGCAGGCGTTTCAGGCGCGTAACCGACGCGGCTGGCGAGAGTCCGAGCTGGATCACCTCGTCGCGGTTCGCGGGCTGGATCTCGCGGGCGATCCATTGCGAGCTCGGCTTGAAGCCGCGACGCTCGAGCATTTCGCTGAAGCTCGACAGCCGCGACAGCGGATCCTCATAGCGCGGCTGGATGAAATTGCCCGCGCCCTGCGTGCGGCGGATCAGGCCTTGCTCGACGAGCAGCGCGATCGCCTTGCGCGCGGTGATGCGCGACACGCCGAGTGCGTCGGACAGCACGCGCTCGGACGGCAGCGCCTCGCCGGCCGTCCAGCGATTGTCATGGATTGCGTCGCCGAGCTTGCGGGCGAGCTGCAGGTAGAGCGGCGTGTCGTTGTCGGGGTCGGGGCGCAGGTCCTGCCAGCGGTCGTCCGTGGGTGACTTCATGGAGTGGGTATCGATCAGGTTGCGGCCATTCTAAGTCATCATGCGGCGCCGTTATAACCGGTTTTTGCCGTGCGATAGGCCGGTGTCGCGCCGATTGACTACACTGATGCGTCGTATTCCATGCTTCGGCCGCGGTGCGCGGCCACGAATTCGCAGCGAGGAGCGCATGACAGACACGATCGCCACGGTCGTCCTGCCGGACGGCGAGACGATTCCGAAGCTCGGCCAGGGCACCTGGGAAATGGGCGAGCGGCCGGCCCGCCGCGCGGACGAGATCGCCGCGCTGCGCGAAGGCGTCGAACTCGGGATGACGCTGGTCGACACCGCCGAGATGTACGGCGAAGGCGCGACCGAGGCGCTCGTCGGCGAGGCGCTCGCCGGCCTGCGCGACGACGTGTTCCTCGTCAGCAAGGTCTACCCGCACCATGCGAGCCGGCGCGGCGTCGTCGCCGCGTGCGACGCGAGCCTCAAGCGCCTGCGTACCGATCGCCTCGACCTGTACCTGCTGCACTGGCGTGGCTCGGTGCCGCTCGAGGAGACGGTCGAGGGCTTCGAGGCGCTGCGACGCGCGGGCAAGATCCGTCACTGGGGCGTGAGCAATTTCGATACGGCGGACATGGCCGAGCTCGTCGACGACGCGGGCGGCGGCGCGTGCGCGACCAACCAGATCCTCTACAACATCGCGCGGCGCGGCCCGGAATTCGACCTGCTGCCGTGGCTTGCCGAACACCGGATGCCGGCGATGGCGTACAGCCCGGTCGATCACGGACGGTTGCCGAAGCGCTCGCCGCTCGACGAGATCGCGCGGCAGCGCGGCGTGTCGGTGATGCGTGTCGCGCTGGCATGGGTGCTCGCGCAGCCGGGCGTATTCGCGATTCCGAAGGCGTCGCGGATCGAACATGTGCGAGACAACCGTGCCGCGCTCGATTTCGTGTTGAGCGATGACGAGCGCGCGCAGCTTGACGCGTACTTCCGTGCGCCGCGTACCAAGCGCGCGCTCGAGATGCTCTGACGGCACCCGGCCGGGCAACGCTTCCGGTCAGTGGTTGCCTCCGGACGATCCGCCGTTGCCGTGACCGCCGCCGTTGCCGACACCGTTGGCACCGCCATTGCCGGCGCCACCACTGCCGTTGCCGTTGCCATTGCCGCCGCCATTGCCGTGACCGCCGTTGCCGCCGGCGCCACTGCCGTTGCCGCCACCGTTACCCGAGCCGCCACTGCCGGTGCCACCGCCATTGCCGTGGCCGCCGTTGCCGCCGGCGCCGCTGCCGTTACCGCCACCGTTACCCGAGCCGCCACTACCGGTGCCCCCGCCATTGCCGTGGCCGCCGTTGCCGCCGGCGCCACTGCCGTTACCGCCACCGTTACCCGAGCCGCCACTGCCGGTGCCCCCGCCATTGCCGTGACCACCGTTGCCGCCGTTACCCGCGCCGCCGCCACCATTACCGTGACCGCCGTTGCCACCACCGTCGCCATGGCCACCACCGTTGCCGTGGCCACCGCCATTGCCTTGGCCACCTCCGTCACCGCCGCCATGGCCACCATGTCCGCCATGGCCTCCGCCACCCGAAGTGCCGCCACCCGAAGTGCCGCCACCCGAAGTGCCGCCACCCGAAGTGCCGCCGCCCGAAGTGCCGCCGCCCGAAGTGCCACCACCCGAAGTGCCACCACCCGAAGTGCCGCCACCCGAAGTGCCGCCACCCGAAGTACCGCCACCCGAAGTGCCGCCACCCGAAGTGCCGCCGCCCGAAGTGCCGCCACCCGAAGTGCCGCCGCCCGAAGTGCCACCACCCGAAGTGCCACCACCCGAAGTGCCACCACCCGAAGTACCGCCACCCGAACCACTGTTGCCGGACGCATTGCCTCCGCGGCCTGTGCCGTTCGTACCGCCGGACGTTGCACCTGTCGCTCCGCCGACACCAGCAGGTCCGACAGCGCCGTTTCCGTTATTTCCGCCGCTCCCGCTCCCGCCGCCGGGGTTGCCGCCACTGCCGCTCGCGCCGGCACCGTGACCGCCGATGCCACCGCCGGCATAGACATGCACCGTGCATGCAGCCGGATTGGCTGCGCACGACGAAGCGTCGTCGACCAGCATCATGACGGTGTCGGCGTTGGCGACCGCGTCGGGCGCGGAGTCAGGCACCGAGTTCTGCGCGACTGCATACGAGCAGCAGCAGGCAAACGCGGCTGCGGCCATCAAGGTCGCGCGATAGCACCGTCCCGCCGCGCGGAACGGCTGTTTTGTCTTCATCATTATGGCCTCCCAATGCGCGCGAAGCCTCGTCGCCGCGCGGCTATCTACGTGTGGTGCAGGGGGCCAGTAAAGATTCGTTGTCCTTTCGGTGGCCGATTGCCTTCGGGCTGGCGCTTGAAGCCAGCCGCGAATGCGTATCGGCACGCGGGCCCGCCGTGCGAAGCCCTATCTGCGAGATTCGTGCCACCGGCTGTCTGCGCCCGTGGCGCAAGGCGCGCGCATGCATGCGATGGCGCATGCAACGTCGTTGCGGGAGTTTTGTTTCCGAAATGAAACGTCTGAACGATGCTCAGCGCGCCGGCGCGTCGGCCGCGCGCTGCCAGCGGTGGAACAGGATCGATGCGATCCAGCAGACGAGGAACAGCGCGACGATGCCGTAGCCGATCGAGCCGAAGCGTTCGCCGAGCGCATCGAGCGCGTCGCGCACGGGGCCCGTCAGCGACAGCTTGTCGGCGAGCAGGCCGGCAGCCTCGATCCCGCCGATCGCAAGCGCGACGGCCGCCGACACGAACGTGATGCTCGCGTTGTAGAGCAGCTTGCGCTTCGGATCGTCCATCGCCCAGCCGTACGCATGCATCATCAGCACGTTGTCGGTCGAGTCGATCAGCGTCATGCCAGCGGTGAACAAGGCGGGAAACAGCATGACCGTATAGACCGGCAACCCCTGGCTCGCCTGTGCGGCGGCAATCGCGAGCAGGCCGATTTCGGTTGCAGTATCGAAACCTAACCCGAACAGCACGCCGACCGGATACATGTGCCAGCTCTTCGACACGAACCGGAACAGCGGGCGCAGCAGCCGCGACACGAGTCCGGCCGGGCGGTGCACGTGCGCGGCGCCGTGCGCGTGCTCCGGCGCGCCGCGATAACGCCGCCACACGTCGCGCAGGATCATCAGGTTCACGCACGCGAGCACGAGCAGGAAGGTGGCCGATACCGCCGTGCCGATCGTGCCGCCGATCTCGCGAAACGCGTCGAACCTGTCGCGCAGCGCGAACGCGGTCAGCGCGATGCCGAGCGTCGCGGCGATCACGATCGTCGAATGGCCGAGCGAGAAGAACAGCCCGACGCTCACCGGACGCTGGCCGTCCTGCATCAGCTTGCGCGTCGCGACGTCGATCGCGGCGATGTGATCGGCGTCGACCGCATGACGCAACCCGAGCCCGTACGCGATCGCCGCGGTGCCGAGCAGCAACGGATGGTCGCGCAGCACCGCGAGCGCCCACAGCCAGACGGCGACGTTCGCGGCGATCAGGCCGGCATAGAGGGTCAGCAGGCGGCGCAGGGCTGCGGTGGGCGGCATCGGGACGGTTCCATCGGACGAATCGCATTGCATTGTGGCATGCGAGAAAAACGCGTGGCGGGCCGATCAAAAAGCCGCGAGCGGTGCGCATCGGAAAAAAAGCCCGTCCGGCGGAACCGGACGGGCTTTGCACGATACGGCAGGGCGCAAGCGCCCGGCGCGTTACTTCGTCTTCGCGTTGATCACGCCTTCCGATACGTTGGCCGGCGTTTCCGCGTAGTGCTTGAACTCCATCGAGTACGTCGCGCGGCCCTGCGTGGCCGAACGCAGCGATGTCGAATAGCCGAACATCTCCGCGAGCGGCACTTCGGCGCGCACGAGCTTGCCGCCGCCGCCCGCGATGTCCTCCATCCCCTGCACGATGCCGCGCCGGCTCGACAGGTCGCCCATCACGTTGCCCATGAAGTCCTCGGGCGTTTCGACCTCGACGGCCATCATCGGCTCGAGCAGCACCGGCTTCGCGCGGCGCATCGCTTCCTTGAACGCCATCGAGCCGGCCATCCGGAACGCGTTTTCGTTCGAGTCGACGTCGTGGTACGAGCCGAACGTCAGGTGAACCTTCACGTCGACGACCGGGTAGCCCGCGAGCACGCCGCTCTTCAGCGTTTCGGTGATGCCCTTGTCGACGGCCGGGATGAATTCGCGCGGAATCACGCCGCCCTTGATCTCATCGAGGAACTCGTAGCCCTTGCCCGGGTTCGGCTCGAGCGTGATCACTGCATGGCCGTACTGACCGCGGCCGCCCGACTGCTTGACGAACTTGCCCTCGACGTCGGACGCGGTCGTGCGCACCGTCTCGCGATACGCGACCTGCGGCTTGCCGACCGTCGCTTCGACGCCGAACTCGCGCTTCATCCGGTCGACCAGGATTTCGAGGTGGAGCTCGCCCATCCCCGAAATGATCGTCTGGCCGGACTCTTCGTCCGTCTGCACGCGGAACGACGGGTCTTCCTGCGCGAGGCGGTTCAGCGCGAGGCCCATCTTTTCCTGGTCGGCCTTCGTCTTCGGCTCGACGGCCTGCGAGATCACCGGCTCCGGGAATTCCATCTTCTCGAGGATGATCGGCTTGGTCGGATCGCACAGCGTGTCGCCCGTCGTGGCTTCCTTCAGGCCGACGGCCGCCGCGATGTCGCCCGCGCGCACTTCCTTGATTTCCTTGCGTTCGTTCGCGTGCATCTGCAGGATCCGGCCGAGCCGTTCCTTCTTGTCCTTCGTCGCGTTGAGCACCGTGTCGCCGGATTCGACGACGCCCGAATACACGCGGAAGAAGATCAGCTGGCCGACGAACGGGTCGGTCATGATCTTGAACGCGAGCGACGAGAACGGCTCGTCGTCGCTCGGATGACGTTCCGCCGGCTTTTCCGGATCGGCGAAGTCGTGGCCGAGGATCGCAGGCACGTCGACCGGCGACGGCAGGTAGTCGATCACCGCGTCGAGCATCGCCTGCACGCCCTTGTTCTTGAACGCGCTGCCGCACAGCATCGGCACGATCTCGTTCGCGATCGTGCGCTTGCGCAGCGCGGCCTTGATCTCGTCCTCGGTCAGCGATTCATGGTCGTGCAGGTACTTCTCGAGCAGTTCCTCGCTCGCTTCCGCCGCGGCCTCGACCATCTTCTCGCGCCATTCGTGCGCGAGCTCGACGAGATCCGCGGGGATCTCCTCGTACGAGAACTTCACGCCCTGGCTTTCGTCGTCCCAGACGATCGCCTTCATCTTCACGAGATCGACGACGCCCTGGAAATGATCTTCCGCGCCGACCGGAATCTGGATCGGCACGGCGACGCCCTTCAGGCGCTCGCCGATCTGCCGCTGCACGCGGAAGAAGTCGGCGCCGACGCGGTCCATCTTGTTGACGAACGCGATGCGCGGCACCTTGTACTTGTTCGCCTGGCGCCACACGGTTTCGGACTGCGGCTGCACGCCGCCGACCGAGTCGTAGACCATGCACGCGCCGTCGAGCACGCGCATCGAGCGTTCGACCTCGATCGTGAAGTCGACGTGGCCCGGGGTATCGATGATGTTGATCCGGTGTTCCGGATAGTTGCCGGCCATGCCTTTCCAGAAGGCCGTGGTCGCCGCCGACGTGATCGTGATGCCGCGTTCCTGCTCCTGCTCCATCCAGTCCATCGTGGCCGCGCCGTCGTGCACTTCACCGATCTTGTGGCTCACGCCGGTATAAAACAGGATGCGCTCGGTCGTCGTGGTCTTGCCGGCATCGATGTGAGCGCTGATCCCGATATTGCGATAGCGCTCGATGGGGGTTTTGCGGGGCACGTGAACCTCCTGGTGGTTCGGATCGTAAGCGGGCAGGCTGGGCCGGCCCGGGTTTGGAACAAGCGAGACTTAAAGCATAGCGCTTGCGCGTGGCTTTTGCAGATGCGGCCAGCGCCGGCGGAATCAAGCCGGGCAGCGTCGGCCGCCGGCGAAAAAAAAGCCGGCGCGCAACGGGCAGCCGGCTTCGGTCGGGGCGCGGCGCGAGGCCGCGGACCGCCGTTACTGGGCCTTCGGCAGGCCTTCGAGCTTCATGCCGGGCTTGATGCCCTTCGCGGCGAACCAGCCCTTGCTCATTTCGAGCGCATAGACGCCGTTGTTGCGCGGGCAGTGGTTGTCGGTCGTCTCTGCCTTCATCTCGTCGATGTCGGTGATCGTGCCGTCCGCGCGGATGAACGCGATCGACAGCGGGATCAGCGTGTTCTTCATCCAGAAGCAGTGCACGGCATTCTCGTTGAACACGAACAGCATGCCTTCGTTCGGCGCGAGCTGCGAACGGTACATCAGCCCCTGTTCGCGGTCGGCGTCGTTTGCGGCGACGGCCGCGTCGATCACGTACATGCCGGCGCGCAGCTTCACGTGCGGGAACTCGCTCGGCTGCTTGGCGCCGGGCGGCATCTGCGCGCTGGCGGCCTGCATGCCGAGCGCGAGGACGGCGAGCGCGGCGGGAAACACGGCGGCGCGCGCAAGGCGGCCGAGCGACGAGCGCAGGGAGAATTGCACAGCAAGGCTCCTATCTGGAAAACGAGACCCGAATGGTACGCGATGCGCGCCGGCGGGCACAAAAAAGAAAAAGGCAGATCGCCTTGCGGTGATCTGCCTTTCAACGCCGTAAGAACGGCAAGACTGCGTGTTCTTGACTGCGTTATTACAACTTGCTTGCTTAGTTCGAAGCAGCTGCCGGGGCTTCGGCTTCGCTAGCTGCCTTCTTCGCAGCGTGGTGCTTCTTCGCTGCGTGGTGCTTCTTGTGCGTTGCCTTCTTAGCCGGTGCCGAAGCAGCTTCTGCCGGAGCAGCAGCAGCCGGAGCGGCCGGAGCCGAAGCTTGTGCGAAAGCAGCCGTTGCGAAGAGACCAGCGACCAGAGCGGCGATCAGTTTGTTCATGTTGTGTTCCTCAGCTTTAGTTAATTAACCAAATGACCCGGCATAGGAGTCATGACGTCTAACGGTGCCATCCACCTTTCGGTTGACAGACGCTTCGAGAAATTTCTCATTGCGCTGCGGGCGCCGAATCGTATTCGAAAAAGACGTCGCTTTCGTGACGCAAACACGTTCGGCTGCCGATACCGGATAGCTCAGAGTGGCATCTGCGTGGTTTAACGCGCGATCTTTGCAGGTGGTTGACGAAACAGACGACGAAAAAAATCGTGCGTCCCGAATCCGTCATCCGGCGGGCGCGAAACCGTCCCACGGCGCGCGCGGCGGCAGTGCGATTGTTTCGCCTGGTGCAATGCCGAGCGCGAATATATCCAGCGCGCCGATGCCGACGCGCACCAGACGCAACGTCGGGAAGCCGACGGCCGCCGTCATCCGGCGCACCTGCCGATTCTTGCCTTCGGTGATCGCGAGCTCGATCCACGTGGTCGGGATCGCGGCACGATAGCGGATCGGCGGGTTGCGCGGCCACAGCGCGTCGGGTGGCTCGATGAATTCGGCGCGGCACGGGCGCGTCACGTAGTCGCCAAGATCGACGCCGCGTGCGAGCGCCTTCAGGTCGGCGGGGCCGGGCGCACCTTCGACCTGCGCCCAGTAGCGCTTGACGAGCTTGTGGCGCGGCTCCGCGATGCGCGCCTGCAGTGCGCCGTCGTCGGTGAGCAGCAGCAAACCCTCGCTGTCCGCGTCGAGCCGGCCGGCTGCATAGACGCCGGGCGTTTTTACCCAGTCGCCTAGCGACGGCCGCGTCTCGTGCGCGGAAAACTGGCAAATCGTGCCGAACGGCTTGTTGAGGGCGATCAGGTTCATGGCGGGGCGCCCGCCCGGCGGGCCGCAGCAAGCGGGCAGGGCGGTCTATGGCAAATGGCGGAATCTTAATGCATAATACGGAACGGCAAGTCCTCTGTCTTATATAAGACATAAGTGAGGTCTTGATACGCAGTGCCGCGCTTCATGCCGAAGTGCCCGGTTGGGGCGCTAGAATAGCGGCTCGCTGTTGCCGTCACGGGGTGGCCATGCCGCGCCCCCGTCGCGCGCGCAGCTTCGACCAGCATCACCTGCTCAGCCACGTCACTGGAGTCGATCATGCCGTATCAGCACATCAAGGTTCCGGAAGGCGGTGACAAGATCACCGTCAACAAGGACTTCTCGCTCAACGTTTCCGATCAGCCGATCATTCCCTATATCGAAGGCGACGGTACGGGCTTCGATATCACGCCGGTCATGATCAAGGTCGTCGATGCGGCGGTCGCGCATGCCTACAAGGGCAAGCGCAAGATCCACTGGATGGAGATTTTCGCGGGCGAGAAGGCGACGAAGGTGTACGGTCCGGACGTGTGGCTCCCGGACGAAACGCTGCAGGTGCTGAAGGAATACGTGGTGTCGATCAAGGGGCCGCTCACGACCCCGGTCGGCGGCGGCATCCGTTCGCTGAACGTCGCGCTGCGCCAGGAACTCGACCTGTACGTGTGCCTGCGCCCGGTCCAGTACTTCAAGGGCGTGCCGTCGCCGGTGCGCGAGCCGCAAAAGATCGACATGGTGATCTTCCGCGAGAACTCGGAAGACATCTACGCGGGCATCGAATGGGCCGCGGGCTCCGAGCAGGCGAAGAAGGTGATCAAGTTCCTGCAGGACGAGATGGGCGTGAAGAAGATCCGCTTCCCGGAAACCTCGGGGATCGGCGTCAAGCCCGTGTCGACCGAAGGCACCGAGCGCCTCGTGCGCAAGGCGATCCAGTACGCGATCGACAACGATCGCAAGTCGGTCACGCTGGTGCACAAGGGCAACATCATGAAGTTCACGGAAGGCCTGTTCCGTGACGCCGGCTACGCGCTGGCGCAGAAGGAGTTCGGCGGCGAGCTGATCGACGGCGGCCCGTGGATGCGCGTGAAGAACCCGAAGACGGGCAACGAGATCGTGATCAAGGATTCGATCGCCGACGCGTTCCTGCAGCAGATCCTGCTGCGTCCGGCCGAATACGACGTGATCGCGACGCTGAACCTGAACGGCGACTACATCTCCGACGCGCTGGCCGCGCAGGTCGGCGGCATCGGGATCGCGCCGGGCGCGAACCTGTCGGATTCGGTCGCGATGTTCGAGGCGACGCACGGTACCGCGCCGAAGTACGCGGGCAAGGATTACGTGAACCCGGGTTCCGAGATCCTGTCGGCGGAAATGATGCTGCGCCATCTCGGCTGGACGGAAGCGGCCGACACGATCATCGCGTCGATGGAGAAGTCGATCCTGCAGAAGCGCGTCACGTACGACTTCGCGCGCCTGATGGAAGGCGCGACGCAGGTGTCGTGCTCGGGCTTCGGCGAAGTGCTGATCGAGAACATGTAAGCCCCTTCCGGGGTGGGCCGGAGCATTCCGGCCGCTCCGGCGCCTACTGCCGGCGCCGGGGCGTTTCGTGGATGGCAGGTTTGTTGGCAGGGCGGTCCGGCATCCGGGCCGCGGCGCCGCGATGCGGCCCGGATGCCCTGCAAGGTAGAACATGACGGCCCTCGCAATACCACCGCCCGGCTGAGCCGGCGCGGCCCCATTCGCGACCGATCCGGTCGCCCCTCCGCCGGTTATCGCCGGCGATCTTCAGTTCCAATATTCACGTAGCAACGCATCGACCATGTCCACTTCGCCCAAGATCATCTATACCCTCACCGACGAAGCGCCCGCGCTCGCGACCTATTCGCTGCTGCCGATCGTCAAGGCCTTCACGCGTTCGTCCGGCGTCGCCGTCGAAACGCGCGACATCTCGCTCGCCGGCCGCATCGTCGCGGCATTCGCAGACATCCTGCCGCCGGAGCAGAAGGGTTCCGACGATCTGGCGGAGCTGGGCCAGCTCACGCTGAAGCCGGAAGCGAACATCATCAAGCTGCCGAACATCAGCGCGTCGGTGCCGCAGCTCAAGGCCGCGATCGCCGAACTGCAGGCGCAGGGCTACAAGCTGCCGGCCTATCCGGAAGACCCGTCGACCGACGAGGAAAAGGCTGTCAAGGCCCGCTACGACAAGATCAAGGGCAGCGCGGTGAACCCGGTGCTGCGCGAAGGCAACTCCGACCGCCGCGCGCCGCTGTCGGTCAAGAACTACGCACGCAAGCATCCGCACAAGATGGGTGCGTGGCAGGCCACGTCGAAGGCGCATGTCGCGCACATGAGCGAAGGCGACTTCTACGGCAGCGAGAAGTCGGCGCTGATCGCCGATGCGGGCAGCGTGAAGATCGAACTCACGACGACCGATGGCGCGAAGAAGGTGCTGAAGGAAAAGACGGCCGTGAAGGCCGGTGAAGTCATCGACGCATCGGTGATGAGCCGCAACGCGCTGCGCAGCTTCATCGAAGTACAGATCGCCGATGCGAAGGCGCAGGGCGTGCTGTTCTCGGTGCACCTGAAGGCGACCATGATGAAGGTCTCCGATCCGATCCTGTTCGGCCATTTCGTGTCGGTGTTCTACCGCGACGCGCTCGCGAAGCACGCCGACGTGCTGGCGCAGGTCGGTTTCAACCCGAACAACGGGATCGGCGACCTGTACGCGCGCCTGAAGGACCTGCCGGCCGACACGCGCGAAGCGATCGAAGCCGACGTCAAGGCCGAATACGCGGTGCGCCCGCGCCTCGCGATGGTCAACTCGGACAAGGGCATCACGAACCTGCACGTGCCGAGCGACGTGATCGTCGACGCGTCGATGCCGGCGATGATCCGCGAGTCGGGCTGCATGTGGGGTCCGGACGGCGAACTGTACGACGCGAAGGCCGTGATTCCGGACCGCTGCTACGCGGGCGTCTACCAGGCCGTGATCGAGGACTGCAAGCAGCACGGCGCATTCGATCCGGTCACGATGGGCAGCGTGCCGAACGTCGGCCTGATGGCGCAGGCGGCCGAAGAATACGGTTCGCACGACAAGACGTTCCAGATTCCTTCGGACGGCGTCGTGCGCGTCACCGATGAAGCCGGCAACGTGCTGCTCGAGCACGCGGTCGAGTCGGGCGACATCTGGCGCATGTGCCAGACGAAGGACGCGCCGGTGCAGGACTGGGTCAAGCTCGCGGTGAACCGCGCGCGCGCGACCGGCGTACCGGCCGTGTTCTGGCTCGATCCGGCGCGCGCGCACGATGCGCAGATCATCGCGAAGGTCGAACGCTACCTGAAGGATCACGACACGAACGGCCTCGACATCCGCATCATGACGCCGGAAGACGCAACCCGCTTCTCGCTCGAGCGCATCCGCGCGGGCAAGGACACGATCTCGGTCACCGGCAACGTGCTGCGCGACTACCTGACCGACCTGTTTCCGATCATGGAGCTCGGCACCAGCGCGAAGATGCTGTCGATCGTGCCGCTGATGGCCGGTGGCGGGATGTTCGAGACGGGTGCGGGCGGTTCCGCGCCGAAGCACGTGCAGCAGTTCGTCGAGGAAGGCTTCCTGCGCTGGGATTCGCTCGGCGAATTCCTCGCGCTGGCAGCGTCGCTCGAACACCTCGGCCACGCGTACCAGAACCCGAAGGCGGTCGTGCTCGCGAAGACGCTCGACCAGGCGACCGGCAAGTTCCTGGACGAGAACAAGTCGCCGGCGCGCAAGGTCGGCGGCCTCGACAACCGCGGCAGCCACTTCTACCTGTGCCTGTACTGGGCGCAGGCGCTCGCCGAGCAGACCGAGGACGCCGCGCTGAAGGCGCAGTTCGAAGGCGTGGCGAAGGCGCTGTCCGGCAGCGAAGCGCGCATCCTGGAAGAACTGGCGGCCGCGCAGGGCAAGCCGCAGGCCATCGGCGGCTACTACCGTCCGAACGTCGATCTGACGAGCCAGGCGATGCGCCCGAGCGCGACGCTGAACGGCATCGTCGACGCGGTCGCCTGACGCCGGCCGCGCAATCGCGCGGGCCAGCGCGGGAGTCGGCGCGGCGGGTTTCTCCGTCCGCCGCTCCACGCAAAAGAAAAAACGCCCCGGACGCCGGGGCGTTTTTCGTTGCAGGCTTGCCATTCAGACGTGAACGATTTCCCACTCGGCGATTTCGTGCGGTACTTCGAGCGTCGCCGTGTCCATGTCGGACAGTTGCGGGCAGTCGCCGCGGGAGATGTGATCGGCTGCCACTTCGGGGCACGAGAACGCGCCGAGCAGGGCGTTGCCGAACGTCGCTTCCCAGCCGCCGTTACCCGGCAGGATGTAGAACGACCCGAGCGCTGAACCAAAGCGAAATCCCTTCATTTCCGTTCTCCCTTTCTGATCACATGCGATTCTGTTGTGCCGCCTGCCGGCTCGGCCGGCCATGGCCCGACTGGCTGCTTTCGCCGGGTTCCGTATCGAACGTCGTGGCGAAGCGTCAGTGCATGGAACAAAGTCTACGTCCGCGACCCGGTCGGATGGTGCGTGTAGAACGGCTTCTCGAAACAAAAAATCCCGTTTAAAAACATTGCGTTATTTCTGCCGTTTTGTATTGCGGAACGTTTTTTGGCATCGCGAAACAGGAAATTTGTGCCCTGCACCAAGAATTTTTACAACGCAGAGACTTGTTCCGCATCGTGAAATATTTGCGGTTTCGCGGGATGACGCGACGAGCGTCAATGCAGGGCCAATGCAGGGACGAACGGCAGGCGCCAAGCGGTGGCCAGGAGTCCGTAATCGGAGCGGATGAGTGGCGGCGGTCGCCGGTGAACCGGCGTACAGCGCTGCTCGATGATGCCGGCGGATGCGTATCGAATTCGGTGTGGCAGCGCCGCGCGCTGCCGCGTATTGCCGCCCGACCGGCGGCGGCGCGTTTCGATGGGGCTCGCGGTTATGATGACGCGGGCATCAGGTTTCGCGTCGCGCATCGGCATTCGAGCCGGCCGGCGCGGGTGTCGCGGCTGCCGCGCGACGCAGCATGGATAACGAGGAACGATTGATGATACGGAGAACCTTCTTGTCGCGCGCCATCGGTGTCGCGGCCGCGTCGCTGTTCGCGCGCACCGCGTGGGCGCAGCATGCCGGTCATGAGGGCATGGCCGGCATGGATTCGATGGACGACATGCCCGGCATGTCAGGGATGTCGGGTCACGCGCAGCACGTCAAGCCCGCGCCGGCCGCGCGCGGGGCCCCCGCCGCGCTGCCGGCCGGCGCGCCGCTCGCGACGTTGCGCACGCTCGCGAACGAAAGCCGCGAGCCCGGCACGTTCCGGGCCACGCTGGTGGCGCAGCCCGTTGCGCGGCCGATGCTGCACGGTGCGCGGCCGACCACCTTCTGGCAGTTCGGTGCGGGCACGCAGGGCCCCGTCGTCGGCCCGCTGATCGACGTGCGCGAGGGCGACACGGTCGAGATCCGGTTCGTGAACAAACTGCCGCAGCCGTCGACGATCCACTGGCACGGGCTGCCCGTGCCGCCCGATCAGGACGGCAATCCGTCCGATCCGGTCGCGCCCGGCGCGTCGCGCGTGTACCGCTTTACGTTGCCGAAGGGCAGCGCCGGCACCTACTGGTACCACCCGCATCCGCACATGATGACGGCCGAGCAGGTGTTTCGCGGGCTGGCCGGCCCGTTCGTCGTGCGCGCCGCGGACGATCCGCTCGTCGGCTGGCCCGAGCGCAACCTGTTCGTGTCGGACCTGAAGCTTGCGCGCGACGGCACGATTGCACCGAACGACATGATGGACTGGATGAACGGCCGTGAAGGTCAGTTCGTGCTGGTCAACGGCGCACGCCGACCGCGGATCGACGTCGCCGGCGACGAGCGTTGGCGGGTATGGAATGCGTGCAGCGCGCGCTACCTGCGCGTCGCGTTCGACGACGGTCGTGCGTTCGAGCACGCGGGCACCGACGGCGGGCTGTTCGACGCACCGCGCCGTGTGACGTCGCTGCTGATTGCGCCGGGCGAGCGCGCGGAGTTGCTGATGCGCGCCGGCGATCGTGCGTCGCGTGCGGTGCTGCAGGCAGCCGAATACGACCGGCGCAAGATGGCGATGTCGCACGACGACGGCCACGGCAGCCTGCCGCCCGATCCGGCGCTGGCGCTGGCCGATGTCGCGTTTGCGCCCGCCGAGGCGCGCACGCTGCCCGCCGTGCTGCGCGCGGTGCCGCTGCTGGGCGAACCGGTTGCGCACAAGACGGTCGAGTTCGGCGAAGAAATGGACATGGACGCGATGATGAAGGGCGCGGCGCACGGCCGCCCGGCGGGCATGCGCTTCACGATCAACGGCGAGACCTACGCGCCGCACCGCGCGACGCTGACGAGCCGTCGCGGCGACGTCGAGCGGTGGGAGATTCGCAATACCACCGACATGGATCACCCGTTCCACCTGCACGGCACGCAGTTCCAGGTGACCGAGCGCGCGTCGGGCGGCTCGCGCTCGAGCGAACCGTTGCGCGCATGGCGCGATACCGTGAATGTGCGCAGCGGCGAAACCGTGACGATTCTCGTCACGCAAGACATGCCCGGCGAGCGCATGTTTCATTGCCACATTCTCGAACACGAGGATCTCGGCATGATGGGCACGCTCAAGGTCGTGTAACGAAACGGTGAATATGTTTCACATGCCGGATAGGTATTCGATCTGCATGCGTGACAAGACAATGCATGTTCAATTATCGGGATTGAACGAAAAGGCCGGCCAATCGATTATCGATTGGCCGGCCTGAAAAAAAGAAACCCGGCGCAATGCGCCGGGTTTCTTCGTCCGATATCCGATGCCTTTATGCGGCCTGGATGTTCGACGCTTGCTTGCCCTTCGGTCCTTGAACGACGTCAAAGCTCACCTTCTGGCCTTCCTTCAGCGTCTTGAAGCCATTCATGGTGATAGCCGAGAAGTGCGCAAACAGATCCTCACCGCCCTCGTCGGGAGTGATGAAACCGAAGCCCTTCGCGTCGTTGAACCACTTAACGATACCAGTTGCCATACCTACTTCCCCTGTCACACAGTCGCTGCTACTTACCACGAGCACGCTCGAAAAGCTAAACGACCGGAAAATGCAGCCGTTCCCCCCTCACAAGCTCACCTCGGCCTCTTTCATTTCACCAACCGGCGATTTGAAAAAAGTGCCAGCTTGATTGTTGGCGCTCTTTATTGGAGTGTCAAGAGGAATTTTTAGACGTATGGAGGGCCGTTGTAAAGAACCCATTTTCAGGGTTTTTCCGGCTTTGCTTCGCAGCATGCGGCCAAGCGCGAGGACTTGAAAAGCCGCATAATCGGCTCATATACCAGGCTCGAGTGACACGCGTTCGAGTCGTCCCGGCTTGTGGGATACTGGATGCGGATGCGACGTTCCGGTGCGGTTCCCCCTGACGGTTCGTGTTCCGCGCCACGCGTGAAAGCCGGCACCGCAGCCGGCTTTCGTATGGCACGAAGAAGATCGCGTGTTCCGGGATACCGGGGAGGGCGCCGGCCGGTCGGTCGGGTAATGGCAGGATTGCGGGCCTGTCCGAGTTGTTTAGAATGGGTGTATGGCGATTATCCCGGACAAGCAGGACAGTACCGTCCTGGAACGCAAGCAGCAGAAGCTCAAGCCGCCTTCGATGTACAAGGTGGTGCTGCTGAACGACGACTTCACGCCGATGGAATTCGTCGTGATGGTCGTCCAGGAGTATTTCAAGAAGGATCGCGAGACGGCCACGCAGATCATGCTGAAGGTCCATCGCGAAGGGCGAGGGGTTTGTGGGGTCTATACGCGGGACATCGCGTCGACCAAGGTTGAGCAAGTCGTTACCCATGCGCGGCAGGCCGGGCATCCGCTGCAGTGCGTGATGGAGGAAGCATGATTGCCCAGGAATTGGAAGTCAGCCTGCACATGGCGTTCATGGAAGCACGCCAGGCGCGCCATGAGTTCATTACGGTCGAGCATTTGCTGCTGGCCCTGCTGGATAATCCGACGGCAGCCGAGGTGTTGCGCGCGTGCGCGGCAAACATCGAGGATCTGCGTCAGAACCTGCGCAATTTCATCCACGACAACACGCCTACCGTCCCGGGCACCGACGACGTCGATACGCAACCGACGCTCGGTTTCCAGCGCGTGATCCAGCGCGCGATCATGCACGTGCAGTCGACGTCGAACGGCAAGAAGGAAGTGACCGGCGCGAACGTGCTGGTCGCGATCTTCGGCGAGAAGGATTCGCACGCGGTGTACTACCTGCAGCAGCAGGGCGTCACGCGCCTCGACGTCGTGAACTTCATTTCGCACGGCATCGCGAAGACGAACAACGGCGAGGCCGCGAAGTCGACCGATGCGAATGCGGAAAGCGAAGACGCGAATGCGCAGAAGGAAACGCCGCTCGCGCAGTTCACGCAGAACCTGAACCAGATGGCGAAGGACGGCCGCATCGATCCGCTGATCGGGCGCGAGCCCGAGGTCGAGCGCGTCGTGCAGGTGTTGTGCCGCCGCCGCAAGAACAATCCGCTGCTCGTCGGCGAGGCCGGCGTCGGTAAGACCGCGATCGCGGAAGGGCTCGCCTATCGCATCACGCGCGGCGAAGTGCCCGACATCCTCGCGAATGCGCAGGTCTATTCGCTCGACATGGGCGCGTTGCTCGCGGGAACCAAGTATCGCGGCGATTTCGAGCAGCGCCTGAAGACGGTGCTGAAGGAACTGAAGGAGCGCCCGCACGCGATCCTGTTCATCGACGAAATCCATACGCTGATCGGCGCGGGCGCCGCGTCGGGCGGCACGCTCGATGCGTCGAACCTGCTGAAGCCGGCGCTGTCGTCGGGCACGCTCAAGTGCATCGGCGCGACCACGTTCACCGAGTATCGCGGCATCTTCGAGAAGGATGCGGCGCTGTCGCGGCGCTTCCAGAAGGTCGACGTGAGCGAGCCGACCGTCGAGCAGACGGTCGCGATCCTGCGCGGGCTGAAGTCGCGCTTCGAGGAGCATCACGGCGTCAAGTATTCGTCGGGTGCGCTGTCGGCCGCGGCCGAACTGTCGGCGCGCTTCATCACCGACCGTCACCTGCCGGACAAGGCGATCGACGTGATCGACGAAGCGGGCGCCGCGCAGCGCATCCTGCCGAAGTCGAAGCAGAAGAAGACGATCGGCAAGAGCGAGATCGAGGAAATCATCTCGAAGATCGCGCGCGTGCCGCCGCAGAGCGTGTCGCAGGACGACCGGAGCAAGCTGCAGACGCTCGATCGCGACCTGAAGAGCGTCGTGTTCGGCCAGGATCCGGCGATCGACGCGCTGGCGGCATCGATCAAGATGGCGCGCGCGGGCCTCGGCAAGATGGACAAGCCGATCGGCGCGTTCCTGTTCTCCGGCCCGACGGGCGTCGGCAAGACCGAAGTGGCGCGCCAGCTCGCGTTCACGCTCGGCATCGAGCTGATCCGTTTCGACATGTCGGAGTATATGGAGCGTCATGCGGTGAGCCGCCTGATCGGCGCGCCGCCGGGCTATGTCGGGTTCGACCAGGGCGGGCTGCTGACCGAAGCCGTCACGAAGAAGCCGCATTGCGTGCTGCTGCTCGACGAAATCGAGAAGGCGCATCCGGACATCTACAACGTGCTGCTGCAGGTGATGGACCACGGCACGCTGACGGACAACAACGGCCGCAAGGCGGATTTCCGCAACGTCATCATCATCATGACGACGAACGCGGGCGCCGAGTCGATGCAGAAGGCGACGATCGGCTTCACGACGCGCCGCGAAACGGGCGACGAGATGACCGACATCAAGCGCCTGTTCACGCCGGAGTTCCGCAACCGCCTGGATTCGATCATCAGCTTCCGCTCGCTCGATGAGGAAATCATCATGCGCGTGGTCGACAAGTTCCTGATCCAGCTCGAGGAGCAGCTGCACGAGAAGAAGGTCGACGCGCTCTTCACCGACGCGTTGCGCAAGCATCTCGCGAAGCACGGCTTCGACCCGCTGATGGGCGCGCGGCCGATGCAGCGGCTGATCCAGGACACGATCCGTCGCGCGCTCGCCGACGAGCTGCTGTTCGGCAAGCTCGTCAACGGCGGTCACGTGACCGTCGACGTCGACGAAAGCGACAAGGTGCAGTTGTCGTTCGACAAACTGGCGAATCCGCCGCACAAGCCGAACGAAGAGACGGTCGAAGTCGAGTAAGCGATAATTCGTTGTTCATGCGAACGGCGCGGGAAGTTCTCCGCGCCGTTTCGTTTTATCCGGCGCCGGCGGCGCAATGGTGGTGCAGGGGAGTGGTAACGCAGTGACACAACAACAACGATCGTTCGACAACATCGTCGCGCGCGAACAAGGGTTGCGCCACGCGCTGACGTCGGGGCAAATGGCGATGATCGCGATCGGCGGCGCGATCGGCACGGGGCTGTTCCTAGGCAGCGGGTTCGCGATCGGGCTCGCCGGTCCGAGCGTGCTGGTCTCTTATGCGATCGGCGCGCTGATCGCGCTGCTGCTGATGGGCGCGCTCGCTGAAATGACCGTCGCGCATCCGACGGCCGGCTCGTTCGGCGCGTATGCCGAACACTACGTCGGCCCGCTCGCGGGCTTTCTGGTGCGCTATGCGTACTGGTTCGCGGTCGTGTTCGCGATCGGCACCGAGATCAGCGCGATCGCGGTGTTCATGAAGTACTGGTTTCCGGCCGTGCCCGGCTGGTACTGGGTGATCGGCTTCTCCGCGCTGCTGATCACCGTGAACCTCGCGAGCGTCACGCTGTACGGCTCGGTCGAGTACGCATTTTCGCTGCTGAAGATCGCGGCGATCGTCGTGTTCATCGTGCTCGGCGCGTACCTCGTGTGGTCAGCGCCGACCGCATCGGGCATCGGTTTCGCGAACTACACCGCGCACGACGGCTTCATGCCGAAGGGGCCGTGGGGCACCTGGGTCGCGGTGATCGTCGCGATCTTCAGCTACATGAGCATCGAGGCCGTCGCGATCGCGGCGGGCGAAGCGCGCGATCCGCAGCACGCGGTCACGCGCGCGTTTCGCTCGACGGTGTTCCGGCTCGTGCTGTTCTACCTGCTGACGCTGTCGCTGATGCTCGCAATCGTGCCGTGGACGCAGGCCGGCACCGACGAAAGCCCGTTCGTGAAGGTGATGGCCGCGACGCACGTACCGTACGCGGCGGGCGTGATCAACTTCGTGCTGCTGATCGCGGCGCTGTCGGCGATGAACAGCCAGCTCTACGTGACGACGCGGATGATGTTCAGCCTGTCGCGCGCGCGGCTCGCGCCCGCGGTATTCGGCCGGCTCGGCACGAACGGCGTGCCGCGTGCGGCGCTGTGGATCTCGACGAGCGGCGTCGCGGTGGCAGCCGTGCTGGTCGCGCTGGCGCCCGACACGGCGTTCACCGTGATGATGGCGATCGCGATGTTCGGCGCGCTGTTCACATGGCTGATGATCTTCGTCACGCACCTGCGTTTCCGTTTGCGGTATCGCGGCCCCGCGCTCGCGTTCAGGATGTGGGGTCACCCGTTCGGCAGCTTGCTCGGCGCGGGACTCGTCGCGGCGATCCTGTTCACGACCGCGTTCACGCGCGAATTCCGGATGACGATGGTGGTCGGCGTCGTGTTCGTCGTGCTGCTGACGCTCGCGTATGTGCTGCACTACCGGCACCAGCACGCACACTGACGGCGCCGACGCGGTCACGACGACCGCGCCCGCAGGCCATCCCGTTCTTCACATTCGCTAAGGTTCCGTTAAGCCGACGGCGGCTACATTCGATCCTGTCTGCAACGCGGGCCGGCACGCGCCGGCTCGCCGCTTTCCTGCAAAAGGGGTTCGAATGAACAAACTTCCCGAAATCACGCTTGCGTTCTGGATCATGAAGATCTGCGCGACGACGCTCGGCGAAACTGGCGGCGATTTGCTGTCGATGACGCTGAACGTCGGTTATGCGGTGAGTTCTATCCTGCTGTTCGGCTTCTTTCTCGTGACGCTGGGCGCGCAGCTCAAGACGACGCGCTATCGCCCGGCGGTCTACTGGGCCGTGATCGTCGCGACGAGCACGGCCGGCACGACGATGTCCGACTTCATGGATCGCACGCTCGGCCTCGGTTATGCGGCCGGCTCGTCGATCCTCGTCGCGATCCTGCTGGCGATCTTCGCGGTCTGGCGGCTCAGCGGAGAATCGCTGTCGGTCGACCTGATCCGCACGCGCAAGGTCGAACTGCTGTACTGGATCGCGATCCTGTTCTCGAACACGCTCGGCACCGCGCTCGGTGATTTCCTCGCGGACAGCTCGGGCCTCGGCTTCGGCGGCGGCGCGCTGCTGATCGGCGGGTTGCTTGCGGTGATCGTGCTCGCGCACTATTTCACGCGGATTTCCGGCGTGCTGCTGTTCTGGGCCGCGTTCGTGCTCACGCGCCCGTTCGGTGCGACGGTCGGCGACCTGCTGACGAAGCCGGTCGCGAAGGGCGGGCTCGCGCTCGGTACGGTCGGCTCGTCGGCCGTGCTGCTCGGCGTGCTGGTCGCGATGGTGATCTATGCGAGCATCGCGCACGCGCGACGACGCGAACCGGTACCCGCGCGGATCGCGCAGCCGGCCGGCGAATGACGGCGAACGAAAAAAAGGGCCGCGAGGCCCTTTTTTGTGTGTCGCGTCGTTCAGTGACGGCCGGTGCTGCCGAAGCCGCCTTCGCCGCGATCGCTTTCAGCGAAGTCGTCGACGATGTTGAACTGTGCCTGCACGACCGGCACGATCACGAGCTGTGCGAGCCGTTCGAACGGGTTCAGCACGAACTCGGTCTGGCCGCGGTTCCACGTCGAGACCATCAACTGGCCCTGGTAGTCGGAGTCGATCAGGCCGACGAGGTTGCCGAGCACGATCCCGTGCTTGTGGCCGAGGCCCGAGCGCGGCAGGATCAGCGCGGCATAGCCGGGGTCGGCGAGGTGGATCGCGAGGCCGGTCGGCACGAGCGTCGTTTCGCCCGGCTGCAGCGTGACCGGCGCGTCGAGGCACGCGCGCAGGTCGAGGCCCGCGCTGCCGGTGGTCGCGTAGGCGGGCAGGTAGTCGCGCATGCGCGCGTCGAGAATCTTCAGGTCGAGTTTCATGCGGTCGTCGAAGCGGTCGGGAAGGGCGCGGCGGCGAGGGCCGCCGCGCGGGGATCAGATCAGGTGGTTGTCGGGCAGGCGCTTCGCGATTTCCGCGACGAGCGCATGCGCGAGTTCGTCCTTCGGCGCGCGCGGCAGGCGCGTGAGGCCGGCGGCTTCGAACAGCACGACTTCGTTGTCGTCGCGGCCGAACGTCAGCGGGCCGAGGTTGCCGACCAGCAGCGGCACGTTCTTGCGCTTGCGCTTCTCGTCGCCGTGCACGTCGAGGTCGCCGCTTTCGGCCGCGAACCCGACGCAGAACGGCGGATCGGGCAGCGCCGCGACCGACGCGAGGATGTCGGGGTTCTCGACGAATGCGAGCGCCGGCATCTTGCGGTCGGCCGTCTTCTTCATCTTGTGCTCGGCGGGCTGGTCGACACGCCAGTCGGCGACCGCGGCCACCGCGATGAAGATGTCGGCATCGGCAACCGCTTGCATCACCGCGTCGTACATCTGCTGTGCGGTCTGCACGTCCTGGCGGGTCACGCCCCACGGCGTGTCGAGCGCGACCGGCCCCGCGACGAGATGCACGTCGGCGCCGGCCTGCTGCGCGGCGCGCGCGAGCGCGAAGCCCATCTTGCCGCTCGAGCGGTTCGTGAGGCCGCGCACCGGGTCGAGCGGTTCGAACGTCGGCCCGGCGGTGATCAGCACGCGCCGGTGCGCGAGCACCTTCGGCGCGAAGTGCGCGACGATCGCTTCATGGATCGCCTCGGGTTCGAGCATGCGACCGTCGCCGACTTCGCCGCACGCCTGCGCGCCCGAATCCGGGCCGAGCACCGACACGCCGTCCGCGCGCAGTTGCGCGACGTTGCGCTGCGTGGCCGGGTTTTGCCACATCTGGCGGTTCATCGCGGGAACGACGAGCAGCGGACAATCGCGCGCGACGCACAGCGTCGACAGCAGGTCGTCCGCGAACCCGTGCGCGAGCTTCGCGAGGAAATCCGTCGACGCGGGCGCGATCACGATCGCGTCGGCTTCGCGCGACAGGTCGATGTGCGCCATGTTGTTGTCGATGCGCGCGTCCCACTGGCTCGTGTAGACGGGCCGGCCCGACAGCGCCTGCATCGTGACGGGCGTGATGAACTGCGTGGCGGCTTCGGTCATCGCGACCTGCACGGTCGCGCCGGCCTTCGTGAGCAGCCGGGTGAGCTCGGCGATCTTGTAGCAGGCGATGCCGCCCGTCAGGCCGAGAACGAGGTGTTTTCCAGCGAGTTCTGCGTGTGCCAACTCAGGCCTCCAAGGGTCAAACGGAACGGCCGGCGCGAAGCCGGCCGTCGACGCCGAGTATGCGCGCTTAGCGCGAGCCGCGCACGCGACGCAGTTCGTCGTAGATCAGCAGCACCGCGCCGACCGTGATCGCGGAATCGGCGAGGTTGAACGCCGGGAAGTGCCAGGCGCCGAGGTGGAAATCGAGGAAGTCGATCACGTGACCGTAGACGAGCCGGTCGATCACGTTGCCGAGTGCGCCGCCGAGGATCAACGCGAGCGACAGGCTGAACAGCCGCTGGTGGCCGTGGCGCTTCAGCAGGAAGCAGATCACGAGCGTCGCGCCGATCCCGAGCGCAGTGAACGCCCAGCGCTGCCAGCCGCCCGCGGTCGACAGGAAGCCGAACGCGGCGCCGCGGTTGTACACCAGCACGAGGTTGAAGAACGACGTCAGCGCATGCTGCGCGCCGTACGCGAACGTTTTCAGGATCGCGATCTTCGACAGTTGATCGAACAGGATCACGATCAGCGAAATGCCGAGCCAGGGCGCAAGCGCGCCGCTGGCCGGTTTCGACAGGGTTTTCGCCATAGTTAAGCAGCGCTCCGGATTTCGCCGTTTTCAAAGAGGTTCGAGAAGCAGCGGCCGCACAGCGTCGGATGATCGGCGTGCGCGCCGACATCTTCGCGGTAGTGCCAGCAGCGTTCGCACTTCTGGTACTTCGACGCGGCCACGTCGACGCTTTCCTGCGCTTCGTCGTCGACCTTGACGACCGTCGCGGCCGACGTGATCAGCACGAACTTCAGGTCTTCGCCGAGGCTCGTGAGCGCGTCGTGGCGCGCGCCGCTCGCGTGCACGGTCACTTCGGCCTGCAGCGACGAACCGATGCGGTTCGCGGTGCGCGCTTCCTCGAGCGCCTTCGTCACGTTGCCGCGGACGTCGCGCAGCAGCGCCCACTTCTCGATCAGCGCGGCCGAGCCGGCGACTTCCGGATACGCGTAGTAGGTTTCCGTGAAGATCGTGTCGCTGGCCGGCTGGAACACCTTCCATGCTTCTTCCGCCGTGAACGACAGGAACGGCGCGAGCACGCGCAGCAGGCCGTGCGTCAGGTGGTACAGCGCCGTCTGCGCGGAGCGGCGTGCGCGCGAATCGGCCGCGCTCGTGTACAGGCGGTCCTTCAGCACGTCGAGGTAGAAGCCGCCGAGATCTTCCGAGCAGTACGTCTGCAGCTTCGCGACGACCGGGTGGAATTCGTACTTCTCGTAATGGCCGAGCAGTTCCGTCTGCAGTTGCGCCGAGAACGCGACCGCATAACGGTCGATCTCGAGCCATTCGCCGACCGGCACCGCGTGCTGCGCGTAGTCGAAGTCCGACAGGTTCGCGAGCAGGAAGCGCAGCGTGTTGCGGATGCGGCGATAGCCTTCGGTCACGCGCTTCAGGATTTCCTCGGAGATCGCGAGCTCGCCCGAATAGTCGGTCGACGCGATCCACAGGCGGATGATTTCCGCGCCGAGGCGGTTCGCGACTTCATGCGGGTCGACGCCGTTGCCGAGCGACTTGCTCATCTTGCGGCCTTCGCCGTCGACCGTGAAGCCGTGCGTGAGCAGGCCCTTGTACGGTGCGCGGCCGTCGATCATCGACGCGGTCAGCAGCGACGAGTGGAACCAGCCGCGATGCTGGTCCGAGCCTTCGAGGTACAGGTCGGCCGGGAACTGCAGTTGATCCTTGTGCGAGCCGCGCAGCACGTGCCAGTGCGTCGTGCCCGAGTCGAACCACACGTCGAGCGTGTCGCGGTTCTTTTCGTACAGGTTCGCGTCGTCGCCGATCAGCTCGCGCGGATCGAGCGTCTGCCACGCCTCGATGCCCGACTGCTCGACGCGCTTCGCGACTTCCTCGAGCAGTTCGAGCGTGCGCGGGTGCAGCTCGCCGGTTTCCTTGTGCACGAAGAACGCCATCGGCACGCCCCACTGGCGCTGGCGCGACAGCGTCCAGTCGGGACGGTTCGCGATCATGCTGAACAGGCGCTGCTTGCCCCACGACGGGTAGAACGCGGTCGCGTCGACGCCTTCGAGCGCCGTTTCGCGCAGCGTCTTGCCGCCGGCGCGCGGCGTGACGTCCATGCCGGCGAACCACTGCGACGTCGCGCGATAGATGATCGGCGTCTTGTGGCGCCAGCAGTGCATGTAGCTGTGCGTGTACTTCTCGCTGCGCAGCAGCGAGCCGGCCGCGTTCAGCGCGTCGACGATCTTCGGGTTCGCATCCCAGATCGACAGGCCGCCGAACAGCGGCAGCGATTCGATATAGCGGCCGTCGCCCATCACCGGGTTGATGAAGTCCGAATCGGTCATCCCGTGCGCCTTGCAGGACATGAAGTCCTCGATGCCGTACGCGGGCGACGAGTGCACGACGCCGGTGCCCGTGTCGGTCGTCACGTAGTCGCCGAGGTAGACGGGCGCAGTGCGCTTGTAGCCGGGGTGGGCCGGTGCGAGCGGGTGGTGGAAGCGCAGGTTCGCGAGCTTCACGCCCGGCGCGGTCGCGACGACGCGGCCCGTCAGCTTGAATTCCTCCATGCATGCGGCGACGCGTTCTTCCGCGATGATCAGCAGCCCGCGCTCGGTGTCGACCAGCGCGTAGACGATTTCCGGATGGAGGTTCAGCGCCTGGTTCGCGGGAATCGTCCACGGCGTGGTGGTCCAGATCACGATGCCGCCTTCGGCGCGCGGCAGTGCCGGCAGGCCGAACGCCTGCGCGGTCTTTTCCGGTTCCGCGAACGCGAACATCACATCGATCGTCGGATCGGTGCGGTCCTTGTACTCGACTTCCGCTTCGGCGAGTGCCGAGCCGCAGTCGAAGCACCAGTTCACCGGCTTCAGCCCGCGATACACATAACCCTTCTCGATGATCTTGCCGAGCGCGCGGATCTCTTCCGCCTCGTTGACGAAGTTCATCGTCTTGTACGGGTTGGCCCAGTCGCCGAGCACGCCGAGGCGCTTGAAGCCGACCTTCTGCTTCTCGATCTGCTCGGTCGCGTATGCGCGCGCCTTGCTCATCACTTCGGCCGCCGGCAGCGACTTGCCGAACTGCTTCTCGATCTGGATCTCGATCGGCATCCCGTGGCAATCCCAGCCCGGCACGTACGGCGCGTCGAAGCCGGCCATGTTGCGCGACTTGACGACGATGTCCTTCAGGATCTTGTTGACGGCGTGGCCGAGGTGGATGTCGCCGTTCGCATACGGCGGGCCGTCGTGCAGGATGAACTTCGGCCGGCCCTTGCTGGCCGCGCGGATCTTGTCGTAGATGCCGCGCTCTTCCCATTCCTTGACCCACTGCGGCTCGCGCTTGGGCAGGTCGCCGCGCATCGGGAACGGCGTGTCGAGCAGGTTGACCGGATACTTGGCCTGCGGTTTCGAATCGGCTTTCTTGTTGCTCATGATGGGATCGCTATCAAATCGGGGGACGCTCGTGCGTCGTGAATCGGGTATGCGCGCGACTGTGCGGCGCGTGGGTGCGGCGCGGGGCGCCGCCGTCCGGATCAGCTAAT
The DNA here is from genome assembly GCF_047978125.1 of Burkholderia sp. LFS061. Lineage (NCBI taxonomy): Bacteria > Pseudomonadati > Pseudomonadota > Betaproteobacteria > Burkholderiales > Burkholderiaceae > Burkholderia > Burkholderia sp. LFS061. The sequence continues at coordinate 112,549 of NZ_JBFPFS010000013.1, read as the reverse complement.
TCGGTCGGTTGCCGACGTCGAGAAGCCCGTTGCGCGGCTGCCCGGCGCACGATCGCGCTCGACGAAATACGCGCGCGCATTCGCGACGTCCAGTGCGATCGCGCGCGACAGCGCCTCGAGATCGTCGAATTTCGCTTCGTCGCGCAGCTTCTTCAGGAATTCGACGCGGATGAGCTTGCCGTACGCATCGCCGTGCCAGTCGAGCAGATGGACTTCGAGCAGCACGCGGCCCGAATCGTCGACGGTCGGACGCAGGCCGAGGCTCGCGACGCCCGGCAGCGGGTCGGGGCCGAGGCCGTGCACCTGCACGACGAAGATGCCTGCGAGCGCCGGCCGCTTGTGCGCGATCGGCAGGTTCAGCGTCGGGAAGCCGAGGTCGCGGCCGAGCTTCAGCCCGTGCGCGACGTGGCCGCTGATCGCATAACCGTGGCCGAGCGCCTGCGCGGCCGCGTCGAGATCGCCGGCCGCGAGCGCGGCGCGCACGCCCGAGCTCGAGATGCGCGTGCCGTCGCTGCCGGCCACCGTGCCCATTTGCTCGACTTCGAAGCCGTATTGCTCGCCGGCCGCCTTCAGCGTGTCGAAGGTGCCCGCGCGCTTCGCGCCGTAGCAGAAATCGTCGCCGACCATCATCCAGCGCGTGTGCAGCCCGTTCACCAGCGTGCGCTCGACGAACGCCTGCGGCGACTGGCTCGCGAACGTGTGATTGAAGTGCTCGACGACCACGCGGTCGACGCCGTGCTCGCGCAGTGCCTCGAGCTTGTCGCGCAGCATCGCGATGCGCGGCGGCGCGCCGGCCGGGTTGAAGAATTCGCGCGGGTGCGGCTCGAAAGTCATCACGCACACGGGCAGGCCGCGCGCGTCCGCTGCCGCGCGCACGCGCGCGAGCAGGGCCTGGTGTCCGCGATGGACACCGTCGAAGTTGCCGATCGTCAGCGCGCACGGGGCGCGGCTCTCGGCGTTGGGCAGGCCGCGGAAGACTTTCACGATAGCGGATGCAGCGTCGGGGAATGAGCGGTGGGATGCCGCAAAGCAGAAGATTATAAACGTTCGGGCGGGCCGGCGGCCGAGAAGGCGGGAAACGCGGGGGCGAATGGTAAAATTCGCGGATGAAAAAACTCGTGATCCTGATTTCCGGTCGCGGCAGCAACATGGAGGCCATCGTCCGCGCGTGCGCGCAGGAACGCTGGCCGGCCGAGGTTGCTGCCGTGATCGCCAACCGGCCCGATGCGGCCGGCCTGGCTTTTGCCGCGTCGCACGGGGTGGCGACCGCGGTGGTCGACCACCGGTCGTTCGACGGCCGCGACAGCTTCGACGCGGCGCTCGCCGCCGAGATCGACCGCTTTGCCCCCGATCTCGTGATCCTCGCGGGCTTCATGCGCATCCTCACGCCGGCATTCGTCAGACGATACGAAGGCCGGCTGCTGAACATTCACCCGTCGCTGCTGCCGAGCTTCAAGGGCATCCACACGCACCAGCAGGCGCTGGACGCGGGTGTCGCGCTGCACGGCGCGAGCGTGCACTTCGTGATTCCCGAGCTCGACAGCGGTGCGATCGTCGCGCAGGGCGCGGTGCCCGTGCGCGCGGGCGACGACGCGGCCGCGCTCGCGCAGCGCGTGCTGACGGTCGAGCATGTGCTGTATCCGCGCGCGGTGCGCTGGTTCGTCGACGGGCGTTTGCGCCTCGAGAACGGCCGGGCAGTGGTGGCGCCGGAAGAGGCGCGCTGGATTTTCGCGGATCAACCGCATACCGAAACGAGTGAGGGCGTATGAAGCTGCACGGATTCCTGATCGGCCAGACCGAGACTTTGCTGGCCGAGGTGCTGAAGTTCGCCGGCCCCGCCGACGCGACGACGAGCCGGTTCTTCCGCGCGCACCCGAAGCTCGGCCATGCCGAGCGCGGCGTGATCGCCGAGGCCGTGTTCGCGGTGCTGCGCCGGAAGATGGAGTTTTCGCATCTCGCCGAGAGCGGCACGGGCACGCCCGCGCGGCGCCTCACGCTGCTCGGCCTGATGCAGACGGCCGGCCGCAATGCGCTTAAGCCGTTTTTGTCCGACACCGAGTCCGCATGGCTCGAGCACGTATCGAAGATCGATCCCGCGAGCCTGCCGGTGCGCGTGCGCACGAACCTGCCGGACTGGATCCACCAGGCGCTGTCGGCCCGATTCGATGCCGAGGAGCTCGCGCAGCTTGCCGCCGCGCTGAATTACCCGGCGCCGCTCGACCTGCGCGCCAACGCGCAGAAGGCGACCCGCGACCAGGTGATCGACGCGCTGCGCGCGAACGGCATCGATGCCGGTGCGATGCCGTTCGCGCCGTTCGGCGTGCGTGTCGTCGGCAAGCCGGCGCTGACGCGCCTGAAGCTGTTCGAGGAAGGCCAGATCGAGGTGCAGGACGAAGGCAGCCAGTTGCTGTGCTCGCTGGTCGCGCCGCGCCGCGGCGAGATGGTCGTCGATTTCTGCGCGGGCGCGGGCGGCAAGACGCTCGCGCTGGGCGCGATGATGCGCTCGACCGGGCGCCTCTATGCGTTCGACGTGTCGGAAAAGCGCCTTGCGAAGCTGAAGCCGCGCCTCGCGCGCAGCGGGCTGTCGAACGTGAACCCGGTGCTGATCGACAGCGAGCACGACGCGAAGATCAAGCGGCTCGCCGGCAAGATCGACCGCGTACTGGTCGACGCGCCGTGCAGCGGCCTCGGCACGCTGCGCCGCAATCCGGACCTGAAGTGGCGCCAGACGCGCACGGCGATCGACGAACTGGCGCCGAAGCAGGCGTCGATCCTCGCGAGCGCCGCGCGCCTCGTGAAGAAGGGCGGCCGGCTCGTCTACGCGACCTGCAGCGTGCTCGACGCCGAGAACGAGCGCATCGTCGAGCAGTTCCTGGCCGACCATCCCGAGTTCGTGCTGGTGCCTGCACAGAAGGTGCTGGCCGACCAGCGCATCGAACTCGAGACGGGCGACTACCTGTCGTTGTGGCCGCACCGTCACGCGACCGACGGCTTCTTCGCCGCGGTGCTCGAGCGGCGCGCGCAGTAACGGCGGCACGGACGGACTATGGAGAATCTGCAGAGCCGCCTGCTGTCGCACCGGCTGGCATCGGTGATTCGCGACTTTCACCAGCCGGTGATGATCTGGCAGGCGGCGATCCTCGTCGGCGCGCTGTGTTTCGCATGGGTGGCCGCACGCTTCGTGCACGGCCGGATCGATGCGCGCCGGCGGGCGGCCGGACGCGCGCCCGGTGCGGGTGCGCATAGCCTGAAACGCGCTTTGTTTCCGTTGTTCGGCGGCATCTTCGTGGGCGTCGCGCAGCTTGCGTTCGACCCGTTCATGTCGACGGCGCTGCTGTCGCTCGCGCTCGTGCCGTTATTCGGCATCGGGCTGATCTACGTGCTGTTCTTCTTCGCGCGGCGCGTGTTCGCGCGCGATGGCCACACGCATGCGTGGCTGTCGATCGTCGAGAAGATCGTGTCGACCGTCGTGTGGGCCGCGATGGTGCTGACCGTGCTCGGCATCCAGCACGACGTGCTCGGCTGGCTCGACAGCGTGCAGTTCCGCGTCGCCAATGCGCACCTCACGCTGCTGTCGCTGATCTCCGGCGCGCTGTGGGTCTGCGTGACGCTGATGGTCGCGATGTGGCTCGGCTCGGTGCTCGAGGATCGCCTCACGCGCGCGAGCACGCTCGATGCGAACCTGAAGGTCGTGCTGTCGCGGGTCGGCCGCGCGCTGCTCGTGTTCGCGGCGATCCTGATCGGGCTGTCGCTCGTCGGCATCGACGTGACGGTGCTCGGCGTGTTCGGCGGCGCGGTCGGTGTCGGCCTCGGCTTCGGGCTGCAGAAGATCGCGAGCAACTACGTGTCGGGCTTCATCATCCTGCTCGACCGCTCGCTGCGGCTCGGCGACGCGATCAGCGTCGGCGGGCTGCAGGGCGTCGTCACGCAGATCCGTACGCGCTACACGGTCGTGCGCGGCCTCGACGGCAACGAGACGCTGATCCCGAACGAGAAGCTGATCACCGACGTCGTGCAGAACCAGTCGTCGTACCTGACGCGCGGTTATGCGAAGGTCGCGGTGCAGGTCGCGTACACGAGCGATGTCGAGCACGCGCTCGTGCTGCTCGCCGACGCCGCGAAGGACGTGCCGCGCGTGCTGGCGGAGCCTGCGCCGACCTCTTATCTGGTGAGCTTCGGCGCGGACGGGATCGACCTGGAGCTCGGCTTCTGGATCGAGGATTCGGCGAAAGGCACGTCGGGCGTGCGTTCGGCCGTGAACCGCAACATCTGGCGGCTGTTCGGCGAGCACGGGATTTCGATTCCGTTTCCGCAGCGCGAAGTGCGCGTCGTCGGGCTGCCGGACAGTTTTGCCGCCACTGGTGCGGCGGCGGGGCACGATCCGGCGGCCGGCGATCCGGCGGCCGGCGGTCCGGTGGCCGGCAACGGTGCGGCGGACGGGCGCGCGCCGGCTGCATAGCGCGCGGCGGCCGTCAATCGTATCGATCCCGCGGTCGGAACCGGATCGCGGGCCTTTCCAAGTCCGCCCGTGGACTGTTCCGGTTGCGCCAGGGCAAGAAAATATTCATTTTTTACAAAGACTTGGAACGGTTGAAGTAAAATCCAAGTCTATTCGCGGTATGCTTTCATTTTTCTGACGCCTGCGCGAGCCGGCATCGCTCTCATCTCATCACAGGTAACTGCCTTGTTGAATTCCCTGCTCGATTTTCTTTCCCACGGGCTCCTGCATTTTTCGTGGTGGCAGGTCGCGCTGTTCGCGCTCGCCGTCACGCACGTCACGATCATCGGCGTGACGGTCTACCTGCATCGTTGCCAGGCGCACCGCGCACTGGAACTGCATCCGATCGCGAGCCACTTCTTCCGCCTCTGGCTGTGGATGACGACCGGCATGCTGACCGGCCAGTGGGCCGCGATTCACCGCAAGCACCATGCGAAGTGCGAGACCGAGGAAGATCCGCACAGCCCGCAGACGCGCGGCATCTGGAAGGTGTTCCTCGAGGGCGCCGAGCTGTATCGCGCGGAAGCGAAGAATGAAGAGACGATGCGCAAGTTCAGCCACGGCACGCCGAACGACTGGATCGAACGCAATATCTATTCGAAGTATCCGATCCTCGGCGTGAGCCTGATGATGGTGATCGACGTCGCGCTGTTCGGCGTGCTCGGCCTGACCGTGTGGGCCGTGCAGATGGTCTGGATTCCGTTCTGGGCGGCAGGCGTCGTCAACGGCTTCGGCCACTTCTGGGGCTACCGCAACTTCAACTCGGCCGACGCGAGCACGAACCTGTTCCCGTGGGGCATCGTGATCGGTGGCGAAGAGCTGCACAACAACCACCACACGTTCGCGACGTCGGCGAAGCTGTCGAACAAGTGGTACGAGTTCGACATCGGCTGGATGTACATCCGCATCATGTCGGCGTTCGGTCTCGCGAAGGTGAAGAAGGTCGCGCCGACGCCGCGCCTGAACAAGCCGAAGACGGTGCTGGACCAGGAAACGCTGCAGGCCGTGCTGTCGAACCGCTACGAAGTGATGGCGCGCTACGGCAAGGCCGTGAAGCGTGCGTACCGTCAGGAGCTCGCGCATCTGAAGGAGCTCGGTTCGAGCGAGAAGTACCAGTTGATGCGCGGCGCGCGCAAGTGGTTCCACAAGGACGCCGACGGCCTCGACGAGCCGCAGAAGAAGCTGCTGCCGGAAATCTTCGCGAACAGCCAGAAGCTGCATACCTACTTCCAGTTGCGCCAGGATCTCGCCGCGATCTGGGATCGTTCGACCGCGTCGCGCGAACAGCTTCTCGCGCAATTGCAGGATTGGTGCCATCGAGCGGAACAAAGCGGCATCAAGGCGTTGCAGGAATTCGCGACACGCCTGCGTCGCTACGCCTGATTCGAAATCGATTAGAATCTCAGGACGTCAAAAACCCCGCGTTGGCGGGGTTTTTTCATTTGGGCCGCCGGTTTTTGACGAAAGAAATCGGCAGGGCTCGAATTTGTATGAGGCTTGGGGCAGCGGCGCAATGGTGCCCCGGGGCGAGCGTAGAGGATGGGATCGGAGTAGTGTTGAAGCGCTGATTCTGGTTGACCGCGAAGCATGGGGGCCGAGTAAGCGCTAAAGCGCCAACTCGGACCGACCGCGAAGCATGGGATCAGAGTAAGCGCTAAAGCGCTAACTCTGATCGACAGGAGATATGGAGATGCAATCGACGATCAAACCCGTCGAGTACGACCGGCCCGTCGCAGCAGGGACCGTGTGCGGCGTGGGGCAGGCATGGGCCAAGGTGCCCGATGTGCCGTCCCCCGAGGAACGCGCTGCGCTGAAGGCGCGCATCAAGGCGCTGCTCGTGCGTGAAAAGGCCGTGCTGGTCGCGCACTACTACGTGGATGCCGAGCTACAGGAACTCGCCGACGAAACCGGCGGCTGCGTTGCCGATTCGCTCGAAATGGCCCGCTTCGGCCGCGATCACGACGCGCAGACGCTGGTCGTCGCCGGCGTGCGCTTCATGGGCGAAACCGCGAAGATCCTGAGCCCGAACAAGCGGATCCTGATGCCCGATCTCGATGCGACCTGTTCGCTCGACCTCGGCTGCCCGGTCGATGAATTCTCGGCGTTCTGCGATGCGCATCCCGATCGTACCGTCGTCGTCTATGCGAACACCAGCGCGGCCGTGAAGGCCCGCGCGGACTGGATGGTCACGTCGTCGATCGGCCTCGAGATCGTGGCCGACCTGCACGCGCGCGGCGAGAAGATCATCTGGGCGCCCGATCGCCATCTTGGCAGTTATATCCAGAAGAAAACCGGCGCGGACATGCTGCTGTGGCAGGGCTCGTGCCTCGTCCACGACGAGTTCAAGGGCATCGAGCTCGATCTGCTGCGCGCCGAATATCCGGACGCGAAGGTACTCGTCCATCCGGAATCGCCGGAAAGCGTCGTTGCGCAGGCCGATGTGGTCGGCTCGACGACGCAGCTGATCGATGCGGCCGTGAAGCTGGACGCGACGCGCTTCATCGTCGCGACCGATCTCGGCATCCTGCACAAGATGCAACTCGCGGCGCCAGGCAAGACCTTCATCGCGGCGCCGACGGCCGGCAACAGTGCGACCTGCAAGAGCTGCGCGCACTGCCCGTGGATGGCGATGAACGGTCTTGCGAACCTCGCCGACGTGCTCGAACGCGGTCACAACGAGATCTTCGTCGATCAGGCGATCGGCGAACGTGCGCGCCTGCCGATCGACCGGATGCTCGATTTCGCGGCCGCGCACAAGAAGCGCGTGCAGGCGAGCGGCGACCTGCAGCGCGACCAGCAACTGTTTGCGAACGTGGGGGCAGCGTAATGGACGGCCCGCACGCTCACATTCGATCGCTGCCGTCCGGCGTCGCGGCCGTATCTCCGCTTTACGACGTCGTTCGCGAGCAATACGGCGCGGCATTCGACGACGCGATCGCGCGCAACGTCGCCGATGCGATCGCGGAAGACGTCGGCACCGGCGACCAGACCGGGCGGCTCGTGCCGGCCGGCGGGCGTCGCCGCGCGCGCATCATCGTGCGCGAGGAAGCCGTGCTGTGCGGCGTGCCGTGGTTCGAGGCCGTGATCGGCAGGATCGATCCGGCGATCGCCGTGCAATGGCGCTATCGCGAAGGCGACCGGATGATGCCCGATTCGACCGTCTGCGAACTCGAAGGGCCGGCGCGCGCGCTGTTGACGGCCGAGCGCAACGGGCTGAATTTCCTGCAACTGCTGTCGGGTGTCGCGACCGCGACGCGCCGTTACGTCGACCGCGTCGAAGGCACGCGCGCGAAGATCCTCGACACGCGCAAGACGCTGCCGGGCCTGCGCCTCGCGCAGAAGTACGCGGTGCGCGTCGGCGGCGGCGAGAACCAGCGTCTCGCGCTGTACGACGGCATCCTGATCAAGGAGAACCACATCGCAGCGGCGGGTGGTGTCGGCGAGGCGCTCGACGCGGCGTTCGCGCTCGATTCGGGCGTGCCCGTGCAGGTTGAAGTCGAGACGCTCGCGCAGCTCGACACGGCGCTCGCGCATCGCGCGCAGTCGGTGCTGCTCGACAATTTCACGCTCGACATGATGCGTGAAGCGGTGCGTGTGGCGGCCGGCAAGGCCGTGCTCGAGGTGTCGGGCGGCGTCAATTTCGACACGGTCCGCGCGTTCGCGGAGACGGGCGTCGATCGCATCTCGATCGGCGCGCTGACGAAGGACGTGCGTGCGACGGATTATTCGATGCGGATCGTCGACTGACCGAGCGTCATGTGATCAGACAAAAAAGCCGTTGGCGCGCAAACGCCAACGGCTTTTTTCCTGTGCGACCGCAGCCGGGAAGGCGCAGCGGTTCAGCGACGCGCGCGCGGCGTGAGCACGCTCGGCAGCGCCTTCGGCAGCGTGTGCGGCCAGTCGCGGCTGTAGTGCAGCCCGCGGCTTTCGCGGCGCGACTGCGCGCTTTTCACGATCAGCGTCGCCACGTCGACGAGGTTGCGCAGCTCGAGCAGGTCGCGCGTCACGCGAAAGTTCGCGTAATACTCGTGGATCTCGTCGCGCAGCAGCGACAGCCGGTGCTTCGCGCGTTCGAGGCGCTTGTCGGTGCGCACGATGCCGACGTAGTTCCACATCAGGCGGCGCAGCTCGTCCCAGTTGTGCGCGACGACGACTTCCTCGTCCGCATCCGACACGCGGCTTTCGTCCCACGCGGGCAGCGTGGCCGGCGTGTCCGAATCGAAGCCTGCCGCCTCGATCGCTTCGGCCGCCGCGCGGCCGATCACGAGACATTCGAGCAGCGAGTTGCTCGCGAGCCGGTTCGCGCCGTGCAGCCCCGTGTACGACGTTTCGCCGACCGCGTACAGGCCCGCGAGATCGGTGCGCCCGGCGAGATCGGTCACGACGCCGCCGCACGTGTAGTGCGCGGCCGGCACGACGGGGATCGGCTGTTTCGCGATGTCGATGCCGAATTCGAGGCAGCGCGCATGGATCGTCGGGAAGTGTTCGCGCAGGAACGCTTCCGGCTGATGGCTGATGTCGAGATACACGCAGTCGATCCCGCGCTTCTTGATCTCGAAGTCGATCGCGCGCGCGACGATATCGCGCGGCGCGAGCTCGGCGCGAGGATCGTGCGCGGGCATGAAGCGCGTGCCGTCGGGCAGCTTCAACAGGCCGCCTTCGCCGCGCACGGCCTCCGAAATCAGGAACGATTTCGCATACGGATGGAACAGGCAGGTCGGGTGGAACTGGATGAATTCCATGTTCGACACGCGGCAGCCGGCGCGCCATGCCATCGCGATGCCGTCGCCGGTCGCCGTGTCGGGGTTCGTTGTGTACAGATAGACCTTGCCGGCACCGCCCGTTGCGAGCACCGTGTGCGGTGCCTCGATCGTGATCGTGCGGTCGTTGTCGACGTCGAGCGCATAGAGGCCGTGACAGCGGCGGCCGGGCAGGCCGAGCCGGTCCGACGTGATCAGGTCGATCGCATGGTGATTTTCGAAGAACGTGATGTTCGGATGCTGGCGCGCGCGCTCCGACAGCGTCGCAAGCACCGCATGGCCGGTCGCGTCGGCCGCGTGAATGATCCGGCGGTGGCTGTGGCCGCCTTCGCGCGTCAGGTGGAAGCCGAGTTCGGCTGCGCCGTCCTTCGTGAACGGCACGCCTTGCGAGATCAGCCATTCGATCGCTTCGCGGCCGTGCTCGACGATATAGCGCGTCGCGCCTTCGTCGCACAGGCCGCCACCGGCGACCAGCGTGTCGCCGACGTGGTTCTCGATGCTGTCCGCCGAATCGAGGACCGCCGCGATGCCGCCCTGCGCGTTATCGCTTGCGCCCTCCATCATCGAACGTTTCGCGATCAGCGCGACACGTCGCGTGCTGGCCAGATTGAGTGCGACCGACAGGCCTGCCAGGCCGCTGCCGACGATCGCCACGTCGAATTTCATGCTGCATCTCCATCGTTACGCTTTTGATCTTGTGCGTTCCGGCGACCATGGCCGCGGAAAGGGGAGAGCATACCGCGTCGGGCCCGAGCGTGCGCGCAAAACAAAAAGCCCCGCATGCGCGGGGCTTTTCGGTCGCCGTCAGGCTGGCAGAAACCGGAGATTACTTGATCTTGGTTTCTTTGTATTCCACATGCTTGCGGACGACGGGATCGAACTTCTTGATCGCCATCTTTTCCGGCATGTTGCGCTTGTTCTTCGTGGTCGTGTAGAAGTGACCCGTACCAGCGGTCGACTCGAGCTTGATCTTGTCGCGTGCGCCTTTTGCCATGATTGTGCTCCTTGGGCTTAGGCTTCGCCGCGTGCGCGCAGGTCAGCGAGCACGGAATCGATGCCGTTCTTGTCGATCAGGCGCAGGCCCGCGTTCGAAACGCGCAGGCGCACCCAGCGGTTTTCGCTCTCTACCCAGAACCGGCGGTTTTGCAGGTTCGGCAGGAAGCGGCGCTTCGTCTTGTTGTTGGCGTGGGAAACGTTGTTGCCGCTCATCGGCGCTTTCCCAGTTACTTGGCATACGCGTGCCATGAGAGCACTCCTAATACGCTAAATTCGGGGTTCGATCGCCGATGAAGGTTCTCATCGCGCCGCCACGTGATCCATGGCTGCACTCTCAGAACGCCGTAGCCCTTGCAGACAAGGCCCTTCGATGGCTAGAACTGGTTGGAAAAAAGACAGACGGCGATTCTAGCAGAAAAAGTTCAGGAAAATCAAACCTAATTTCGCTTCGCCGTTGTGGCGCCCCGAGGCGGGCCGCCGCGCCACAGTCTACAGCCAACCGGCACGTGCGAACGAGAAAGTGTCGCTGGTGCCGACGACGACGTGATCGAGCAGCCGTACGTCGACGAGTTCGAGCGCGTCGCGCAGCACGCGGGTCAGGCGGCGGTCCTCCGCGCTCGGCTGCACCGCGCCCGACGGATGGTTGTGCGCGACGATCAGCGCCGCGGCGTTATGCGTCATCGCGCGGCGCACGATCTCGCGCGGGTAGACGGCCATGCGCGTCAGCGAGCCGCGCGTGATTTCCTCCGTCTCGATCAGGCCGTGGCGGGCGTCGAGGTAGACCGCGACGAACACTTCGCGCGGGTGCGAGCCGATCTTCAGCCGCAGATAATCCTCTACCGCGCCGGGCGAATCGATCGGCGTACGTTCGGATGCTTTCTCCTTCAGCATGCGCCGCGCGATCTCGGTGACCGCGGCCAGCCGTGTGGAGCGCGCAGGGCCGATGCCGGGGTGCGCCTCGAAATCGTCGGTCGTCGCCTCGAGCAGCCCGCGCAACGTTCCGAACTGCTTGACCAATGCGCGGGCGCTGACGAATACGTCGTGTCCTGGCTTGCCGGTGCCGAGCAGCAGCGCGATCAGTTCGTCGTCGGTCAGCGCGGCCGGTCCGCGCTCCAGCAATCGCTCGCGCGGCCGCTCGGGCCGCCAGTCGCCCGTGCGGCGCTTGCTCCGGCGAATCGGGAGGGCGCGGCGGGGCGGATCGGTCGGCACATCGGCGTCGTCGCGGCATTCGACCGGCGGCAAGGCGAGGCAGGGTGACAGCATGCTCGAAACTCCATTGGCGGCGGGCGGTCTGCGCGACGTCGTCGCACTTTCCGCCTTGCGCGCTCAGGTGACTTACAATATTGGTTTTGCGCCGGGCCTTTTCGGCCGTATCGGGCGCCGACTGAACGAGTAATTCATGAGCCTCATCGACCTATCCGAAGTGAAGCCCGGTTCCCACGTCACGTTGCATTACCGGCTCGCACTGGCCGACGGTGCCGACATCGTCAACACCTTCACCGACAAGCCGGCCACGCTGCTGCTCGGCGCGGGGCAACTGGCGCCGTCGCTGGAACAGATTCTGCTCGGGCTCAGGGTTGGAGACCACTCGACTTTTCAGCTAACGCCCGAACAGGGGTTCGGTCCCCGGAATCCCGACATGCTCCAGCGCGTGACGCTGTCGACGCTGCGCGAGAACGGGATGGTCGGCGACGATTTCACGCCGGGCGAGCTGATCGAGTTCAATGCGCCGGACGGCGGCCGGTATGCGGGGGTGCTGAAGGAAGTCGGCGAAACCTCGGCGCTGTTCGACTTCAACCATCCGCTCGCGGGCCAGGCGCTCACGTTCGAAGTGAAAATCATCGGAATCCTGTAATCATGAGCACCACCGATACGCTGTCCGGGCAGACCGTCGCCGCCGACGCCGAAATCCTGCTGGCCCAGCCGCGCGGCTTCTGCGCGGGCGTCGACCGCGCGATCGAGATCGTCGAGCGCGCGATCGCGATGCACGGTGCGCCGATCTATGTCCGTCACGAAATCGTCCACAACAAGTACGTGGTCGAGGATCTGAAGAAGAAAGGCGCGATCTTCGTCGAGGAACTCGAGGAAGTGCCGGCCGGCAATACCGTGATCTTCAGCGCGCACGGCGTGTCGAAGGCCGTGCGCGACGAGGCCGACGTGCGCGGGTTGCGCATTTACGACGCAACCTGCCCGCTGGTCACGAAGGTGCACGTCGAGGTGGCGAAAATGCGTCAGGACGGCGTCGATATCGTGATGATCGGGCACAAGGGCCACCCGGAAGTCGAAGGCACGATGGGGCAGGTCGAGCGCGGGATGCATCTCGTCGAGAGCGTCGAGGACGTGCAGAAGCTCGAGCTCGCCGATCCCGAGCGCATCGCGCTCGTCACGCAGACGACGCTGTCCGTCGACGACGCGGCCGAGATCATCGCCGCGTTGAAGGCGAAGTACCCGAAGATCCGCGAGCCGAAGAAGCAGGACATCTGCTACGCGACGCAGAACCGCCAGGATGCGGTGAAGTTCATGGCGCCGCAGTGCGATGTCGTGATCGTTGTCGGCAGCCCGAACAGCTCGAATTCGAGCCGGCTTCGCGAAGTGGCCGAGAAGCGCGGTGTGGATGCGTACATGGTCGACGCGCCCGATCAGATCGATCCGGCATGGGTCGCAGGCAAGCGCCGCATCGGCGTGACGGCCGGCGCGTCGGCTCCCGAAGTGCTCGCCCAGGCCGTGATCGCGCGACTGCGCGAGCTCGGCGTGCGCAACGTTCGCGCGCTCGACGGCATCGAGGAAAACGTGTCGTTTCCGCTGCCGCGCGGGTTGAACCTGCCGCCCGCCGCCTGATTGCCGCATCGCACCCGCGGAACACCGAAGCGCGCCTCCCGGCGCGCTTTTTTTTTGTACGTCGAAATCGAGATCGCAACCATTATTCGCGGTCATGGTGCAACCCGGTTGCTCCGCATGTTCGTAACCGTCTCTCAAAATTGGTTGCAATGCAGGAAAACCCCATCGAATCAGGATTATTGGCGTCCTATAAATGGAGTTACAATGCGCCCGTTTTCAGGCCTGAATGGCTTTGAAATCGGATTTGGGCAAGGCGCGGGAGACCATTCAATGCATGTGAAGTTGGCTTACGCCGTGTCCGTCGCCGCACCGGTTGCAATGCTTGCCGGTTGCAGCAAAAAGAGCGACGACGGGGCGGGCAGGGAGGCTGCGGTGTTCGCGGCAGCGCCGGCCAGCGGCGTGCGCGTCGCCGGAACCGGTCGTGCGGCACCATCGGTGTGCCGCATCGCGCAGCAATTGGGCAAGGACAAGGAAAACGGGGCACGTTTGGCGATCGAGGAAATCAACGCGCTTGGCCTGGCGAACGGCCGGGCAGCGGGCATGGAGGTTGCATTGCAACAAGCCGCCGGTCGCGGTGTGGCAGCGACCGTGCGTGCCGATCGACGGATGACGGCTACGGCGCCGCATGCATGCGGCGATGCGGGCAGCGTGCGGATGTCACCGCCCCCTTTTCATTTCGATTCGACGAAACAGCGTGTCGCCGCGAGCGGTGGTGTCGTGGTGTGCGGTCTGGTTCGTACGATGGATTCCGACGCAGCCCCGACGCATGTCGGGCGCGGCTTTCGCGATGCCTTGCCAGGCGACGCGGCACGGAATCCGATCCGCCCGGATGCGGGGCTTGCCTCGCACCGGACGGGAAAAGGCACGGATGCCGGGCAACCGGACGATGGCCGTCTCGGCATGCTGCCCTACGACTTCAAGGAGGCCACGAACACCGTCCTCGACGTCGTGACGATTTAGCGACGGGACTCATGACGGCACCGGAACAGTGCGGTGCCGTTTTTGTATCCGCTCCGGCGGCAGGTCCGGCCGTACAGGCCGGGCGGCGCGCGCCGGGACGATCCACACCCTTACCGGTATCGACTAGTACCCGCAGTGTCGCCGAGAAGGCGCGATTCCTCGCTTACCCGCGGGGCGCAGCGTCCTCCGGCAGCACGGGCCAAGGAGCTTTAAATGGATATTTTCGTCCAGCAGGTTCTCAACGGGCTGGTGCTCGGCAGTGTGTACGCCATCATCGCGTTGGGTTACACGATGGTGTACGGCATTCTCGGCATCATCAACTTCGCGCACGGCGACGTGCTGATGATCGGCGCGATGGTCGCGTTGTCGGCCATCACCGTGCTGCAGAACCACTTCCCCGGACTCGGCAACATCGCCACGCTGACGATCGGCCTGGGCATCGCCGCGGTCGTTTGTGCATTCGTCGGCTTCACGATCGAGCGTGTCGCGTACCGGCCGCTGCGCCGCGCGCCGCGCCTCGCGCCGCTGATCACCGCGATCGGCGTGTCGATCCTGCTGCAGACGGCCGCGATGATCATCTGGTCGCGCAACCCGCTGCCGTTCCCGCAATTGCTGCCGACCGATCCGATCAACGTGATCAAGGCCACCGACACGACGCCGGGCGCCGTGATCTCGGTGACTGAAATCGTGATCATCGCGGTGGCGTTCATCGTGATGGGCGGCCTGCTGCTGCTCGTGCACAAGACCAAGCTCGGCCGCGCGATGCGCGCGATCGCCGAAAGCCCGAACACGGCAAGCCTGATGGGCGTGAACCCGAACTTCGTGATTTCCGCGACGTTCATGATCGGCTCCGCGCTCGCCGCGCTGGCCGGCGTGATGATCGCGTCCGAATACGGCAACGTGCACTTCTACATGGGCTTCATCCCCGGCATGAAGGCGTTCACGGCGGCGGTGCTCGGCGGTATCGGCAACCTCGGCGGTGCGATGGTCGGCGGCGTGCTGCTCGGCCTGATCGAGCAGCTCGGTGCGGGCTACATCGGCAACCTCACGGGCGGCGTATTCGGCAGCAACTATCAGGACGTGTTCGCCTTCATCGTGCTGATCATCGTGCTGGTGTTCCGTCCGTCGGGCCTGCTGGGCGAACGGGTCGCGGATCGCGCGTAACGGAAGGGAGCAAACAACATGACATCCATTCAACCGATCGAATCCTCGACGTCGCTCGTCGAAGAGCGCAATACCGCCAAGACCGTCATCATCGGTATCCTGACCGCTGTGTTCGTGATCGCCGCGCCGATCATCATCGGCTCGGCCGGCGGCAACTACTGGGTCCGCGTGCTCGACTTCGCGATGCTGTACGTGATGCTCGCGCTCGGCCTGAACGTGGTGGTCGGCTTCGCCGGCCTGCTCGACCTCGGCTACATCGCGTTCTACGCGGTGGGCGCTTACACGGCGGCGCTGCTGTCTTCGCCGCACCTGACCTCGCAGTTCGAGTGGATCGCGGCCATCGCGCCCGGCGGGCTGCACATCCCGTTCCTGATCATCGTGCCGATCGCGATGGCGCTGGCGGCCACCTTCGGGATACTGCTCGGTGCGCCGACGCTGCGCCTGCGCGGCGACTACCTGGCGATCGTGACCCTCGGCTTCGGTGAAATCGTCCGGATCTTCATGAACAACCTCGACCGTCCGGTGAACATCACCAACGGCCCGAAGGGGATCACGGGCATCGATCCGGTGCATGTCGGCGGCTTCAACCTGTCGCAGACGCACTCGCTGTTCGGCTTCCAGCTGCCGTCGGTCTACATGTACTACTACCTGTTCGTGCTGTGCTCGCTGCTGGTGATCTGGGTGTGTACGCGCCTGCAGCACTCGCGTATCGGCCGCGCATGGGCGGCAATCCGCGAGGACGAGATCGCGGCGAAGGCGATGGGCATCAACACCCGTAACGTGAAGCTGCTCGCATTCGCGATGGGCGCGTCGTTCGGCGGCCTGTCGGGCTCGATGTTCGGCGCGTTCCAGGGCTTCGTGTCGCCCGAGTCGTTCACGTTCTGGGAATCGATCGTCGTGCTCGCCTGCGTGGTGCTCGGCGGCATGGGCCATATCCCGGGCGTGATCCTGGGCGCGGTGCTGCTCGCGATCTTCCCGGAATTCCTGCGCTCGACGATGAGCCCGCTGCAGCATGCGCTGTTCGGTCATGACATCGTCGATACGGAAGTGATCCGTCAGGCGCTGTACGGCCTCGCGATGGTGATCATCATGCTGTACCGCTCGGAAGGCCTGTGGCCCGCGCCGAAGCATGAGGACAAGATCGCGAAACTGGCGAAGCGCGCCAGCAAGAAGCCGGTGCGCGCGTAACGAACGGACAAGGGGATACACACATGAGCGACAAGCAAATCCGACTGTCCGTGCAGGGCGTGAACAAACGCTTCGGCGGCCTGCAGGCACTGTCCGACGTCGGCCTGCAGATCAAGGAAGGCGAGATCTACGGTCTGATCGGCCCGAACGGCGCCGGCAAGACGACGTTCTTCAACGTGATCACGGGCCTCTACACGCCGGACTCCGGCGACTTCAAGCTGGACGGCCAGAACTACACGCCGACGGCCGTGCACCAGGTCGCGAAGGCCGGCATCGCGCGCACGTTCCAGAACATCCGCCTGTTCGGCGGGATGACGGCCCTCGAGAACGTGATGGTGGGCCGCCACGTGCGCACCAAGCACGGCCTGCTCGGCGCGGTGTTCCAGACGCCGGCCGAACGCCAGGAAGAGCGCGAGATCAAGGAACGCGCGATCGAGCTGCTCGAATACGTGGGCGTGCTGCAGTACGCGGACTACACGTCGCGCAACCTGTCGTACGGCCACCAGCGCCGTCTCGAGATCGCGCGGGCGCTGGCGACCGACCCGAAGCTGCTCGCGCTCGACGAGCCGGCGGCTGGGATGAACGCGACCGAGAAGGTCGAACTCACGCGCCTGCTCGACAAGATCCGCTCGGACGGCCGCACGA
This sequence comes from Burkholderia sp. LFS061, assembly GCF_047978125.1. NCBI lineage: Bacteria > Pseudomonadati > Pseudomonadota > Betaproteobacteria > Burkholderiales > Burkholderiaceae > Burkholderia > Burkholderia sp. LFS061. The sequence goes on along the minus strand of NZ_JBFPFS010000013.1, from coordinate 95,500 downwards.
TTCTCCTGATCGAGCACGACGTGAAGCTCGTGATGGGGCTGTGCAACCGGATGACGGTGCTCGATTACGGCAAGGTGATCGCCGAGGGTCTGCCGCAGGACGTGCAGAAGAACCCGAAGGTGATTGAGGCATATCTCGGCGCAGGGGTGCACTGATGGCAGCGGCAATGTTGAAAATCAAGGGCTTGCAGGTCAACTACGGCGGCATCCAGGCCGTCAAGGGCGTTGACATGGAAGTCCGTCAGGGCGAGCTCGTGACGCTGATCGGCGCGAACGGCGCGGGCAAGACCACGACGATGAAGGCGATCACGGGTCTGAAGCCGTATTCGGCGGGCGACATCGAGTACGACGGCAAGTCGATCAAGGGCATCCCGGCACACGAGCTGCTCAAGCGCGGCCTCGCGATGGTGCCGGAAGGCCGCGGGATTTTCGCGCGGATGTCGATCGTCGAGAACATGCAGATGGGCGCGTACCTGCGCAACGACACCGAGCAGATCAAGAAGGACGTCGACCGGATGTTCGGCTTCTTCCCGCGCCTGAAGGAGCGTGCGTCGCAGCTCGCGGGCACGTTGTCGGGCGGCGAGCAGCAGATGCTGGCGATGTCGCGCGCGATTCTCTCCAAGCCGAAGCTGCTGCTGCTCGACGAGCCGTCGATGGGGCTGTCGCCGATCATGGTCGAGAAGATCTTCGAAGTCGTGCGCGAGATCTCGAAGGAGGGCATCACGGTGCTGCTCGTCGAGCAGAACGCGCGCCTCGCGCTGCAGGCGGCCGACCGCGGCTACGTGATGGACTCGGGCATGGTCACGATGGAAGGCGACGCGAAGCAGATGCTCGACGATCCGAAGGTGCGTGCAGCGTATCTGGGTGAGTAAGTGAATGAATGAGCGGGCCCGGTGACGCGCGGCGGCATACGCCGCGCGCGTCTTGCAAGGGCTTTCGAAAGGCTGTCACGGGATGCCGTGACAGCCTTTTTTTTCGTGTTGTGCGATTCGTGTCGAACTGTGTGTGCGAAGGCGACTCCATTCGACTGTTGCACCACGCACGCGACGCGGGAAACGGCAGGGCAGGCCACCCGCCGCCGGTCGCCCGCCGCCGGTCGCCCGCCGCCGGTCGCCCGCAAACCGACACGCGGGCCGCGTAGCATCGACGGCCCATCGGCACACGGAGAACACGCATGAGTCTGGACTACGGTTTCGTGAAGGCGAAGGTGACATCGGTGGCGAAGCTGAAGGGCTCGCCGCACGGCAGCGAGATCCAGTATCACATCCACCTGACGCTGGCGCTGCCGGCCGGCGACTGGGACGTCGCGATCAACGTCGGCACGAGCGATGCGGACGACTTGCTGAACTACAAGCTGGTCTACGATTTCCACCATCCCGTCACGCAGACGCTCGCGGCTGCGGCGGAGGGCTACACCGACCTCGCGGGGCAGGCCGCGCTGCCCGCGCTCGACTACCTGCGCAGCGACATCCTGAACGAGACGGGCGCGTGGCGCGCGAGCGCGGTGATGGACGGCACCGAGAACCCGGAGCCGATCCCGTCGCTGCTGCGGCTCGTGAGCGCCGCGCAGTCGCAGGGCCTCGACGTCGTCGTGTTCGGCCGCACGTATGCGGAAGGCAACGGTATTCACGACACGCACATGGACCAGGGCTCGACCGGCCCGAACTACCTGCATCGCGCAGGCGACGACCATAACGACCACAACGACGTCTGGCAGGACGGCGCGCTGATCGTGCGCGTGAGCGATACGCAGTGGGCCGCGTATTTCGCGGCGTTCGAACAGCAGGCCGTGCCGACCGACGCGCTCGGCAATCCGCTGCCGGGCGCGGGGCCGATCACGCGCTGAGGCCGGCCGCTGTCGCTGCCGGCTGCATCATGCGGCCGGCAGCGTCTTGCCGAACGAGATGCGCTCCTCGACGCGATAGCCGAGCGCCGCATAAAAGCGGCACGCATCGTCGTTGCCGGGCAGCACCTGCAGGTTGATCTTCAGACAGCCGCGCGCGGCGAGCGCGCTTTCCGCGTGCGCGATCAGCGCGCGGCCGACGCCGAGCCGCCGCGCGTCGTTCGCGACGCCGAACGAGTAGAGCCAGCCGCGATGTCCGTCGAAACCCGCCATCAGCGTGCCGACGACGCGCGCGCCGCTGGTCGCGACGAAGAACAGCTCGGGCTGCGTCGCGAGCTTCAGCTCGATCGATCGCAGCGGATCGCGGTGCGGCGGCGCGCCGGCTTCGTCGTACTGCGGGAACGCGTCGCGCCATACCGCGAGCACGGCATCGGTGTCGGCGCGTTCGAACGGGCGAATCGCGACAGCATCGGCGGCGGCATCCATCGCGGCGGTCTCCTTAGAGCGTGTCGAGGATCGACCGCAGCATCGCCATCATCTGGTCGATCTCGTCGGTCGTCACGTTCAGCGCGGGCATGAAGCGCAGCAGGTTCGGCCGCGCGGCGTTCAGCAGCAGGCCGTCGGGCTGCATGTCGCGCGCCTTCTCGACGATCTGCGGGCCGATATCCTTGCCGAGCAGCAGCGCGCGCAGCAGGCCTTCGCCGCGTTCGCCTTCGAAGCCGCGCTCCTCCGACAGCTCGAGCAGCTTGCGCTTCAGGTATTCGCCGCGTGCGCGCACGCCTTCGAGGAAGCCGGGCGCGACGAGCTGCGAGATCACCGAATAGCCGGCCGCCGTCATCAGCGGGTTGCCGTTGTACGTGCCGCCCTGGTCGCCGGCCTCGAACACCGCGACATCGGCCTTCGACAGCAGCGCCGCGAGCGGCACGCCGCTGCCGATACCCTTGCCGAGCGTCATGACGTCCGGCTCGATGTCGGCGAGCTCGTACGCGAACAGCGTACCCGCACGGCCGCAGCCGCTCTGCACTTCGTCGACGATCAGCAGCAGGTTGTGCTGCTTCGTCAGCGCGCGCAGTTCGCGCATGAATTCGCGCGTTGCCGGGATCACGCCGCCTTCGCCCTGGATCGGTTCGAGCATCACGGCGACGGTCTTGTCGGTGATCAGCTTCTCGACCGAGTTGATGTTGTTCAGCTCGGCCTTCGGGAAGCCCGGCACCTGCGGCGCGTAGATCGTGTCCCAGCCCGGCTTGCCGCTGGCCGACATCGTCGCGAGCGTGCGGCCGTGGAAGCTGTGGTCGAACGTGATGATCTCGTATGCACCGTTGCGGAACTTGCGGCCCCACTTGCGCGCGAGCTTGATCGCACCTTCGTTCGCCTCGGCGCCGCTGTTCGTGAAGAACACCTTGTCGAACACGCTGTGCTGCGTGAGCAGGCCCGCAAGCTTCGCCATCGGCTCGTTGTAGAACGCCGGCGACGGGTTCAGCAGCTTTTCGGCCTGCGTCTTCAGCGCTTCGACGACACCGTCGTTGCAGTGGCCGAGGCTGTTGACGGCCCAGCCCTGGATGAAGTCCAGATAGCGCTTGCCCGTGTGATCGTAGAGCCACGAACCCTTGCCGTGCGTAAACACGATGTCGGGGCGGTTCGTGATGTACATCAGCGAGTCGATCGGGTAATCGTTCAAGGGCATGGCAGCAGACTCCAGCGGACGTTGAAAGGGAAACGGGCAATAAAAAGCCACGGAAGGCCGTGGCTGGTGGGTTCGAACAGCTTGTGCGTAACCGGTGAAGCAGTGTGGGGTTACGCGCGAGTCCGTGACGAGCCTGCGGCATCCGGGCGGAGCGGCGAGCGGCGACGTCGGAGAGCGGACAGGAAGCGGTTCATGTGCGCAAGCATAAGGCATCCCGCGCCCCACTGTAAACCGCCGCGACGCCACGGATGTGACAGCGCGGCGCGGAACGCGGGTGTGCCGTACTCAGACCGGATGCGCGAGATCGGCGGCGCTCGTGAACGAGTCCGCGTAGAACTCGTCGGCCGGCAGCGCGTGGTGCTGCGTGAAGTCGCGCTGCGCGGATTCCACCATCACCGGCGCGCCGCACGCGTACACCTGGTGACCCGACAGATCGGGCAGGTCCTCGATCACCGCGCGATGGACGAAGCCCGTGCGGCCCGTCCATTGGTCGCCGTCGTCGGGCTCGGAGAGCACCGGCACGTACTTGAAGTTCGGGATTTCGCCGGCCCACTGCTCGGCGAGTTCGCCGAGGTAGATGTCCTTCTTGCGGCGTGCGCCCCAGTAGAGCGTCATCGGGCGCGTGATGCCGCGGTGCTTCACGTGTTCGATGATCGCCTTGATCGGCGCGAAGCCCGTGCCCGATGCAAGCAGTACGATCGGCTTGTCGGAATCCTCGCGCAGGAAGAACGTGCCGAGCGGGCCTTCGAAGCGCAGGATGTCGCGCTCCTTCATCGCGCCGAACACGTGGTCGGTGAACTTGCCGCCCGGCATGTGGCGGATGTGCAGCTCGATCGGGCCTTCCTCGTGCGGCGCGTTTGCCATCGAGTAGCTGCGGCGCGAGCCGTCCTTCAGGATGAACTCGACGTACTGGCCCGCGAGGTACTGCAGGCGCTCGTTGGCGGGCAACTGCAGCTTCACGACCATCACGTCGTCGGCCTTGCGCTCGAGCGCGGCGATCCGGCACGGCAGCTTCTTGACCTGCACGCCGTCGACGCCGGCGATTTCGCGCACGTCGATCTCGAGATCGCACTGCGCCTTCGAGCAGCACAGCAGCGCGAGGCCGCGCGTGCGCTCGTCATTGGACAGGGCCGACGCGGCATGCGGGCCCTGTTCGATCTGGCCCGACACGATCTGGCCCTTGCAGGAGCCGCACGCGCCGTTCTTGCAGCCGTACGGCAGATGGACGTTCTGGCGCAGCGCGGCCGCCAGCACGGTTTCGTCCGACTCGACCTGGAATTGCCGGCCGCTTTGCTTGAGAGTGACGTTGAATGCCATAGAACCAAACTAGAACAAAATGTGGGGACCGTGCATGTCGAGCACGGCAGCTACAATGCAAACCCGTTGCGCGTCGCGCAACGGTGGCTACTGATTTCGCAACCAACATGATCGCGACACGAATCCTGCGCCGGCCGCGCGCACTGATCGTCGGCTGTGGCGACGTCGGCATGCGCTGCGTCGCGCAATGGCGCGACACGCGCCGCAATCTGCGGATCTTCGCGCTGACGAGCCACCCGGCCCGCCGCGACGAGCTGCGTGCCGCAGGCGCGACGCCGATCGTCGGCGACCTCGATCGCCCGGCGACGCTCGGCCGCCTCGCGGGCCTTGCCGGCACGATCCTGCATCTGGCGCCGCCGCAGTCCGACGGCCGTGACGACCGGCGCACGCGTGCGCTGATCGCCGCAACGACCGTGCCCATGCGGCGACCGTCGGCACCGCCGGCCCCTGCGGTCGGCCGGCTCCGAACGCTGCGCGCCGCTGCCCGGCAGGCCGGCACGCCCGTTCGGGCAGCGCGTATTGTACCCGACGGTCTTCGTGCGCCGAGGCTCGTCTACGCGAGCACGACGGGCGTATACGGCGATTGCGGCGGCGCGCGCATCGACGAAACGCACCCGCTGCGTCCCGCGAATCCGCGCGCGTTCCGGCGCGTGTCGGCCGAGCGGCAACTGCGCGCGGCGACGGTGCGCGGCGTGCTGTCCGCGCGCATCGTGCGCATTCCCGGCATCTACGCGGCGAACCGTCTGCCGGTCGCGCGGCTCGAGCGCGGCACGCCGGCGCTCGAGCCGGCCGACGACGTCTACACGAACCACATCCACGCCGACGATCTCGCGGCGATCCTGCGCCGCGCGGCCGAGCGCGGCAGGCCGGCGCGCGCCGTGCACGCGTCGGACGACAGCGAACTGCGGATGGGGGAGTATTTCGACCGGGTCGCGCAGGCGCTCGGCCTGCCGCGGCCGCCGCGCGTCAGCCGCGCGGACGCCGAGCGTCAGCTCGAGCCGGCGCTGCTGTCGTTCATGCGCGAGTCGCGGCGCCTGTCCAACGCACGGCTCAAGGCCGAATTGTGCGTGACGTTGCGTTATCCGACCGTAGACGATTTCCTTCAAACGCTCGCGCCGGGCAGCGCGTCAGGTCAGCGCCGGTAACGCCTCGATCAGCAGGAAGCACAGCAGCGCGCCGATCAGCGCGCCGATCAGGTTCGGATGATATTTGTGCTTCCGGTGCATCGTGGCCAGCAGCCCGCCGATCACGATGACGCCGACGACCGCGAACGCGATCATCATGTACGGCAGTTCGGAAGAATGGTTGAGGTTCATGATGTCTCCCCTGCATCGCTGCTCGTGCAGCTTGTGATTTGAGTATAGCGGGGGATCGTGAGGCCGAGACGCGGCCGGACACCGAACGGTCGTGCGGATTTTCCCTTACAGGGTTTTGACGGGATTGCGCAACGCTGAAAGGTCGGCGTCATCGAGCCACCGCCACGAGCCGGGTTCGAGGTCGTCCGGCAGCGCGAAGCCGCCGATGCTTTCGCGGTGCAGCAACTCGACGCGGTTGCTTGCCGCCGCGACCATGCGTTTCACCTGGTGATACTTGCCTTCCAGAACGGTCAGCGCGAGCGCGTGCGTGTCGCGCGCATCGGCGGCGACCGCCACGATCGGCTTCGGCTCGCCGTGGAGCTGCACGCCGGTGCGCAGCGCATGCAGTTGCGCATCGTCGAGCGGGTGGCGCACGGTCGCCACGTAGGTCTTCGGCACCTTGCGCTTCGGCGACGTGTACGCGTGCACGAACTGGCCGTCGTCGGACAGCAGCAGCAGGCCTGTCGTGTCCTGGTCGAGACGGCCGACGCACTGCACGCCGCGCGCGACGAGCGGCGCGGGCAGCAGGCTGAACACGCTTGCATGATGTTGCGGATCGCGCGAACACTCGTAGCCGGCCGGCTTGTTGAGCGCGAGATACGCGTGCGCGTGGAACGGCCAGGCCGTATCGTCGACCGAGAATACGAGGCCGTCGGTGTCGAACGACGCGTCGGGGTCGGTCGCGCTGGCGCCGGCGACGGCGACGCGGCCCGCTTCGATCAGGCCGCGGCACTGGCGGCGCGAGCCGAAGCCCTGGGTGTAGAGAATACTTTCGAGATCCATAGCGGGCGCATTCTATCAAGCAGCGCGCGACCGGCATGAGCACGCATGCGCTGGTAAGCTCCCGGAACGCCGCGCGGCGCTCGTTCATTCTTCACGGAAAGTCCATGCATTTCGATTCGTTCCCGTTCGGCCGCAAGGCTGCCGCAGTCATCCTTGCCGCGACCGCTTCGTCGGCCGCGTTCGCGCATGCGCATCTCGCGAAGAGCGATCCGGCGGCGGGCGTGGTGCTGGCCGCCGCACCGGCCGCCGTCACGATCGACTTCACCGAGCCGCTGGAGCCGGCGTTCAGCTCGATCGTCGTCGTCGACGGCGACGGCAAGACGGTGTCGGACGGCAACGCGCGCATCGATGCGTCGAACCGCAAGCGGATGACGGTGCCGCTCACGGCGGTCGGCACGGGCGCCTATACGGTGAAATGGGTGGCCGTCGCGACCGACGGGCACCGCACGCAAGGTGCGTACGGCTTCGGCGTGAAGTGACGCAATGGCGGCGGCAGGCCCGTGCCAGGGCTGCCGCCGCTCTTATCCGACAGGGAGTTTCCCGCATGAATCCGACGACGCTCGATGCACTCGCCGATTTCCCCCGTCTGCTCGAAGCCCATTTCGCGGCCGTGCCCGACGGCTATGCGCGCTGGACACCCGACGACTGGGCCGGGATCCCGAGCGAGCACTTCTCGCCGCTCGGGCAGCTCTGCCATGTGCGCGACATCGAGATCGACGGTTATCACGTGCGGCTGCGGCGGATGCTCGACGAAGATCGGCCGCTGCTCGTGTCGATCGACGGTGATGCGCTCGCGGTCGAGCGCCGCTACAACGATGCCTATGCGTCCGACGTGCTCGCGGCGATCCGCGAAGCGCGACGCGAGACGCTGGACCTCGTGTCGCGCCTCACGCCCGAACAGTTCGAGCGTATCGGCGAGTTCGACGGCTACGGCTCGCTGACCGTGCGCGGGCTCGTCCATTACCTGTGCAGCCACGATCAGCAGCATCTGGCCGGCATGCAATGGCTGCTCGGCAAGATCGACGCGGCGCTGTACGCACGCTGAACCGGCCGGCGCTCGCGCCACCGCGAGCGGATTCCGGTGCCGCCGTCGGTGCGGCAGCGCACACTGCGATGTTCCGATTGGATCGGTTTTTTGGATAATCCATCCAGCCGCGACCGGCTGACCGGCGCGGCGCGCGTGCCTACACTCCAAGCTTCGTTCAACGAAAAAAGGAGTCAACCGTGGCAACTCACACGCTCGCAGACAAGGTCGTCCTGATCGCAGGCGGCGCAAAGAATCTGGGCGGCCTGATCGCGCGGGACCTGGCGGGCCACGGCGCGAAGGCGGTGGCGATTCACTACAACAGCGCGGCGTCGCAGGCGCAGGCCGAGGAGACGGCCGCAGCGGTGCGCGCGGCCGGTGCCGAGGCCGCAACGTTCCAGGCCGACCTGACGACGGCCGCCGCGGTCGAGAAGCTGTTCGACGATGCGAAGCAGCGCTTCGGCAAGATCGACATCGCGATCAACACGGTCGGCAAGGTGCTGAAGAAGCCGTTCACCGAGATCAGCGAAGCCGAGTACGACGAGATGTTCGCCGTCAACAGCAAGTCGGCGTTCTTCTTCATCAAGGAAGCGGGGCGGCACCTCGAGGATCACGGCAAGCTCGTCACGCTCGTGACGTCGCTGCTCGGCGCGTTCACACCGTTCTATGCGGCGTACGAAGGGTCGAAGGCACCGGTCGAGCACTTCACGCGCGCGGCGTCGAAGGAGTACGGCGCACGCGGGATTTCGGTGACGGCCGTCGGGCCCGGCCCGATGGACACGCCGTTCTTCTATCCGGCCGAGGGCGCCGATGCGGTCGCATATCACAAGACGGCGGCCGCGCTGTCGCCGTTCAGCAAGACGGGCCTGACCGACATCGAGGACGTCGTGCCGTTCATCCGCCATCTCGTGACCGACGGCTGGTGGATCACGGGCCAGACGATCCTGATCAACGGCGGCTATACGACCAAGTAACCGACCGCTTAATGGGCCGCATCGGCCGCCGCCGCGGGCGCACGGCGCACCGCAATGGCTCGTTTGCGTGGACAATGGACGGGCGCGCAGCCGCGAGGCCGCGCGCCCGTTTTCTCTCTGCCGCCGGACCCTGCCGCGATGCGCGACGGCTGGCGGCGACGGTCGTCCGAACCCACGTTCCCCGCCGATGGACAAGCTGGATCAGGTCAGAATCTTCCTGCAGGTTGCCGAGATGGGCAGCTTCATCAAGGCCGCGCATGCGCTCGACGTGCCGCGCGCGACCGTGTCGGCGGCCGTCCAGCAGCTCGAGGCGGGGCTCGGCACGCGCCTCTTGCACCGCACGACGCGCCAGGTGCAGTTGACCGCCGACGGCGCGCTGCTGCTCGAACGCGGCCGGCGCCTGCTCGCCGAGGCCGACGAGCTCGATCGACTGTTCCGCCGCCGCGACCGCGACGTGGTCGGGCGGCTGAACGTCGACGTGCCTAGCCGGATCGCGCGCCGCGTGATCGCGCCCGCGCTGCCGTCGCTGTTTCGCCGCTACCCGAAGCTGCAATTGTCGCTCGGCTCGACGGACCGCTCGATCGACCTGGTTCAGGAGGGCGTCGACTGCGCGATCCGCGTCGGGCGGCTCGCGGACAGCAGCCTCGTCGTGCGGCCGCTCGGACAGTTCACGCTGATCAACTGCGCGAGCCCCGACTACCTGCGCGAATGCGGCGTGCCCGAGCATCCGGATGCGCTCGCGCACGGGCACTGGGCGATCGGCTATGCGTCGCCGACGACGGGGCGCGAGCTCGGGTGGGAATACTGCGTGGACGGCGAGCGGCACACGCTGACGCTGCCGAGCCGCGTGATCGTCAACAACGCCGAAACCTATATCGCCGGCTGCATCGCCGGGATGGGGCTGATCCAGATTCCGCGGTTCGACGTCGAGCATCTGCTGGACAGCGGCGCGCTCGTCGACGTGATGCCTGGCCATCGCGCCGAGCCGATGGGTGTGTCGGCCGTGTATCCGCACCGGCGGCACCGGTCGCGCCGGCTCAATGCGTTCGTGGATTGGTTCGGGGAGCTGATGGCGGATGCGTTGACGGGGGCTGCGGCCGGGAAGGGCGCGGAAGGCGATTGATCGGGGCGGCCGGTTTGCGGCGTGCGCCGTCGCGCGTGTTTCAGTCGGCCGGCGCTGCGAACTGCCGGTTGCGCCCGACTTCCCGCACCGCTTCGATCAGCGCCGCGCCGGTGCCGTCCGGCTTCGACGCGAACGCATAAAAACGCGCGGCCGGCAGCGCGGGCAGGCCGTCCTGCGGCCCGCATGCGCGCAGCCCGTCACGCAGCTGGCTGCGCGCCAGCGCGGTGACCGTGAAGCCCGCGAGCGCGGCCGACACGCAGCCGGCCATGCTGCTGCTCTCGAACAGCACGCGAAACGGCCGCAGCGCGGCGGTGAGCGCCGATACGGCGGCTTCCCGATAGACGCACGGTTCCGGAAACAGCGCGAGCGGCATTTCGCCGCCGGCCTCGAGCGTGCGGTCCGACGCGAATGCCCATACGAGCGGTTCTTCCCACAGCAGTTCGCCCGACGCATCGACCTGCCGGCACTGCTTGCCGAACACGACATCGAGCCGGCCGAGCGCCTGCTCGCGCAGCAGCGACGCGGTGATCCCGACCTTCAGCTCGATCGCCATACGCGGATGGCGGTCGCGGAACGTGCGCAGCACGTGAGGCAGCCACGCACCCGCGAAATCCTCCGACGCGCCGACGCGCAGCCGCCCGTGCGCCGGCGCGCCGCGCAGCCTTGCGCGCACTTCGCGCTCCATGTCGACGATGTTGCGCGCATACGCATACAGCGTGTCGCCGGCCGGCGTGAGCGCGATACGGCGCGTCGTGCGCGCGAGCAGCACGGTGCCGGCCGCCTGTTCGAGCCGCTTGATATGGCCGCTGACGGCGGACGGCGTCAGCGCGAGGCGTTCTGCTGCCGGCGCGAACCCGCGGCTGTCGACGACTTCGAGGAAGGTGCGCAGCAGCGCGATGTCGAGCGAGGTCGACGCGGGGTCGGTCAGCGGTTCCATAGATCAATTCAACGCAATATTCGATGAATGAATCATGATACTCCGCGAATCGTGATGAAAGGCCGACCTACCATCGTTTGCTCAAGTTGACCCGACGGAGAACACGATGACTGCCTATGCGTATGCGACGACCGCGTCGCTCGATATCGCCTATCTCGAATGGAACCCGCGCGGCGAACGCGTGGCCGTGCTGCTGCACGGCTGGCCGGACAGCCCGGTCGGCTGGGAGCCTGTGGCGGCGGCGCTTGCCGCGCGCGGCTACCGCGTACTCGCGCCCGCGCTGCGCGGCTTTGCGCCGACGCGCTTTCGCGACGCATCCGTGCCGCGCAGCGGCGAGCTCGCGGCGCTCGGGCGCGACCTGCTCGAATTCGTCGATGTGCTCGGCGTCGAGCGGCCGGTGCTGGTCGGGCACGACTGGGGGGCCCGTGCGGTCGCGAACGCGTGCGGGTTGCGCGACGGCGTCGCATCGCATCTGGTGATGCTGTCGGTCGGGTACGGCACCAACGATCCCGATCAACCGCTGTCGCTGCAGCAGGCGCGCAACTACTGGTATCACTGGTTCATGGCGACGCCGCGCGGCGAGCAGGCGCTGCGCGACGATCGCCGTGCGTTTGCCCGCGTGATGTGGGACACGTGGTCGCCGCCCGGCTGGTATCGCGACAGCGATTTCGATGCGGCCGCCGCCGCGTTCGACGGGCCCGACTGGATCGACGTCGTGCTGCATTCGTACCGGCATCGCTGGGGTTTCGCGCCGGGCGCGCCGGCCTATGCCGACGACAATGCGCGGCTGAATCCGGCGCCCGCGCTGTCGGTGCCGACGCTCGTGCTGCACGGCGGCGCGGACACCTGCAATCATCCGGACAGCTCGGCTGGGCGCGAACGGTTCTTCGCCGGGCGCTACGCGCGGCAGGTGCTGGACGGCGTGGGGCATTTTCCGCAGCGCGAGGCGCCGGCGGCGGTCGCCGACGCGATCCTCGGGTTCTGCGAGCGCGGCTGACGCGCGCCGGCCGGCCCGGCGCGCAGGGGATCAACCGCCGACGCGGGGCGCGAGCAGGTCGGCGAGGCCGATGTTCCGGAACATCTCGCGGCGGATGCGATCGCCGACGCGGAACACTTCCTCCGCGCCGTCCTGCGACGGATCGACGAACACGCGATACGGGCGCTTGCCGGCCGGCGCGGCGACGAGGTCGGCGATCGCCGTCGCGACGGCGCCGGCATCGGCGTCCGTGGGTTCGAGCGCGGCGAGGCCCTGCAGCGCCTGCTCGGCGACGCCCGCGTACGGCCCGCTGTCGTAGGCCGCCTGCACGACGGCATCGGCTGGCTTGCCCGCGTGGACGAAGTGATTCGTGCCCCGGGTGAACGCGCCCGGCACGACGATCGACGTTTCGATGCCCCAGCGGGCGAGCTCGGCCGCATACGACACCGCGAGCGAATCCATCGCGGCCTTCGCGGCGAAGTAGGGCGCGAGGAACGGCGGGGTGCCGCCGCGCGCCGACGAGGACGACACCCACACCAGCAGGCCGCGCCCCTGGCGGCGCAGGTGCGGCAGCGCCGCCCGGTTCACGCGCTGGGTCGACACGACGTTGATGTCATAGAGCTGCGCGAGCTGCTCCGGCGTGAACGCTTCGGCCGGCCCGAACACCATGTGGCCGGCGTTGTGAACGACGACGTCGAGGCGGCCGTGCTCTGCGATCACGCGGCCGATTGCGGCATTGACGGACGCGTCGTCGCCGACGTCGAGTTCGACGGTGCGCAGGTCGACGCCGTGCTCACGCGCATAGGCGGCGACCGCCGCGACGCGCGGCGCGTTGCGGCCGGCGGTTTCGCGCATCGACGCGTAGACCGTATGGCCGGCGCGCGCCAGCGCCTGGGCCGTCAGCAGGCCGAAGCCGCTGGATGCGCCGGTGACGAGGATGACTTCGTTCATGATGGATCTCCTGGCAGCAGGATGGGGCGGGCGTGCCCGGTGCGTCAGCACATGCCGCCGTTGGCGCGCAGGATCTGGCCGTTGACCCATGCGCCGTCGGAGCCGGCGAGGAAGGCGACGACGCGCGCGATGTCGTCGGGCTGGCCGAGCCGCTCGAGCGGATTCAGCTTCGCGAGCCGGTCGATGAGCTCGGGGCTCTTGCCGTCGAGGAACAGCTCGGTCGCGACCGGCCCCGGCGCTACCGCGTTCACGCGGATCCCGCGCCCGCGCATTTCCTGAGCGAGCACCTGCGTGAGGCTTTCGACCGCGGCCTTGCTCGCGACGTACAGGTCGTAAGTCGGCATGCGCATGCCGATCACGCTGGTCGACAGGTTGATGATGCGTCCGCCGTCGCGCACGCGCTTCGCCGCTTCGCGGCAGACGTTGAAGGTGCCCTTCACGTTGATCGCGAGCGTCTCGTCGAGCACCGCATCGTCGAACTCGGCGATCGCGGCGAGCTTCATCACGCCCGCCGAATTGACGACCACGTCGAGTCCGCCGAACGTGTCGCGCGCCGCATCGAACAGCGCGGCCACGCCGGCCGGATCGGCGACGTTCGCCTGCACCGCGACGGCCTGGCCGCCGTCGCCGACGATCGCGTCGACGACTTCGCGCGCCGGCCCGGCACTGCCAGCATAGTTGACGACGACCCGGAAGCCGTCCCGGGCGAGATGGCGGGCGATTTCCGCGCCGATGCCGCGCGACGAACCCGTGACGAGTGCGACCTGTTCAGATGTGCTCATGTCCTGCTCCTTGGTAGGGGATAAGTGCCGTGCGATCCGGCGACAGGACTACTGTAGGCTTCCTCGATTAATAAAAATAATGAATAATAATCAGTGGATGAATGACTAAAAGTAAGTCAATGGCTTTCGACAGCAGGCTGCTCAGCGGCATTGGGGTGCTCTCGGCGGTAATCGAGGCGGGCACGTTCGCGCGCGCCGGCGAGGCGATGGGGTTGACGCAGCCGGCCGTGAGCCGCGCCGTCGCCCGGCTCGAAGAGCGGGTCGGCATTCGAATCTTCAATCGCACCGCGCGGGCGATCACGCTGACCGACGAAGGGCGGCGCTTTTACGAGGCGGTCGCGCCGCTGCTGGCGGGGATCGAGGAGGCCGCGCTCGACGCCGGCCAGTCGAAGGCGCGCGTGCGTGGGCGGCTGCGCGTCAACGTGGACGGCACGTTCGGCCACGCGGTGCTCGCGCCGAGAATGGCGGAATTCCTCGACCGCTTTCCCGAGCTGTCGGTGGAGATCAGCGTGCGGGACCGGATGGGCGACCTCGTCGCCGACGGGTTCGACGTGGCGGTGCGTTTCGGCATTCCGGAGCCGTCGTCATACCGTGCGTGGCTGCTGCTGGAGACGCATGTGCTGACCTGCGCGTCGCCGGCCTATGTCGAGCGTCACGGCGAGCCGCGGCACCCGCGGAATCTCGCGGACGGCCACCGCTGCGTGCTGATTCGCGATCCGGTGACGGGCCGGCCGTACGGATGGGAATTCCATCGCGGCGACGAGGTGGTGGCGTTCGATGCCACCGGGCGGCTGACGGTCAACGATACGGGCGCGCTGCTCGGCGCATGCGTTGGCGGTGAGGGCGTCGCGCAGTTACTGGAACTCTATGCGAGGGACATCCTCGCCGACGGGCGGCTGGTACAGTTGCTGCCGGAATGGGCGGACGAGACATTCCCGCTCTACGCGTATCACCATGCGTCGAATCTCGTTTCCGCAAAGGTGCGCGTGTTTCTCGACTTCGTGCGGGAGCTGACGGGTTGAGGCGATGTGACAGCACACGGTGCGGTCGTGCGGCGGGATTTGCGCACGCGACAATCGGACAAGGTCCCAATTAGCGGGACGGAAGACCATAGTGGGGCATCGAGTGGCGTCAATTACCCATTGCATGAACGCCACTCGCTGCTCTTCAGCTTCCCGCTACCTCAATAGGTAAGATCGGTAAGGATGATGTTTTGCTGGTTCTGGTAGGCAGGGCCGACTCGATTGAATGCGATCAAAACGGGGGCGCCTGTCGTCCGGGCCGCGCATAAAATGGCCACGATGCTGGCATCGATGCTGTCATTCGTCACTTGATACGCGACGCCCTCGGATGCGTCGGTCAACGTTGCGCCGAACTTGTTGACGAAGTTCACTCCCGTGACCGTGACGAAGGCCAGCGACGCCGAGCTATCGCGAGACGCGAATGCCTGGAATCGCGCATCGTTCTTCAATGCTTCTTTGTTCATCGGATTTTCCTTGGATAAGAATGCCACGTGAATTTTGCTGAAGCGAAGTGCTTTCTCGACAGTTAAACCGGGGTCACGATAAAAGCTTGCATCCCGTCGCTTCCGACGACGACATCATTTTCAATGGTGCGGTTCAGGAAGGCGCTCGTCAGGCCGTTGACGATGATCGGAAAACCATTGATGCTCGGGCCGACCTGGGAAAGCCGGGCAGCGGCATGGGCATCCGGGAGCAGCAAAAAAGGATTGCCGGACTCCGGATTGGGAGGGCAGCTGAGATACCGTAGGTCGAAAGCGTTTCCGGGGGAATTCAGCTGCAACGTCACCTTCTCGAATTCGTTACCTGTGACGGGGTTGATGGTATTCCATATCGACGGATTTTCGCTGAACGCCAACCGTCCGTTGCTGTCCACGGACAAATAGAGTGAAGGCGTTCCCGAATATTTGAGGGTAATGGCAGTCATTTCGTGTCCTGAATGGATGTCTTTCTATTGAACGGATCAGGGCGCCGTCGAAGTGACGCCCTGACCGGTCGTCGGCTGGCATCGGGCGTGTAGCGCGCGCCAGTGACGTAATGTCGTGCCGCCGGCTACTTCAGGCTTGCGTGAACATGCCGGTTCCGGAACCCGTGAACTCGCCGTTCGCGCTTACCCACGGTCCCGATACCAGCACGGCCAGCACGCGCGGGCCTTCCAATAGGGTCATGGAAACCGAGCCGGAATTGATCGACAGCGACAACGAAAGCGGAACGCCGATCAGATTCTCCGCATCGGGAACCGTCCCCTGCATATACATGCCGGAAACGTTGATATTCGTTCCACTCCCTGTTGCTTGCCCCACGAACTTCACCCGGATTCCTTGATTGGGCTGCGGGCCTATCGCGGCAACTGACGTACTGATATAGACCGTTTCGTCATTAGGCCCGCAACCGCAGCCGCAACCCTCGAAGCAAAAATAGCCGCAGATATACTGCTGGCATCCGCAGCCACACAACGATTGCGGTTGCACGCTCTGGTCAAAGGCAGTCTTCAGTTCCGGCTTCTTGGCGACCAGTGCTTGCCTGTTCTTGATCGCCACGTCGTAGGCCGCCTGAGATTTCTTTTCGAGTTCGGCAATCTGATCCGGCGTCACATCTTTAAGCGTTTCACTCATTTTGATGCCTCTATGATCTTCGTGTCGCGATGAAGGTATTGCGCCTCGCTCGGTCGGCGGGTTTTTTCGTTTACGGCGCAATACCTCCAGACTGGATGGAAATTGCCGACCTGGCGATCTCGTATGTAAATGTTCTATAGGGTTGTCGCTTCGCTAAAACACGTCCCGGCCACTCGGGAGCGGATCCGAATGGAAATCGATTAAAAACGGAGGTGTATCTGGTTCTATTTATTTCTATGTGGGGTGCCTAAAACATAACGTGATTTGAGTTTATGACTTGGAATCACTTAGGCAAACTGGCAAATCCTACAGGATCATTGTGAATATTCGTTAAATGCGGTTCTGTAGAATATTTAACATTTGGGATTTTGCTGCTCAATAAAACAAAATATACCGAGAATCAAACATTCGGTTTATATGCTCGTGGTAACTGCCATGATAGATGGGGTCGTTGATTGGCTGGGTTATTGGTATTGGGATGTGTTTTTATAAATCCATTGGTTTATATTTTGGTGCAATTCCATGCTTGAAATCGGTATTTGAAATTGTGCGGGCGTGCCGGGTACAGCATGGAATCACGTTATTGCTCGTGCGTTCTTCCCGGGCCAGCATGCGAGTTCGAAGCTTGAGGGGGCGGCGCAGCACGTATTAGCCGGTCGAGCAGGAACGGGAGCAGGCCGGCGAACCCGCTGTTGGCCACTGGACGAAGCGCGAAAAGAAAAAGCCCCGGTCATCACTGACACGGGGCTCTGTTCCGGCAGACTCTTCGGCGCGTCTTGTCGCTCGGAAGATGTTTGCTGCTTCGGTCTTCTACAGCCCTCCGGGGGGAAGGCGCTGCGCAAGTTTTCGATTCTCTTGCGCTTTTCTTCTGGTGCCCAGGGCCGGAATCGAACCGGCACGCCTTGCGGCGGGGGATTTTGAGTCCCCTGCGTCTACCAATTTCACCACCTGGGCTTGTTCCTGGCCGCGCACGCGATTGTGTGCGGCGAAACGCGGATTATGGCGGAAATCCGGATGCCGGGCAAGCTACCCGGTTGCCGACGCGCGAGTTACTGGCTCAGGTAGACGAACCGCCCCTGCTTCACGATCCCCATCACGCTCGCGCGCTGGTCGAGCCCGACATGATCATTGTCGCTGGTGTTGACGACCCCGTTCGGCACGACGAGCTCGTGCGCGCGTTCGAGTTCGCGGCGCAGCGCCGCGCGGAACGCCGGCGTGCCGGGCTGCGCGGTCTTCAGTGCGCGGCCGACCGCGTCGGCGAGGCGCGGGTAGACGCCAGCCGCGTCGCCCGCGAACTGCGTGACCGTGCCTGCGCCGTACTTCGCCTCGTACGCGTCGACGAACGCGAGCGCGGCCTTGCGCGCCGGATGGTCGGCCGGCAGCGTGCGTGCGACGACGACCGGCTGGGTCGGGAACAGCGTTCCGTCGACGTCCTTGCCGCCGAGCTTGATGAATTCCGGCGTCGCGATCCCGTGGGTCTGATAGATCGCGCCCTTGTAGCCGCGCTCGATCAGCGTGCGCTGCGGCAGCACGGCCGGCGTGCCCGAGCCCGCGATCAGGATCGCGTCGGGCTTCGCCGCGATCAGCTTCAGCGCCTGGCCCGTGACGCTCGCATCGGTGCGGTTGAAGCGCTCGGTCGCGACGACGCGGATCTTGCGCAGGTCGGCGAAGCGCGTGAACTCGTTCAGCCAGCTGTCGCCGTAGCTGTCCGCAAAGCCGATAAAGCCGACCGTCTTCACGCCGCGGTTCGACATGGCGCGCGTCATCACGTCGGCCATCGCGCGGTCGCTCTGCGCCATCTTGAACGCCCAGGTCCGCGCGCCTTCCTGCGGCTCGACGATCGCGCCGGAGCCGACCAGCGTGATCATCGGCGTCTGCCCTGCGGCCACCGCGTCGAGCGCCGCGAGCGCGGCCGGCGTGATGTTCGGCCCGACCACGACGTCGACGTGATCCTCGTCGACCAGCTTGCGGATGTTGCGCACCGCGGTGCCAGGGTCGGATGCGTCGTCGAGCACCGTTACCTGCACCGGCTGCCCGGCGATCGTCTTCGGCCACATCAGGATCGCGTTCTTGCTCGTGATGCCGATCGCGGCGGCGGGGCCGGTCGACGACAGGTCGACGCCGACCTTCAGGTCGGCCTGCGCGGCCGCGCAGGCCAGCACGAGGGCGGCGCCGGCGGCGCGGCGCAGCAGGGCGGGAAGCGTCATGCGGGAATCTCCGTCGGGCAGCAAAAAGGGGCGCGATATGCGCCCCTGTATTTATACACGCCGATTTCAGGAAAACGCCGGGCCGCCCCAAGTTTTCCGCCCCGAAGGAAGTCCCCTAGGGGGATGACCGCCTTGGGGGGCCTGGCGCGAAGCGACAGGTCCGGGGGGGCGCTTACAGTTCGTACGATTCGGATTCGCCCTTGAGCGCCTGCTCGATCAGCTTGCGGTTCAGCGTCGGCGACAGCAGTTCGACGAGCGTATACACATAGCTGCGCAGGTAGGCGCCCTGCTTGAGCGCGACGCGCGTCACGTTGCTGCCGAACAGGTGGCCGACCGGGATCAGGCGCAGGTTGCGGTCGCGCTCGGGATTGAACGCGATGTCGGCCATGATGCCGACGCCGAGGCCGAGTTCGACGTAGGTCTTGATCACGTCGGCGTCGATCGCCTCGAGAACGATGTCCGGCGACAGCCCGCGCAGCGCGAACGCCTGGTTGATCTTCTTGCGGCCCGCGAACGCGTCGTCGTACGTGATCAGCGGATATTGCGCGAGATCGTCGAGCGACGGCGGCTTGCGTTCGAGCAGCGGGTGATCGGCCGGCACGACGGCCGCGTGGTGCCACTGGAAGCAGGGCAGCGACACGAGTTCCTTGTAGTCGGAGATTGCCTCGGTCGCGATCGCGAGATCGGCCTGGTCGTGGATCACCATCTCGGCCACCTGCGTCGGGCTGCCCTGCAGGATCGACAGGTGCACCTTCGGGAAGCGCTTCTTGAATTCGGCGATCGCGGCCGGCAGCGAGTAGCGGGCCTGCGTGTGGGTGGCTGCGATGGTCAGGTTGCCCTGGTCCTGCGCGGCGTAATCCTTCCCGACCCTTTTAAGGCTTTCAACCTCCTGCAGGATCCGCTCGACCGATGCGAGGATGATCCTGCCCGGCTCGGTGAGCGAGCGCACGCGCTTGCCGTGCCGCGTGAAGATCTCCACGCCCAGCTCGTCCTCGAGCTCGATGATCGCCTTCGACACCCCCGGCTGCGACGTGTAGAGCGCCTTGGCGGCCTCGGTGAGGTTGAAATTCTGCCGGACGGCCTCGCGCACGAAGCGAAATTGGTGCAGGTTCATTTATAACCCTTCCGCATATCAACAGAATTTTTTAGTCGTTTGAAATATAAGGCGAGTTTATTACGATTCACCGGAGTTTTTCAAATATGGATATCTGTTTTCGTCATTAGCAATCCAGCCGGGCAGCGGAAGGCCGGCGAGGGCGGCGGAACGGAGATTCGGGCGCGACGTGGCTAGGACGTCGCGCGGTCACCACGAAAACCCCTGGGGTCCCCGAATGTATCAGTACGACCAATACGACCAGACGATCGTTGACGAGCGTGTCGCGCAGTACCGCGATCAGGTGCGCCGCCGCTTGTCGGGCGAGTTGAGCGAAGACGAATTCCGTCCGCTGCGTCTGCAGAACGGCCTGTACATGCAGCGCTACGCGTACATGCACCGCATCGCGATTCCGTACGGCAACCTGCGCAGCGACCAGCTCAGGATGCTGGCGCGCATCGCCCGCGAACACGATCGCGGCTACGGCCACTTCTCGACCCGCTCGAACATCCAGTTCAACTGGATCCAGCTCGAAGACACGCCCGAGATCCTCGCGAAGCTCGCGTCGGTGCAAATGCACGGCATCCAGACCTCGGGCAACTGTATCCGCAACATCACGGCGGACCAGTTCGCGGGCGTCGCCCAGGACGAGGAGATCGATCCGCGTCCGTGGTCGGAAATCCTGCGCCAGTGGTCGACGTTCCATCCCGAATTCGCGTGGCTGCCGCGCAAGTTCAAGATCGCGGTGTCGGGCTCGAAGCACGACCGCGCGGCCGTGCAGATCCACGATCTCGGCGTGTACCTGAAGAAGAACGCGCAGGGCGAGGTGGTCGCGAGCATCCTCGCGGGCGGCGGCCTCGGCCGTACGCCGATCATCGGCGCGGTGATCAAGGAAGACCTGCCGTGGCAGCACCTGCTTACCTACTGCGAAGCCGTGCTGCGCGTATACAACCGCTTCGGCCGCCGCGACAACCTGTACAAGGCGCGCATCAAGATTCTCGTGAAGGCGCTGTCGCCCGCGAAGTTCGCGCAGCAGGTCGAGGAAGAGTGGCAGCACCTGAAGGACGGCCCGTCGACGCTCACGCAGGCGGAAGTCGACCGCGTGTCGCAGTATTTCAAGCCGCCCGTCTACGAGAAGCTGGCCGACACCGACGCATCGTTCGAACAGCACCTGCTCGAGAACAAGGCGTTCGCGCGCTGGGTCGAGCGCAACGTCGCGCCGCACAAGGTGTCCGGCTACGCGGCCGTCACGCTGTCGCTGAAGGATCATCGCGTGGCGCCGGGCGACGCGACCGACCAGCAGATGGAACTGGTCGCCGACTGGGCCGACGCATACTCGTTCGGCGAGCTGCGCGTGTCGCACGAGCAGAACCTGATCCTCGCGAACGTGAAGAAGCGCGATCTGTTCGCGGTGTGGGAAAAGGCGAAGGCGGCCGGTTTCGCGACGCCGAACATCGGCCTGCTGACCGACATCATCGCGTGCCCGGGCGGCGATTTCTGCTCGCTCGCGAACGCGAAGTCGATCCCGATCGCGCTGGCGATCCAGCAGCGCTTCGACGATCTCGACTACGTGTACGACCTCGGCGACCTGTCGCTGAACATTTCCGGTTGCATGAATTCGTGCGGCCATCACCACGTCGGCAACATCGGCATCCTTGGCGTCGACAAGGACGGCGCCGAGTGGTACCAGGTGTCGCTCGGCGGCGAGCAGGGCACGGGCCGGAACGGCGCGCGCCTCGGCCGCGTGATCGGGCCGTCGTTCTCGGCGGAAGAAGTGCCGGGCGTGATCGCGAAGCTGATCGACACGTTCGTCGAAGCACGCATCGACGGCGAGCGTTTCGTCGACACGTACGACCGCATCGGCATCGCGCCGTTCAAGGAGCGCGTGTATGCGGCGCGCCAGGCAGTGAACGCGTAACCAACCGGGTACAAGGAATTTGCAGATGGCTTCGATTATCAAAAACCGCGCAGTGATCGACGATGCATGGCAGGTCGTGCGCGTGGCGGAAGACGGTGCGCTGCCCGCGGTCGACGCGTTGCCGGCCGGCAAGGTGCTGGTGCCGTTCGCGTTGTGGCAGGCCGAGCGCGCGGCGCTCGTCGCCGCGAAGACGAAGGACGAACTCGGCGTGTGGCTCGCGCCGGACAGCGAGCCGGCCGATCTCGCGGCCGATTTCGGCGCGATTTCGCTGATTGCCGTCGACTTCCCGCGCTTCGCGGACGGCCGCGGCTACAGCATCGCGCGCCTGCTGCGCGAGCGTTACGGCTGGACGGGCGAGCTGCGCGCGATCGGCGACGTGCTGCGCGACCAGTTGCTGTACATGTCGCGTTGCGGCTTCGACGCATTCGCTGTGCGTGCCGACAGGGACATCCACGACGCGCTGAATGCGTTCACGGAATTCACGCAGCGTTACCAGGGCGCGTTCGACGAGCCGGCGCCGCTGTTCCGCCGCCGCGCCGCCGCGGCCGACGCCAAGGTGGGCGCATGAGTACCGCTACCGCGCTGACGCCGGAACTCGCCGCGAAGGTCGAGCGCCTCGACGCGCTGCTCGCGCAGATCGGCGCACGTCACGAGAAGGTGAAGTTCGCGAGCAGCCTCGCCGCGGAAGACATGCTGCTCACGCACGCGATCCTGTCGAAGGGCGTGTCGATCGGCATCTTCTCGCTGAACACGGGCCGTCTGCACGCTGAAACGCTCGGCATGATCGACCGCGTGCGCGAGCGCTACGGCTACGAGATCGAGCAGTTCCATCCGCAGCAGGATGCGGTCGACCAATACGTCGCCGAGCACGGCCTGAACGCGTTCTACGAGAGCGTCGAGCTGCGCAAGTCGTGCTGCCACATCCGCAAGGTCGAGCCGCTGAACCGCGCGCTGGCCGATGTCGGCGCGTGGGTCACGGGCCAGCGCCGCGAGCAGTCGGTCACGCGCGCGGAGCTGCACGAGGGAGAACAGGACGAAGCGCGCGGGATCGCGAAGTACAACCCGCTCGCCGACTGGACGGAAGCCGACGTGTGGGCGTACCTTGGCGCGTTCGACGTGCCGGTGAACCCGCTGCACGCGCGCGGTTATCCGAGCATCGGCTGCGAGCCGTGTACGCGCGCGATCCGCCCCGGCGAGGACAGCCGCGCGGGCCGCTGGTGGTGGGAGTCGCGCGACACGAAGGAATGCGGGCTGCACATCACGATCACGCCGATTCCCGCGACCGCCGAAGCAGGTGCGGCGCGCTGAAAGCCCGACAAAAAAACTGAATATTGCGCCGCCTGCGACAGCGGGCGACACGAACCCAGAAGAGAAGGACTGAAATCATGAGCACGACGCTCGAGCAATCCGCCTTTGCCCCGGCCACCGGCGGCGACAGCCGCATGGGCCACCTCGACTGGCTCGAAGCCGAGTCGATCCACATCCTGCGCGAACTGGTCGCCGAATGCAGCAAGCCGGCGCTGTTGTTCTCGGGCGGCAAGGATTCGGTCGTCGTGCTGCATCTGGCACTGAAGGCGTTCGGCCTCGGCGCGAACCGCAAGACGACGCTGCCGTTCCCGCTCGTGCACATCGACACGGGCCACAACTACGACGAGGTGATCGATTTCCGCGACCGCCGCGCGCAGGAGCTCGGCGCCGAGCTGATCGTCGGCCACGTCGAGGATTCGATCAAGCGCGGCACGGTCGTGCTGCGCCGCGAAACCGATTCGCGCAACGCCGCGCAGGCCGTCACGCTGCTCGAGACGATCGAGCAGCACGGCTACACCGCGCTGATCGGCGGCGCGCGCCGCGACGAAGAGAAGGCGCGTGCGAAGGAGCGCATCTTCTCGTTCCGCGACGAGTTCGGCCAGTGGGATCCGAAGGCGCAGCGCCCGGAGCTGTGGAGCCTCTTCAACGCACGGCTGCATAAAGGCGAGCACCTGCGCGTGTTCCCGATCTCGAACTGGACCGAGCTCGACGTGTGGCAGTACATCGCGCGCGAGAACCTCGAGCTGCCGTCGATCTATTACGCGCATCAGCGCGAGATCGTGCGCCGCAACGGCCTGCTCGTGCCCGTCACGCCGCTCACGCCGATGCGCGACGGCGAGACGAGCGAAGTCGCCCAGGTGCGCTTTCGCACGGTCGGCGACATCAGCTGCACGTGCCCGGTCGAGAGCGACGCGGACGACGTCGAGAAGATCATCGCCGAGACGGCGGTGACCGAGATCACCGAGCGCGGTGCGACGCGGATGGACGACCAGACCTCCGAAGCCGCGATGGAACAGCGCAAGAAGCAAGGTTATTTCTGAAGCACACGAGGACATTCACATCATGAGCATCATCGAAAATCACGAAGACCTCGGCGTGCTGCGCTTCATCACCGCGGGCAGCGTCGACGACGGCAAGAGCACGCTGATCGGCCGCCTGCTGTACGACAGCAAGGCCGTGCTGTCGGACCAGTTGTCCGCGCTGTCGCGCGCGAAGAACAAGCGCACGGTCGGCGACGAGCTCGACCTCGCGCTGCTGACCGACGGCCTGGAAGCCGAGCGCGAGCAGGGCATCACGATCGACGTCGCATACCGCTACTTCGCGACCGCGAAGCGCAAGTTCATCATCGCCGATACGCCGGGCCACGAGCAGTACACGCGCAACATGGTGACGGGCGCGTCGACCGCGCACGCGGCGATCATCCTGATCGACGCGACGCGCGTGACGGTCGAGAACGGCGTTGCCGAACTGCTGCCGCAAACGAAACGCCACAGCGCGATCGTCAAGCTGCTCGCGCTGCAGCACGTGATCGTCGCGATCAACAAGATGGACCTCGTCGACTACAGCGAGGCGCGCTTCAACGAGATCCGCGACGCGTACGTTTCGCTCGCGAAGCAGCTCGGCCTCGACGACGTGCGCTTCGTGCCGGTGTCGGCGCTGAAGGGCGACAACATCGTCGGCGCGAGCGAGCGCATGCCGTGGTACGCGGGCGAGCCGCTGCTCGACGTGCTCGAGGCGCTGCCGGTCGAGACGCAGGCGCATGATGCGCTGCGCTTCCCGGTGCAGTGGGTCGCGCGCCAGGACGGCAGCTCGGCCGACGATTTCCGCGGCTACATGGGCCGCATCGAGTCGGGTGAAGTGAAGGTTGGCGACGAGATCGTCGTGCTGCCGTCGAACCGCACCGCGACGGTGGCCGAGATCGTCGCACCGGTGCCGGGCGGCACCGCGTCCGTCGCGCAAGCGTTCGCGGGCCAGACGGTGACGATCCGTCTCGAACAGGATGTCGACGTGTCGCGCGGCGACATGTTCGTCACGACCGTCGAGCCGGTCGAGCCGGCCAAGAAGCTCGAGGCCGACCTGTGCTGGTTCGACGAAGCGCCGCTGTCGCCGCAGCGCAAGTACCTGCTGAAGCAGACCACGAGCACGGTGTTCGCGAAGATCGGCGCGGTCAAGCAGGTGCTCGACGTGCATACGCTGTCGCACGCGACCGACCGTCACGAACTGAAGATGAACGACATCGGCCGCGTCGCGCTGACGCTGCAGAAGCCGATCGTCTGCGACACGTACGACGCGCATCCGGGCACGGGCGCGTTCGTGCTGATCGACGAGGCGACGCACCACACGGTCGCCGCAGGCATGATCCGGGCGTTCTCGGCGTAACCACCGGCAAACCGCGCCGCCATGCGGCGGCGCGAGCCGGACGCCGCCGTCCGCAGGACAAGCGAAGCGACAAACATGGGCAAGGTATATCTGATCGGAGCAGGGCCGGGCGCAGCGGACCTCATCACGGTGCGCGGCGCGCGGCTGCTGGCGCAGGCCGACGTCGTGCTGCACGACGCGCTGGTCGAGCCCGCGATGCTCGACTACGCGCCGAACGCGCGCAGGATCGCGGTCGGCAAGCGCTGCGGGCAGCGCTCGACCGCGCAGCACTTCATCAACAAGCAGATCGTCGATGCGGCGCGCGAGCATGCGTGCGTCGTGCGGCTGAAGGGCGGCGACCCGATGCTGTTCGGTCGTGCCGAAGAGGAAATGCTCGCGCTCGATGAGGCCGGCATCGACTACGAGGTCGTGCCGGGCATCACCGCGGCGCTGGCCGGCGCGGCGACGCTGAAGCGTTCGCTGACGCTGCGCGGCGTGTCGCGCAGCGTCGCGTTCGCGACGCACAGCCGTGCGCCGGGCAGCGACGAGATCCGCGAAGCCGCGCGCGCCGATTCGATCGTCTACTACATGGGACGCGACAGCGCCCCCGGCATCGCGCAGGAGCTGATCGATGCCGGCCGTGCGCCGGCGACGCCCGTGGCGATCGTCGAGGCATGCAGCACCGCGCGCGAGCGCTCGCTGACGCTGACGCTCGCGCAGATGGCGGCGGGCGACGCGCAGGCGTGGCTCGACCCCGCAGAACCGAGCCTGCTGATGATCGGCGACGCGTTCGCCGAGCGCGCACGGCACGCGAAAACGGGCGATCCGCTGCGGGACGCGGCTTGAGCGGAATTCGGCCGCAGTCCGAAACGAAAAAAGCGCTGGCGGAAGCCAGCGCTTTTTTATTTGGAGCCGCCGTTGCGCCTACGCGTCGTCGCCGATCCGGTCGATGCAATAGCGTGCGATCGCGTCGAGCACGCCGTCGTCTTCGCCGACAGCCGTCGCGCAGCGGATCTCGACGCCCGGATGCGCGGCGCGGCACGCATCGACGAGCTGCGGCAGGTCGCGGCGGATATGGCCGCCCTGGCCGAAGAACACGGGTACCACGGTGATGCGCGTGCAGCCGGCGGCGACTTGCGCGGCCACGGCCTCACCGAGCGACGGCGTCATCAGTTCGAGGAACGCGAGCGACACGTGCGACGCCGGGGAGCCGGCGCCGCGCAGCCGCGCGGCGAGCCGCTCGAACGGCTCGGCCCAGCGCGGATCGCGGGCGCCGTGGCCGAACAGGACGATGCCGTGCGAGCTCATGTCGAAGTCTCCGTCGTGATGCGGCGCTCAGTGCCGGTCGACCCACTTTAGCGCGAACAGGCCGAGCGCGAGATAGATCAGGCCCGGCGTCGCGGCGGTGAGCGGTGCAGGCCACGTGTTCAGCGTGCCGATGTGCGAGAACAGCGTATTGAGCAGCTGGAAGCTCATGCCGAGCATGATGCCGCCGAACACCTTCACGCCGACCACGCCGGCGCGCGTGTGCAAATACGCGAACGGCAGCGACAGCACGAGCATCACGAACACCGCGAACGGATACAGCAGCTTGCGCCACAGCGCGATGTCGTAGCGCTGCGTGTCCTGCTGGTTCTCGCGCAAGTGCTGGATGTAGCGGAACAGGTTGATGATCGACATGCGCTCCGGCGACACGAGCAGAACCGACAGGATCTGCGGCGTCAGGTCCGAACGCAGCCGGTATTCGGGCAGCGATACCTGCTGCGACCGGTAGACGGGGTTCAGCGCGTCGGCCGGCTGGCCGCTGATCGGCTTGATCGGCGTGAGCTCCGTTTCGGTGACACCCGTCAGCAGCCAGTGGCCGGGCGGCTCGTAGCGGCCCGTCTGCGCGATCCGTACGTTCTGCAGCTGGAATTTCGAGTCGAACTCGTAGATGCGCACGTTGCTGATCGTCGAGTCGGGCGACAGGCTGCCGACGTTGACGAAGCGCGTGACCTGTTCGCCGTTTTCGCGGGCCGCGAGCGTGTCCTTCACCCACACGCCCGACTGGAAGTTCGACGACACCGACGCGCCGAGCGCCTGCAGCCGCACGCGTTCGGACAACTGGTCGGCGTACGGGCCGACGAATTCGCCGATCAGGTAGGTGACGATCACGAGCGGCACGCCGATCTTCAGCAGCGAGCGCAGCGCCTGGTTGGTCGCGAGGCCCGACACGCGGAAGATCGTGAATTCCGAATTCGCGGCCATCTGCGCGAACACGTAGATCGCGCTGATCAGCGCGGCGACCGGGATGATCTCGTAGAAGCGCGACGGCGTCTGCAGCGCGACGCGCATCACCGCGTAGCCGAACTTGTAGTTGCCGTGTCCGACCGAGTTCAGTTCGCTGATCAGGTCGAAGAAGAAGAACAGGCCCGAGAACGCGAACAGGATGAAGATGAACGTGACGTAGATCTGTCGCGCGAAGTACTTTTCATAGAGCCGCATCGATCATGCTCCCGAGCGGCCGAACAGCGCGCGTGTAAACAGCGGACGATTGCGCACGCGCAACCAGAAGATGACGGCGACGATCGCCGCGACGAGCGCATGCAGGCCGACGAGGCCGACGCCGAACGACATCTTGCCCTGCTCGATCTGCGCCTGCACGACGTTCAGCAGGTTCGAGTAGGTGAGGTAGATCAGCACGGCCATCACGAGGTTGATCGTGCGGCTGCGGCGCGGGTTCTGGTACGCGAGCGGGATGCCGAGCACCATCAGGTTGAGCGCGATCAGCGGCAGCCCCGCGCGCCACGCGAATTCCGCGAGGTTGTCGCGCGTCGGGTTGCGCAGCAGCTCGGGCGTCGGCGTGCTGTTGGTGGTCTGCACGTTCACGACCGGCTTGCTGGTGATCTTCACACCGTAGCGCTCGAACTCCATGATCTTGAAGTTCGGCTGGCCGGGCGTGCCGTCGTAGCGGCGGCCGTCTTCCAGGACGACGAAGCGGTCGCCGTCCTTCGACGTTTCCGTATGGCCCGTCTGCGACACGACGACGTTGACCTTGCCGTTCTCGGTCGACGTCACGAACACGTTCTGCACCTTGCTCTGGTCGGGCGTCATCTTTTCGATGAAGAACACGCGATGGTTCGAGGCCGACTCGCGGAACTGGCCCGGCGCGAGCAGCGAGATCTCGTCGCGCTGCTGGAAGCGTGCCTTGATCATCTTGCTCTGCTGGTTCGACCACGGCCAGCCGACGAACGCGAAGAACGCGATCAGCAGGATGATCGGCGTGGCGAACACGCCGATCGGCTTGATGAGGCGCGTGAGGCTCACGCCCGACGCGAGCCACACCACCATTTCGGAGTCCCGGTACCACCGGGTCAGCACGAACAGGATCGACACGAACAGCGTGACGACGAGCATCACGGCGAGATAGCCGATCACGGTCAGGCCGATCAGCACGAGCACGTCGCGCGGGTCGATTTCGCCGGACGCGGCGTAGCCGACGATGCGGATCATCATCGTCGTGAGCATGATCGTGAGCAGCACCATGAACACGGCGCCAGCCGTATACGCAAGCTCGCGCTGGAGGGAGCGTTCGAAGATCATTCTTGATGAGAAGAGGGCGGGAGGCTGCGCACGCGTGGTGGAGCGCTCGCGCCGCCACGGGAAAAATAGCGGATAATTGCGGCTTTCATCCTTAGCCCAGATTTTATCCGAGGACAAGCGCGATGGACTTTAGCATAAAAGGCTGTGATTGGAGCAAAGGCGAGGCCAAGGGGTTCCTGACCGGGAAGTCCGACTGCATCGTGCTCGGCATCTTCGAGGCGCAGACGCTTTCCGGCGCGGCGCTCGACATCGACACGGCCACCAAGGGACTGATTTCGCGCGTGGTGAAGGCCGGCGACATGGACGGCAAGCGCGGCAAGACGCTGTTCCTGCACGAAGTGTCGGGCATCGGCGCGTCGCGCGTGCTGCTCGTCGGCCTCGGCAAGCAGGATGCTTTCAATCAGAAAGCCTATAACGACGCGGCCACGGCCGCCTGGCGCGCGCTGCTGGCGACCAAGGTCGTCCAGGTCACGTTCACGCTCGCACAACTGCCGGTCGACGAGCGCAGCTCCGACTGGGGCGTGCGCGCGGCGATCCTCGCGCTGCGCAACGAGACCTACCGCTTCACGCAGATGAAGAGCAAGCCGGAACCGGCGTCGCACACGCTCAAGCGCGTCGTGTTCAGCGTCGATCCGTCGGACGAAAAGGCCGCGAAGGTCGCGGTCAAGCAGGCCGTCGCGCTCGCGAACGGGATGGATCTCACCCGCGACCTCGGCAACCTGCCCGGCAACGTCTGCACGCCGACCTATCTCGGCAACACCGCGAAGAAGCTCGCGAAGGATTGGGGCCTGAAGGCCGAGGTGCTCGGGCTCAAGCAGATCCAGGCGCTGAAGATGGGCTCGTTCCTGTCGGTCGCACGCGCATCGGTCGAACCGCCGCAGTTCATCGTGCTGCACTACCAGGGCGCCGCCGCGAAGGCCGCGCCGGTCGTGCTGGTCGGCAAGGGCATCACGTTCGACACGGGCGGCATCTCGCTGAAGCCGGGCGAGGGCATGGACGAGATGAAGTACGACATGTGCGGCGCCGGTTCCGTGCTCGGCACGATGCGCGCGGTTGCCGAGATGGGCCTGAAGATCAACGTCGTCGCGATCGTGCCGACCTGCGAGAACATGCCGGGCGGCAATGCGACGAAGCCGGGCGACATCGTCACGAGCATGAAGGGCCTGACGATCGAGGTGCTGAACACCGACGCCGAAGGCCGCCTGATCCTGTGCGACGCGCTCACGTATGCGGAGCGCTTCAAGCCGGCCGCGGTGATCGACGTCGCGACGCTGACGGGCGCGTGCATCATTGCGCTCGGCCATCACAACAGCGGCCTGTTCTCGAAGGACGACGCGCTCGCGGGCGAACTGCTCGACGCGTCGCGCGAGGCGGGCGACCCGGCATGGCGCCTGCCGCTCGACGACGAGTACCAGGATCAGTTGAAGTCGAACTTCGCGGATCTCGCGAACATCGGCGGACGTCCGGCCGGCAGCGTGACGGCCGCGTGCTTCCTGTCGCGCTTCACCGAGAGCTACCCGTGGGCCCACCTCGACATCGCGGGCACCGCGTGGAAGAGCGGCGCCGCGAAGGGTGCGACGGGCCGTCCGGTGCCGCTGCTCGCGCAGTTCCTGATCGACCGCGCCGGCCAGTGATGGCGGTGCTGACGACGATGCGGGTGCGCAGGCAATGACGCGGATCGATTTCCACTCGAACGTCGGCGATTCGCTCGCGTACGCGTGCCGGCTGCTGCGCAAGGCCTACCAGGCCGGGCAGCCGGTCGTCGTGCTCGCCGAGCCCGCGCGCCTGCGCGCGCTCGACGAGCGGCTCTGGACGTTCTCGCCGCTCGATTTCATTCCGCATTGCGGCGTCGACAGCGAGCACGCGGCCGGCACGCCGATCGTGCTGGCCGCCGATCTCGACAAGGCGCCGCATCATCACGTGCTGCTGAACCTCGGCGCGGCCGTGCCCGCGCAGTTCGCCCGCTTCGAGCGCCTGCTCGAAGTGGTCGGCAACGCGCCGGACGAACTGGCCGCGGGCCGCGACCGCTATCGCTTCTACCGCGATCGCGGATACGCGCTGAACAACTACAAGCAGGGCAGCTAGCCGCAACCGTTGACGGAGCGTTCCCGTGACACAAGCCGATTCATCCTCGATCCCGACGCTGACCGACGTGCTGGTGCCGGGCAAGCCGGTGCCGGCGCGCTCGCCCGCGCCCGACGCGCCGCAGCCGCACGCCGGCGCGGCGATTCCGGTGTTGACCGACATGATCGCGCCGGCCGATTCCACGAAAACCGAGGCCGACCCCGAATTCGTCGTGATCGACCCCGTGCCGACGCTGCACGTGCCGGCGGTCGAGCTGCCGGGCGACGTCGCGACGGCTGCTGCGGCGGCAATGGGCGAGACCGATGCGCCGGCCGAACCGGGCGTCGCGGAGCATGTGGTCGCCGAGCACGCAGCGGTCATGAATGCGCCGCTCCGGTCGTCGCTGGCCGACGACGATGCGTCGCAGCATGCGTTCGCTGCGGTGGCGCGCGACGCGGCCGGGCACGCGTCTGAAGCGGCCGTGCCGGAGGTGGTCGTACCGGTCGCGGCGCCGCAGCCGGATGGGCAGGCAGCCGTCGGGCTGACGCCGGAAGATGCGCAGCACATCGCCGAGCGCCTGCGCAATCGGCTGACGAGCTATCTGACCGGAGCAGGGCGCGAGGCCATCGAGGCCCGCTGCCGCGACGCGCTGCATGAGCATTCGGCCTGGCTGGTCGGCCAGGTCACGCGCGAGGTGGCGCTGACGCTGGAAACCGAGGTCATGGACTGGGTTCGCGACGCGGTCGACGAAGAGATCGCGCGCCGCCGCGCCGGTCATTCGGGCTGAACGCCCGGTCGTTCCGGCGACAGAAAAAAAGGGCGGTTCCAGTAAGTGCCGGCGAAGCTGCCGGCGACGGGCAAGCCCGCCTGTCGGCGGCGCCCGGCACAACGGTCATGCCCTCCGGGGCATCCGGTTCAACGCAGCGACAGCACCCATTGCGCGAGTGCGTGGGCTTCGCCGCTCGTCAGTTGCGTATTGGCGGGCATCGGCACGCCGCTCCACACGCCGACGCTGCCTTTCACGATCGATTGGGCAAGGTAATCGACGGCGTCGCCGCGCGCCGCATACTTGCCGGCGATGTCGCGGAACGACGGGCCCATCAGTGGCTTGCCGACCGCGTGGCAGGCCATGCAGTTCTTGCGCTGCGCAAGCGCGAGCCCGTCGGCCTGATCGGCGCGCGCCGCCGCTGCGCCGCCGGTCAGCAGCATCACGAGCAGCGCGCGCAATATCGTCTGTTTCATGCGGTTCTCCGCCGGCGGGGACGGCCGGCTTCATGGTCCGCGCATTATAAAAGCAAAGAGAACGCACGTTTTGCGCGTTCCCCCGGCGGCCATTTCCATTGGGGGCGCATGCGGCGGCGATATCGCGTCAACCCGTGACGGCGCCCTGGTTCGCCGGCCGGGCGAGGGCCGCGAATTTCGCGAGCACGCCGCGCGTGTAGCGCGGCGCCGGCTGTTTCCACACGGCGCGACGGCGCGCGAGCTCGGCATCGTCGACGTTCAGCTCCAGCAGCAGCCGGTGCGCGTCGATCGTGATCGAGTCGCCTTCCTGCACGAGCGCGATCGTGCCGCCGACGAACGCCTCGGGCGCGACGTGGCCGACCACCATGCCCCACGTGCCGCCCGAGAAGCGGCCGTCCGTGATGAAGCCGACCGATTCGCCGAGCCCCTTGCCGATGATCGCGGACGTCGGCGCGAGCATTTCCGGCATGCCGGGGCCGCCCTGCGGGCCAAGGTAGCGCAGCACGAGGATGTCGCCGGCGCGGATCCGGTCGCCGAGGATCGCATCCATCGCGCTCTGCTCGTCGTCGAACACGCGGGCCGGGCCCGTGATCACCGGGTTCTTCAGGCCCGAGATCTTCGCGACCGCGCCGTCTTCCGCGAGATTGCCCTTCAGGATCGCCAGGTGGCCTTCCTTGTACAGCGCGCGGTCGATCGGGACGATCACGTCCTGATCCGCGCGCGGCACGCTCGGCACGTCCTTCAGTTCGTCGGCGATCGTGCGGCCGGTGATCGTCATGCAGTCGCCGTGCAGCAGCCCCGCATCGAGCAGGATCTTCAGCACCTGCGGAATCCCGCCGGCCCGGTGCAGGTCGGTCGCGACGTACCGTCCCGACGGCTTCAGGTCGCAGATCACGGGCACGCGCTTGCGGATGCGCTCGAAGTCGTCGATCGTCCAGTCGACCTCGGCCGCATGCGCGATCGCGAGATAGTGCAGCACCGCATTGGTCGAGCCGCCGGTCGCCATGATCACCGACACCGCGTTCTCGATCGACGCCTTCGTGATGATGTCGCGCGGCTTCAGGTCGCGCTTCACGGCCTCGACGAGCACGCGCGCCGATTCGGCCGCCGAATCGACCTTCTCCTGGTCGGGGTTCGCCATCGTCGACGAGTACAGCAGCGACATCCCGAGCGCCTCGAACGACGAGCTCATCGTGTTCGCGGTGTACATGCCGCCGCACGAACCCGACGTCGGGCACGCGTTCTGCTCCACGCCTTCGAAATCCTCCTGCGACATCCGGCCCGCGGTGAATTCGCCGACGGCCTCGAACGACGACACGATCGTCAGGTCGCGGCCCTTCCAGTGGCCGGGGCGGATCGTGCCGCCGTACACGTAGATGCCGGGTACGTTCAGGCGAGCGAGCGCGATCATGCCGCCCGGCATGTTCTTGTCGCAGCCGCCGACGACGACCACGCCGTCCATCCATTGCCCTTGCACGCAGGTCTCGATGCAGTCGGCGATCACCTCGCGCGACACGAGCGAGTACTTCATGCCCTCGGTGCCCATCGACATGCCGTCCGAAATCGTCGGCGTGCCGAAGATCTGCGGGTTCGCGCCGGACGCCTTCACGGCCGCGACGGCCGCGTCCGACAGGCGCTGCAGGCCGGAATTGCACGGCGTGATCGTCGAATGGCCGTTCGCGATGCCGACCATCGGCTTGTCGAAATCGTCCTTCTGGTAGCCGAGTGCGTAATACATCGAGCGGTTCGGCGAACGGGCCACGCCTTGCGTGATGTGCTTCGAGCGACGGTTGTACGGCATGGGGGACTCCATCGTTGTCTGGGCGACGCCCGTGAGCGGCGCGCCGGTTCGGATGAAACAAGAATGGGGTGTCCGGATTGGGATGTCCAATATATTATTTGTCGCCTATTAAGTCGTTTTTCGAATGAGTGACACATGGCCGATCCGACACCCGACCTGCGCCAGTGGCGCTATTTCATGGCCGTTGCCGACGAGCGCCATTTCGGCCGCGCGGCCGAACGCCTGTCGATGACGCAGCCGCCGCTGTCGCAGGCGATCCGGGCGCTCGAGGATGCGCTCGGCGTCGCGCTGTTCGTGCGCACCAAGCGCTCGGTGGCGTTGACCGCGGTCGGCGCGGCGCTGTTGCCCGACGTGCGCCGGCTGCTTGTGTCGGCCGATGCGCTGCCGCCGCTCGCGCGGCGGCTCGCACGCGGCGAGGCCGGCTCGCTGTCGCTTGCGTTCGTGTCGACCGCCGATTACGGGCTGCTGCCGTCGCTGTTGCGCGCGTTCGGCGCGCGCTATCCGCAGGTGCGCCTGCAGCTCGCGGAGGCGACGAGCGACGTGCAGATCGACGAGCTCGTCGCCGGCCGCATCGACGCAGGGCTCGTCATTCCGCCCGTGCCGCCGCGTCACGCGGCCGGGCTGTCGTACCTGCCCGTCGTGCGCGAGCCGCTGGTGGTCGCGATGCCGGCCGCAGCATCCGACGCACCCGAGGACGAACCCGTGCATCTCGCCGATGTCGCCGCATTGCCGCTCGTGATCTTTCCGCGTCGTTTGGCGCCCGGCTTTTATGACATCATTACGGGCTGCTACGGCGCGGCGGGGGAAACTCCGCGCATCGGCCAGGAGGCGATCCAGATGCAGACGATCGTCAGCCTCGTGTCGGCCGGCATGGGCGTCGCACTGGTGCCGCAATCGCTGCGTAACCTGCGGCGCACCGGCGTGGTCTACCGGCCGCTCGCCGGTCACGCACCGGTCGTCGAGACAGGCCTCGTGTGGCGCACGGGCGACGTGAGTCCCGTGCTCGCCGGCTTCATCGACGTCGTGCGCGCGCAGGGCCTCGCCGCGTGACGTGAACGATGGAGCGCCGGTGACGTCCAACGCGCGGTGCTGCGCGTTCGCGATGGCCGTACCGCATTCGAAAACTTCTTCGCTAACCCATGATCATTCACCCGAATTTCGACCCCGTTGCGATCCATCTCGGGCCGCTGGCCGTGCGCTGGTACGGCCTCATGTATCTCGTCGGCTTCATCGCGGCGATCGTCGTCGGCCGGGTCCGCCTGAAGCTGCCGCACGTCGCGGCGCAGGGCTGGACCGCGAAGGACATCGACGACATGATGTTCTACGGCGTGCTCGGCACCGTGCTCGGCGGCCGGCTCGGCTACGTGCTGTTCTACAAGGCCGATTTCTACTTCTCGCATCCGCTCGACGTGTTCAAGGTGTGGGAGGGCGGCATGTCGTTTCACGGCGGCTTCCTCGGCGTGACGCTTGCGATGATGCTGTTCGCGTGGCAGCGCAAGCGCCACTGGCTGCAGGTCACCGATTTCGTCGCGCCGATGGTGCCGACGGGGCTCGCGGCCGGGCGTCTCGGCAACTTCATCAACGGCGAGCTGTGGGGCCGCGTGACCGACCCGGCGGCGCCGTGGGCGATGCTGTTCCCGGGCGCGATGCGCGACGATGCGGCGTGGCTGCCGAAACATCCGGCGCTCGTCGAGAAGTGGCATCTCGCCGACGTGTTCATGCAGTACCAGATGCTGCCGCGCCATCCTTCGCAGCTCTATGAAATCGCGCTCGAAGGCATCGCGCTGTTCTTCGCGCTGTTCTTCTTCTCGCGCAAGTCGCGGCCGATGGGCGCCGTGTCCGCGCTGTTCCTGATCGGCTACGGCCTCGCGCGCTTCACGGTCGAGTTCGCGCGCGAGCCCGACGACTTCCTGGGCCTGCTGGCGCTCGGCCTGTCGATGGGGCAGTGGCTGTCGCTGCCGATGATCCTCGGGGGCATCGCGCTGATGGTCTGGGCGTATCGTCGCCGCGCGGCGAATGCGGCTGCGTGATGCGATACCGATGCGCGCGCAACTGGCGCGTGCATCGGCAACACGCATGCAAATGAAAAACGCCGGCCCTCGGGCCGGCGTTTTGCGTTTCCGACAGCCGCGCGTTGCGCGTTACTTCATCTGCACCGAGCCGTTGACGGTGACCGACACGGTGGCCTTGCCGCCTTCGACCGCGATCGGTGCGCTCATCTTCGCGCTGTCCATCGGCGCCGCGGCCATCGCCATCATGCGCGGGTACGGCTGCACGTTGCGGCCGCTGCCGACGTTGACGTCGCGGATCGTGTAGCTGCTGTAGCCGAACGCCTTCGCGGCTTCGTCAGCGCGGGCGCGGAACGACTTGATCGCTTCGGTCGTGAGCTTCTGCTCGGCCGTGCGCTGCGCTTCAGGCGACAGCGAGAACTCGACGTTCGCGACCTGCATCAGGTTCGACAACTGGCCTGCAAGCTTCGACGCCGCGGCGAAATCGCGCGATTCGAGCGCGACCTCGGTGCGGCCGCGCCATGCGGAGATCTTCCCGTCGCGATCGGTGCTCGGATACACGGAGAATGCGCCCGTGTGCGCGGTGACGCCCGATACGCCCTTCGCTTGCGACAGCGCGGCATCGGCACGCTGGTTCAGCGCGGACGTGAGGCTGCCCGGATCCTTTGCCTGCTGCTCGTAGAACAGCGTGATGTGGATGATGTCCTGCGGCACGTCGGCGCTGGCCTGCGACGAAAGCGACAGCACGCCCGCCGGTTCCGGGAAGTGCGGGTTCGCGGTCTGCGCGTGCGCGGCGGGCGACGCGAGCGTCAGTGCGACGGGAACGGCGGCGGCGAGTGCGAGCGACAGCGCGAGTGCGGATTTCTTGGTCATTGTTGGACTCCTTGTGCGAGGGCGCGCACGCGGATCAGGCGTGCGCGACGCGGGCGTACCGCGCGAAGAAAACAACAGCCGGCCCGATTGGCCGACAGCGGTTGCTTAGGCTGCGCGAAAGACCCGCGAGTTCCGCGGCGGCAGCGCGTGCTGACCAGATTTGACGTTTGGCGCGTGCGCCTACTGCGTGCGCCTACTTCATCAGCTTTTCGGTGATGAACCGCCATTCGGCGCGCGTGACGGGCGTGATCGACAGCCGGTTGCCGCGTGCGAGCACGCGCATGTCGGCGAGTTCGTCGTGTTCGCGCAGTGCGGCGAGCGGCACGAGCGGCGACTTTTTCACATAGCGCACGTCGACGAGCAGCCAGCGCGGCGCTTCCTCCGTCGACTTCGGGTCGTAATAGGGGCTTTTCGGATCGAACTGTGTGGGATCGGGGTAGGGCGTCGACGATACTTCGGCGAGGCCCGCGATGCCCGGCTCGGGGCAGCTCGAGTGATAGAACAGCACGCCGTCGCCGATCTTCATCGTGTCGCGCATGAAATTGCGCGCCTGATAGTTACGCACGCCGGTCCACGGCAGCGAGCGCTGCGGTGCGTTGGCGAGATCGTCGATGCTTGCTTCGTCCGGTTCGGACTTCATCAGCCAGTATTGCATGGATCGTGATCGACGCAGCAGGAGGCATGAGGGTCTGTTTGCATGCGCGTTCCGCATGCAAACAGACCCTGAAAAAGAAAACGGCACCGGGACTCGCCCGATGCCGTTGGATAGGCCCCCGCCTTGGCCGCTAGGCCGGCATCCTGAACCTGAGGTTCAGAATTGGTCGCAGTTAGCAGCACTTCGGGTACATCAGACAGAGTGACGCGCGCGCCCGTGCTACAAATTTCCGCAACCGTGCACATGGCATTGGTTCAAGGAATATATGACCTTGGCGAACCAGGCAGGGAAGCTGACTGAACTGTGTTTCGATGCGCCAATTTGACCACCGTTGATCGCCGAGATCAAGGGGAATCGACGCATCGATTAAAACCTTACTGCGTCTCGTGCTGTGCGAGCACCGCGCCGAGCTGTTCGTTCATCTGGTGCATTGTACGACGGATTTCCTCTGCCGGAAATGCTTCACCGTGCCGCACGCTCGTTTGCAGCCGCAGCAATTCCGATGCGAGCGACAGTGCCGCCATCACCGCGATGCGATCGGTGCCGCGTACCGAACTGTTCGAGCGGATTTTCGACATTTCGGCGTCGACGCGCGCGACCGCCTCGAGCAGTGCCGCTTCGGTCTCGGCCGAACAGGCGAGACGATAGGCCTGACCGAGAATCGAGACTTCGATCTGCTTGGTGCTCATGCATGTTCTCCGTGGCTGGCCGCGTCATCGCCATCCGTACGCGCCTGCGCATCCAGCAGGTCGAGCTGGTTGTCGGCTTGCTCCGCGCTTTTCGAGCGCGGCAGCTTTTCGAGAATCGCGTTCAGTTTCACCTGTGCGTCGTCGATCTTTGCCGACAGCGTGTCGCGCTCGGCCGCGAGCGCATTGCGTTCATCGCGCAGTTGCGCGAGTTCCGCGCGGACCGTGTCCGCTTCCGCGCGCAATTGCGCGACCTGCTCCTCGAGCGCGAGCCGTTCCGAGTGATAGCGCTTGTTCAGCGAAATCAGACGGCCAATATTTTGAGATAGGGTTTCGAGTTCGTTGAGCATTTGCTGCGTCCTCTAAAGACCCAGCATTTTAGCGCGGAATAACGCGCAATCCGACATCTGTAACGTTTCCAGTCGTAACACCCCCGCTTCTTGCCGCGAATAGGCGCGCCACGTGCGGGTCCGGACGCTTCCTTGACGCTCGCGCGAGCGGCTCCTAAACTGGCGCCGCCTCGGTGCTCGCGCGTGAAACGCGCGGTTAAACGGGAAGCAGGGCGCGGGCTCCGCCGGGAGGCCGCCAACCTGCGCTGCCCCCGCAACGGTAAGCGGCCGCGTCCAGTGACGCAGGCCGGCTCAGGCGCGTTCCGCGTGCAGGTTTCGCACGCGGGCGCGGGCCACTGCGCGTCATCGCGCGGGAAGGCGAGCCGGTACGCCGCCAGCCCGGATACCGGCCGAGGCGGGGAGCCCGCACGGGCTTCGTGACGCGCGGCCTGCGGGGAGGCGGGGTGCGCAGTGCTTCACGGGATTTATCTTCATGCTGACCCCAATCGTCCGCACGGCGCTCGGCGCGCTCTGCGGATTGCCGCTTGCCGCCGCCGCGCAGACCGCGGCGAATGCCGATGCCGCGGCGCCCGCCGTACCCGCGGCAACGTCCGCCGCGCCAACGGCCCGGCCTGCCGCTGCGACCATGCTCGAACCGGTCGTCGTCACCGCACAGCGCGCGCCGCAGGCGCTGGCCGACACGATTCCGCAAACCACCGTATTCGACGCGCAGGATATCGCCGCGCATCCGGGCGCCGATCTGCCGACGCTGCTCGCGTTCGCACCGGGCGCGCAGATCGTGCGTAACGGTGGCCCCGGCGCGAGCACGACGATGTTTCTGCGCGGCGCGGAGTCGACGCAGTCGCTCGTGCTGATCGACGGCGTGCGGGTCGATTCCGCGAGTCTCGGTGCTGCGCAACTGAGCCAGCTGCCGCTCGATCAGATCGAGCGCGTCGAGATCGTCAACGGCAACGTGTCGTCGCTGTACGGCTCGGGCGCGATCGGCGGCGTCGTGCAGGTGTTCACGAAGGACGGCGGCAATCATCCGCCGCGCTTCAACTTCGCGGTCGGCGTCGGCAGCTACGGCACGCAGACGCAGCAGGCCGGCGTAGCGGGCCGGCTCGACAGCGACGGGAAGACGACGTTCAGCGTGTCGATCGCACGCGACAAGGACAACGGTTTTTCCGCGCTCGACCCGGCGAAGAAGCCGAACGCGAACCCGAATGCGAACGGCTATCTGAACGAGAGCATCACCGCGGCGCTACGCCACCGCTTCAACGATCGCTGGGATGCGGGCGTCAGCTATTTCCAGTCGAACGGCAACAACAGCTACGACAATGCGTGGGGCGTGCCGACCGACCTGAACAACCTCTATTCGCGCGTGCAGCAGGTGCGTGCGTTCGCGAACGGCAAGCTGACCGACTGGTGGACCGCTCGCCTGAGCGTGTCGACCGGCAACGATCGCAGCCAGTCGGCGCTGAACGGCGTCTATACCGATCACTTCAATACCGACAACCGCCAGTACACGTGGCAGAACGATTTCCGGATCGCACCGGATCACCTGATCCAGGCCGGCTACGAGCGGCTCGACCAGCAATTCATGTCGAATGCGTATGCCGCGCCGCAGCGTCACGTGAATTCCGGCTGGATCGGTTATTCGGGGCGCTTCGGCCGCCAGCAGTTCCAGGCGAACCTGCGCCGCGACCAGTACTCGGACTTCGGCGGTGCCAACTCGTACTATCTCGGCTACGGCCTCGAACTGACCGATCGCTGGAAGGTGACCGCGAGCTATTCGGACGCGTTTCGCGCGCCGAGCTTCAACGACCTCTATTACCCGATGGCCGGCAATCCGTCGATCCAGCCGGAGCACAGCCATTCGATCGAGGCCGCGCTGCAGTACGCGTCCGACACAGTGGGCGTGATGCGGCTCACCGCGTTCCAGACGCGCTACGCGAACCTGATCAACTATCGGCCCGACGGGAGCGGTTTCTACTATATTGCGCAGAACGTCGGCAGCGCGAAGGTGCAGGGGCTCGAAGGATCGTGGCAGGGGCATGTCGGCGCGACCGACGTACGGGTTGCCGCCACGTTGCAGAACCCGGTCAACGAAACGCAGAATCAGGATCTCGACCGCCGCGCGCGGCGTTTCGCTTCGATGGCCGTGAACCGCGCATTCGGCGCGTGGCGCGTCGGCGGCGAATGGCTCGTGAGCGGCGCGCGCAACGATTCGGGCGGCGGGCGGCTCGGCGGCTACGGGATCGTCAACCTGTCCGCGCGCTACAACATCACGAAGTCGTGGTACGTCAGCGCGCGTATCGACAACCTGCTCGACAAGGACTACGAGCTTGCATATGCCTACAACACGCCGAAGCGCGGCGCCTATGTCACGCTCGGCTGGCAGCAGCAGTAAGCGGATGCGCCGCGCGTCGTGCGCAGCGCCGTGCGCGGCATGAGCGCCGCGCGCGCCGCCGCGATCTGGGCCGCGCTGGCCGCCGCGGTCGCGTTGCTGTTCGTCGCGTCGCTGTCGATCGGCAGCGTGCCGATGTCGCCGTGGCAGGCGCTCGCGTCGCTCGCGCCGCATGGCGGCGATGCGCTGTTCGCCGACATCGTCCGCACGCTGCGCCTGCCGCGCGCGCTCGCGGGCTTCGCGTGCGGCGCGCTGCTCGCGCTTGCCGGTGCACTGCTGCAGGTGCTGCTGCGCAACCCGCTCGCGGAACCGTACGTGCTCGGCGTGTCCGGCGGCGCGGCCGGGTTCGCGCTCGTCGCGATGATCGCGGGCGGTGCGTGGTGGCTCGTCGATGCGTCGGCGTTCGCCGGCGCGCTCGTGTCGGTCGCGCTCGTGCTCGGCCTCGCGCGCCGCGAGCTGTGGCGCGGCGACTCGCGTGACGCGTCGCCGCGGCTGCTGCTTACCGGTGTCGTGATCGCGGCAGGGTGGGGCGCGCTCGTCACGCTGCTGCTGTCGCTCGCGCCCGATGCGCGGTTGCGCGGGATCATCTTCTGGCTGACGGGCGACCTGAACGGTGTGACCGCACCGTGGTTCGCGTGGGGCGCGCTGCTATTGGCCGCATGTGTCGCGCTGCCGGCCGCGCCGCAATTGAACGTGCTGCTGCGTGGCGACGCGACCGCGCTCGCGCTCGGCGTGCCCGTCGCGCGCCTGCGCGTGCGGATCTATCTCGTCGCGTCGCTGGCCGCCGCGGCCGCGGTGACGACGGCCGGCACGATCGGCTTCGTCGGCCTCGTCGTGCCGCACGCGCTGCGGCTCGCGTTCGGCAACGACCAGCGCATGCTGCTGCCGGCCGCGATGCTCGCGGGCGGCGGCGGCGTGATGGCGGCCGACCTGCTCGCGCGCACCGCGATCGCGCCCGCGCAACTGCCGGTCGGCGTGATGACCGCGTTGATCGGCGTGCCGGTGTTCCTGTGGATGTTGCTGAGGAGGCCGATGCGATGACAGGTACTGCGCAGTACGCCGCTGCTTCCGTCAACGACATGGCCTGCGCGACCGTCGACCTGACGCTGAAGGCCGGCGCGCGCACGCTGCTCGACGGCTTCACGCAGGCCTTCCGCCCCGGCGAAATCTGGTGCGTCGCGGGGCCGAACGGCGCGGGCAAGACGACGCTGCTCGCGACGCTCGCGGGGCTGCAGCCGCCGGCCGGCGGCCGGGTCGAGATCGACGGCCGGCCGCTCGCCGCGTGGCAGCCGGCGCAACTCGCGCAGCGCCGTGCGCTGATGCCGCAGCAACTGCACGATGCATTCAGCGCGACCGTGTTCGACACGGTGCTGCTCAATCGCTTTCCGTATCTCGGCGGCTGGGGCTGGGAGCGCGACGGCGACCGCGCGGCCGCGCGCGACGCGCTCGCGACGTTCGACCTGACCGCGCTCGCGTCGCGCGACGTGCTGTCGCTATCGGGCGGCGAGCGGCAGCGGGTCGCGCTGGCCGCGACGCTGTGCCAGGATGCGCCGCTGATGCTGCTCGACGAGCCGCTCGCGCATCTCGACCTGCATCACCAGATCGACTGCCTGACGGCGCTGGCAGCGTGGCTTGACGCCGGCCCGCGCACCGTGCTGTTCTCGTGCCACGACCTGAATCTCGCGCGGCGTTTCGCGACGCATGCGCTGTTGCTCGACGGCCGCGGTCATGCGTGGGCCGGCCCCGTGCACGATGTGCTGACGCCCGAGCGTGCGAGTGATGCGTTCGGCTATCCGCTCGTGCTGATCCGCGAGCATGGCCGCGACGCGCTGCTGCCTGCGTGGCCCGAGCGACAATGACCTTTTCCTTTCCGATGCGCGGCGCAGGCCGCGCCAACGACACGGCTTCCCGATGACGACTCCGACCCACTTCCCACCCGCGATCGCGCCGCTCGACGACGCGCTGCGCAAGCGCCTGCAGCATGTGATCGACCACAAGACCAAGCCGCCCGGCAGCCTCGGCCAGCTCGAGGCGGTCGCGCTGCAGATCGGCCTGATCCAGCACACCGAGCGGCCGACCGTGCAGCGCCCGGTGACGATCGTGTTCGCCGGCGACCACGGGATCGCGGCCGAGGGCGTGAGTCCTTACCCTCAAGCGGTGACCGCGCAGATGGTTGCGAACTTCCTGGCCGGCGGCGCGGCGATCAACGCGTTCTCAGGCGTCGCGCAGAGCACGCTCGAGATCGTCGATGCGGGCGTTGCGTCGCCGCTTCCGCTGTCCGACCGGCTGGTGTCGCTGCCGGTCGCGCGCGGCACGCGCAACTTCGCGGCGGAGCCGGCGATGACGCGCGACGAGGCGATGACGGCGCTCGCGGCCGGTGCGGCACGCGTGCGCCTGCATGCATCGCTCGGCACGAACGTGATCGGCTTCGGCGAGATGGGGATCGCGAACACGTCGTCGGCCGCGTGCCTGATGAGCCGCCTGCTCGACGTGCCGATCGACGCGTGCGTCGGGCGCGGCACGGGCCTCGACGACCAGGGCCTCGCGCACAAGCGCGCGGTGCTCGGCCGCGCGCTCGTCAAGCACTCGCACGCGATCGCGCCGCTCGACGTGCTCGCGACGTTCGGCGGCTTCGAGATCGCGATGATGACGGGCGCGTATCTCGCGGCCGCGAGCGAGCGGATGACGATCCTCGTCGACGGTTTCATCGCGACGGCCGCGCTGCTCGTCGCCGAGCGCATCGCGCCCGGCGTGCGCGACTACTGCGTGTTCTCGCATACGTCGCACGAGGCCGGGCATCGGCGCATGCTCGAGCATTTCGGTGCGAAGCCGCTGCTCGCGCTCGACCTGCGGCTCGGCGAAGGCACGGGCGCGGCGCTCGCGCTGCCGCTCGTGCGCGCGGCGGCTGCGTTCCTCAGCGAGATGGCGAGCTTCGAGTCCGCCGGCGTCGACAATCGTGACGCCTGATCGCGCAAGCGGCATGCGTGCCGAACTGCGCTACTTCTTCGTCGCGCTCGGCTATTTCACGCGCGTGCCCGTGCCGCGCGCGATCGGCTACGCGGCCGGCGATCTCGACCAGGCCGCGCGCTATTTCCCGCTCGTCGGCGCATGCGTCGGCGCGTGGGGTGCGCTCGTCTATCTCGCCGCGTTGCGCGTGCTGCCCGCGTCGATCGCGGTCGGGCTGTCGATGGCCGCGACGCTGCTCGCGACCGGCGCATTCCACGAGGACGGCCTCGCCGACAGTTGCGATGCGTTCGGCGGCGGCTATACGCGCGACGACGTGCTGCGCATCATGCACGACTCGCGGATCGGCACGTTCGGCGCGGTCGCGCTCGTGATCGCGCTCGGCCTGAAATGGCAGGCGCTCGCGGCCATGCCGCCGCTGCGCGCCGCGTGGACGATGATCGCCGCGCATGCGGCGAGCCGTGCGGCGGCCGTCAGCCTGCTTATGTCGCTCGACTATGTGCGGCCCGAAGGCAAGGCGAAGCCGGTCGCGCAACGGATGGGCGCACGCGCGGCGTG
Source organism: Burkholderia sp. LFS061 (assembly GCF_047978125.1). Taxonomy (NCBI): domain Bacteria; kingdom Pseudomonadati; phylum Pseudomonadota; class Betaproteobacteria; order Burkholderiales; family Burkholderiaceae; genus Burkholderia; species Burkholderia sp. LFS061. The sequence goes on along the minus strand of NZ_JBFPFS010000013.1, from coordinate 51,063 downwards.
CGTCGCGGCGGTATTCGGGTTGCCGTGGCTGTTCTGGCCGGACTGGCGCACGGGTGTCGCCGCGGGCGTCGCGCTCGTGCTCGTGCGCGTGTGGGTGGCCCGCTACTTCGTGAAACGGATCGGCGGTTATACGGGCGACTGTCTCGGCTTCGCGCAGCAACTGAGCGAACTGGCGATCTATCTCGTGGTGCTCGGATGGATGTCGTCCTGATCCGTCATCCGGCCGTCGGCGTCGAGCCGGGCATGTGTTACGGACGCAGCGACGTGCCGCTCGCCGCGTCGGCCGACGTCGGCGCGTATGCCGTGCGTGCGCATCTGTCGGCTCTCGGCGCGCCGCCGCCCGAACAGCTCCGGACGAGCCCGCTGACGCGATGCGCTTCGGTTGCCGAACGGCTCGCGCACGCATTCGATGTGCCGCTGCAGCGCGATGCCGGCTGGCAGGAAATGGATTTCGGCGCGTGGGAAATGCGGCGCTGGGACGATATCGACCGTGCAGCGCTCGATGCGTGGGCGGCCGACCTGATGCATGCGTGCGCGCATGGCGGCGAAAGCGTCGCGCGGTTCGCCGCGCGGGTTGCGCGGCAGGCTGACGCGGTTGCGCAGGTCGATCGGACGCAATGGGCGGTCACGCATGCGGGCGTGATCCGCGCGTTCGTATCGCATGTGTTGCGTGTGCCGCTCGATACGCTGCTGTCGCGGCCGGTGCCGACGGGCGGTGTCGTCTGGCTGCGTGCGGACGACGCGGCGCGAACATGGGAAGTCGTGCACTGGGACGAATAGGCTCGCCTGAGTCAGCATGTGAACGACACAACGCGCGATCAAACCACCTCAAGCACGAACGCATCAGTAGGTGCGCGGCAAACGCGCAAGTCAGCGGAAATCAGCGCGCCGGCCGCCGCGCACGCGCGGCATCGAGATCCTCGCACAGCGCGGCCGCACCCTGCGCGATCCGCGGCGACGGCCGCGTCAGCAGATCGCCGTCGATCGCGAACAGGTTGTTGCGCGCCACGGCCGTCAGCGCGGGCCACGCACGCCAGCGTGCCAGGCTCGGCAACGGTTCGTCCGAGCGCGTCGCGCCGGCGCTCGTCGTCACGATCGCTTCCGGATTCGCCGCGAGCACGGCCTCGTCGGTGACGCTTGGCGCGAGCGGCTTGAGCGACGCGAACACGTTGCGGCCGCCGCACAGCGCGATCACGTCGTTGATCAGGTGCGCGCCGTTGAGCGTCGTCAGCGGGCGGTCCCAGACCTGGAAGAACATCGTGACGGGCGGCCGCGCGGCGTAGCGTGTGCGCAGCGTCGCGATGTCGTGCGCAAAGGACGCCGCGGCCGCATCGGCTGCCGGCTGCGTGCCGAGCAGCGTGCCGAGCCGGCGCAGCGACGACGACACGTCGTCGAGATGTTTCGGTTCACTGAAGAACAGCGGGATATGCAGCGCGCGCAGCGCGTCGGTCTGCCGCTCGGCATTGCCGTGCCGCCAGACGACGATCAGGTCCGGCTTCAGCGCTGCGATTCGTTCGAGGTCTAGCGCCTTGTTGTCGCCGACGCGCAGCACCGCTTGCGCGGCGGGCGGATAGTCGCTGTACGTGACGGTGCCGACGAGCTTCGTACCACCGCCGGCCGCGTAGATCTGCTCGGTCGCGTGCGGCGCGAGGCTGATCACGCGCTGCGCGGGTGCAGGTAGCGTAACCGTATTGCCGGCGTCGTCGCGCGTCGTGACATCGGCATGAACGAACGGCGCGTGAGCGAGCGCGGCCAGCGTCGCGGCCCGCGCCAGCCGGCGGAACATGCGCGGGTTCATGCGGATTCCTGTTGCAGCGTCGGCACGCAGTGCGCGAGCGCAACACCGAGGCGCTGCCATTCGGCTTCGCTGTCCGGCAGGCCGATGCGCACGCTCGACGGCTTCGCGAAGTACCGCGTCCAGATCCCGCGTGCCGCGAGCGCCGCATGCAGCGCCGCGGCGCGCGGGTCGTCGGTCCAGCTGAACAGCGGTGTCGCGCGAACCGTGAAGCCGTGCGCGCGCAGCAGTGCGGCCAGCCGCTCGCCGTCGGCCGTGAGCCGTTCGCGGGCGGCGGCCTGCCATGCGCGATCCGCGAATGCCGCGGCGACCGCGTGACGCGCGGGGCCGCCGACCGTCCATGCGCCGAGCACGTCGCGCAGCGCGACGATCCGTTCGGGGCATGCGAGCACGAAGCCCGCGCGGATACCGGCGAGACCGAAGAACTTGCCGACCGAGCGCAGCACGACGAGCCCCGGCCGATCAACCTGCGGCGCGAGCGATTGCGTCGCGCCCGTATCGGCGAACGCCTCGTCGACGATCAGCGTGCCGCCGCGGGCCGACAACTGTGCATGCCAGCCGAGCAGGCGCTCGGCCGGCACGAATTCGGCGGTCGGGTTGTTCGGATTCCCGACGATGACGTGGCGCAGCGTCGCCGGCAGCGTATCCGTGCCGATGTCGAGCGGAACGACGCGATGGCCGTGACGCGCGAACGCGGGTGCGTATTCGCCGTACGCGAGCGACGCGACGCCGGCGTCGCCGGTCGGCAGCAACGCAGGCAATGCGCGGATCGCGGCCTGGCTGCCGGCGACCGGCAGCACGTGCGCGGGATCGGGCGCGTGGTAGTACTGCGCGGCACAGGCCGCGAGGCCGTCGCCGTCGTCGGGCAGCCGGCGCCACGCGTCGGCCGGGACGGGCGGCACCGGATAGCCGACCGGATTGATGCCGGTCGACAGGTCGAGCCACGCGTCGTACGGAATGCCGTGGCGGCGTGCGGCTTCATGCAGGTTGCCGCCGTGCGCGATGCGTGTGTCAGACATGATGGGTGGCCATGACGAGAGCGCCGCTCGCGACCAGCAGCGCGAGCCACAGTGCGAGCGTGCGTGTGACGAGCGACAGCGCGGCGACGATGTGGACGGCGGTCGCCGTTGCACCGGTGCCGAGCGTCGGACGATCCTCGATCTCGCCGTGATAGACGGCCGGGCCGCCGAGCTGCACGTTCAGGCTGCCGGCGCCCGCGGCCATCACGGGGCCCGCGTTCGGGCTGTCCCAGTGGCGCGCCTGCGTGCGCCAGCAGCGCCATGCGGCGGCCGTGTCGCCGAGCAGCGCGTAGCTTGCTGCCGTGAGGCGCGCGGGAATCCAGTTCAGCGCGTCGTCGAGGCGCGCGGCGGCCCAGCCGAAGGTCAGGAAGCGCGGCGTGCGGTAGCCCCACATCGCGTCGAGCGTGTTCGCGAGCCGGAACAGCAGCGCGCCGGGGCCGCCCGCGACGACGAACCAGAAGAGTGCGCCGAAGATCGCGTCGTTGCCGTTTTCGAGCGCCGATTCGACGGCCGCGCGCGACAACGCGCCTTCGTCGGCGTCGCTCGTGTCGCGCGACACGATGCGCGCGGTCAGCTTACGCGCGGCGTCGAGATCGCGCCGCAGCAGCGCCGCGGCGATCGGCGCGACATGGTCGGAGAGGCTTTTCGCGCCGAGCGCGAACCACAGCAGCGCGACGTGCAGCGCGGTCGCGAGCGGCCACGGCAGCACGGCCACGAGCCATGCGGCGACGGCCACTGGCGGCACGACGGCCGCGGCCCACGCGGCGACACCGACCACGCGGCCGCGCCGGCCCGTGTTCAATGCACCTTCGATGCGCGCGGCGAGCCGGCCGAACGCGACGAGCGGATGCCAGCCGGCGGGTTCGCCGATCGCGCGGTCGACGATCGCGGCCGCGACCGCGAGCATCGCGACGACGGGCAGCGACAGCATCAGCATGACGGCGCTCCCGTCTTGAGGTCGAGCGGCAGCCCGGCGACGAGCAGCGTCACGCGCGTCGCGAGCGCGGCGACGCGCTGGTTCAGGCGCCCGAGTTCGTCGACGTAGCGGCGCGTGGCCGCCCCGAGCGGCACGACGCCGAGCCCGATCTCGTTGCTGACGACGATCACCTTCGCACGCGTGCCGCGCAATGCGTGTTCGAGCCGCTCGACCTGCGCGGCGTACTGCGCATCGTCGAGCGGTTCGCCGTCGGCCGGGCACAGCAGGTTCGTGAGCCACAGCGTCAGGCAGTCGACCAGCAGGCATGCATGCGGATCGTCGAGCCGCGCGAGCGTGCCGGCGAGGTCGACGGGTGCATCGGCGAACCCCCAGTCGGCCGGCCGGCGCGCGCGATGATGCGCGATGCGCTGCGCGAATTCGGCATCGGCATCGGCATCGGCGGCGGTCGCGGTCGCGATGTAGGTGACGGGGCGGCCGCTGTCGGCCGCGAGCCGCTCGGCATGCGCGCTCTTGCCCGAGCGCGCGCCGCCGAGGACGAAGGTGAGGTCGTGCGGAATCATCGCGTGATTGTAACGGCGCAGGCGTACCGGCGCGGGCGATAATGCGGCCTTTGCTTCGCGACGACCTTTAACACGATGAATGCACCCGAGCCGCGGCCGCGCGGTACGCTGATGATCCAGGGCACGACGTCCGACGCGGGCAAGAGCACGCTCGTCGCGGGCCTGTGCCGCCTGGCGCGCCGTGCCGGCGCGCGCGTTGCGCCGTTCAAGCCGCAGAACATGGCGCTCAACAGCGCGGTGACGGCCGACGGCGGCGAGATCGGCCGCGCGCAGGCGCTGCAGGCGCTGGCCGCGGGCGTCGCGCCGCATACGGATTTCAACCCCGTGCTGCTGAAGCCGACGAGCGATCGCGGCGCGCAGGTGATCATTCACGGCAAGGCGCGCACGAACCTCGACGCGCGGGCGTATCACGGCTACAAGCCGGTCGCGTTCGACGCGGTGCTCGAGTCGTACGCGCGCCTGCGTGCCGGTTACGACACGGTGATCGTCGAGGGCGCAGGCAGCCCGGCCGAGATCAACCTGCGCGACGGCGACATCGCGAACATGGGCTTTGCCGAACGCGTCGACTGCCCGGTCGTGCTCGTCGCCGACATCGACCGCGGCGGCGTGTTCGCGCATCTGGTCGGCACGCTCGCGTGCCTGTCGGACAGCGAGCGCGCGCGCGTGCGCGGCTTCGTGATCAACCGTTTCCGCGGCGACTTCAAGCTGCTCGAACCGGGGCTCGACTGGCTGCGCGCGCAGACCGGCAAGCCCGTGTTCGGCGTGCTGCCGTACTTGCACGGGCTGCTGCTCGATGCGGAGGACATGCTGCCCGCGCAGGCGCGCAGCGCCGCCGCACGTGGCGCCGCCGGCGTACTGCGCGTCGTCGTGCCCGCGCTGCCGCGCATCAGCAACCATACCGATTTCGATCCGCTGCGCGCGCATCCGCAGGTCGAGTTCACGTACTGGAAGAGCGGCCCGGTGCCGGATGCCGACCTGCTGATCCTGCCCGGCTCGAAGAGCGTGCAGCGCGATCTCGGATGGCTGCGCGACGCGGGCTGGGACGCGGTGATCCGTCGCCACCTGCGCTACGGCGGCAAGGTGATCGGCATCTGCGGCGGGATGCAGATGCTCGGCCGCACGCTGGACGATCCGCTCGGCCTCGAAGGCGCGCCCGGCAGCGTGCCGGGGCTCGCGCTGCTCGATTTCGACACGACGCTGCAGCCCGACAAGACGCTGAAGAACGTGACCGGTCATCTCGCGCTGCCGGGCGGGGCCGCCGTGCGCGGCTACGAGATCCACATGGGCGACACGCGCGGGCCCGCGCTCGCCGCGCCCGCGCTGGCGCTGGCAGCCGACACCGCACAGGACGGCGCGCGCCCGGACGGCGCGGTTTCGGCCGACGGCCAGATCCTCGCGACCTACGTGCACGGGCTGTTCGACGCGCCCGACGCGTGCGCGGCGCTGCTCGCGTGGGCCGGGCTCGACGGCGCGGAGCGCATCGACTATCCGGCGCTGCGCGAGGCATCGCTGGAACGGCTGGCCGACACGTTCGCCGAACATCTCGACCTGGACGCGCTGTACGCCGAGTTTCGCTGAAGCGGCTCCGGGCCGCCCTCGCTTTTTCCGCCGGATCGCGTACAACACAAGGAGGGCGGAGGTCCGCCTGAAGGAGTCCGATGATGAAGGTTCGATGGTGGTGGAGCGTGCTGCTCGCGGCGCTGCTGGGCGCATCGGCGGTTGCGCACGCGTGCGATTCGTACACACCGGGCGGCGGCCAGTCCGGTTCCGGCGACGCCACACAAGGCAAGAGCGGGTACTGAAGTGGGGATCGGGGCATGATCGGTCGTGCCCCTTTTTTTGAATCTTATTCGTTCCTGTTGGGAATCAGTTAAAGCGGATTGGCATGTTTATCGGCCAAATCGGTTCGAATAGAGTGGGGCCCATTCTCATCCACTCACGAAGGAATCCGCCATGAACCCCAATCGCCTGAACGAATTCGCCGCGATGCTGCTGCGCGTCGCGCTCGGCGTGCTGTACCTCGCGCACGTCGCGCAGAAGGTGTTCGTCTTCACGCTGCCCGGCACCGCGCAGTTCTTCGCGTCGATCGGCCTGCCGGGCTGGCTCGCATACCTGACGACGTTCGTCGAACTGGCCGGCGGCCTGGCGCTGCTCGCGGGTTTCCGCGTGCGGGTTGCCGCGCTCGCGCTGCTGCCGTTCATGCTCGGCGCGACGGCCGCGCATCTGCCGAACGGCTGGAGCTTCTCGTCGCCGAACGGCGGCTGGGAATATCCGGCGTTCTGGGCCGTCACGCTTGCCGTGCAGGCGCTGCTGGGCGGCGGCGCGTTCGCGATCGGCGCCCGGAAGGTCGCGGTTCAGCGCATGTAAGGAAGTATCAGGGGCGCGCGGTTCGGCGCGACCCGTTCCGGTGATCCCCCGTTTGCCGATATCATCGCTCCCTGTATCCGCAATCGAGCGGCGCCAGCCATGCGGCCGGCGCCGCGTGGCTTTTTCGGGGGAATTCATGACGGTGATCGTGGTGGCGAATCCGAAGGGCGGCGTGGGGAAAAGCACGCTGTCCACCAATCTTGCCGGCTATTTCGCGGCGCAGGGCGCGTGGGTCGCGCTCGCCGACCTGGACCGGCAGCAGTCCGCGCATGCGTGGCTCGACCTGCGGCCGGCCGGCTTGCCGGCGATCGAGTCGTGGGATCTCGATCCGGACGCGCCGTCGAAGCCGCCGCGCGGCCTCGAATATGCGGTGATCGATACGCCGGCCGGCCTGCACGGCAACCGGCTCGGCGTCGCGCTGCAACTGGCCGACAAGGTGATCGTGCCGCTGCAGCCGTCGATGTTCGATATTCTCGCGACCCAGCAGTTTCTGGAGCGCCTCGCCGGCGAGAAGGCCGTGCGCAAGGGCGGCGTCGAGGTCGGGATCGTCGGGATGCGGGTCGATGCGCGCACGCGCTCGTCGGACCAGCTGCACCGCTTCGTCGAAGGGCTCGGCCTGCCGGTGCTCGGCTACGTGCGCGACACGCAGAACTACGTGCAGATCGCCGCGCACGGCCTCACGCTGTGGGACGTCGCGAAGAGCCGGGTCGAAAAGGATCTCGAACAGTGGCGGCCGATCGTCGAATGGGCCGAGCGCGGTGCGCCGAAGGCGGAGAAGGCCGCCAAGGCGTCCTGATCCGATCGCGCGGCCAACGAGGCCGGCGCGCGCCGAAATGAGAAAGGGCCGGATCCTGTGTCGCACGGGATTCGGCCCTTCGACCACAGGCGGCGCAGCCGCTCCCGCGCGCCACGGCACGCGGGCGGGCGGTCAGTCAGGTTACGTCCAGTTCTGCGTCGGCACGTGATCGCGGTGGCCCTTGATCTTGTTGCCGTCGTCGATGAACACGAGCTTCGGTTTCCAGCCGGCCTGCAGTTCGGCTTCGTCGACCATCGCGAACGCCGCGATGATCACGAGGTCGCCGAGCTGCGCACGGCGCGCGGCCGAGCCGTTCAGCGAGATCATCCCGCTGCCGCGCTCGCCCTTGATCGCGTACGTCGAGAAGCGCTCGCCGTTGTTGATGTTCCAGATGTCGATGCGTTCGTTTTCGACGATGTTCGACGCTTCGAGCAGGTCTTCGTCGATCGCGCACGAGCCTTCGTAATGCAGCTCGCAGTGCGTGACTGCCGCGCGGTGGATCTTCGATTTGAGCATGTGGCGCTGCATGGTGTCTCCGTGATGCGTCGTGAGAGGCGCGGGCGGGCGGCCCGTCAGATTTCCAGGTTGTCGATGAGGCGCGTCGCACCGAGCTTCGCGGCCGCGAGCACGACGAGCGGCTCACCGGCTTCGAGTTCGGCGGCGCTCGGCGCGATCAGGTTCGCACGGCGGCGGATCGACAGGTAGTCGGGCGCCCAGCCGCGCTCGGCCAGGTGCGTGCGCGCCTGTTGCTCGAGCTTGCCGAGGTCGCGCTCGCCGCCGAGCACGCTTTCGCGCATGCGCTGCAGCGTCTTCGCGAGTTCGGGCGCCTCCCGGCGCTCGTCGGCCGACAGGTAGCGGTTGCGCGACGACAGCGCGAGGCCGTCCTCGTCGCGCACGGTTTCGGCCGCGATGATGTCGACCGGCAGCGCGAGCTGCTGGCACATGCGGCGCACGATCATCAGCTGCTGGTAGTCCTTCTTGCCGAACACGGCGACGCGCGGCTGCACGCAGGCCATCAGCTTCGACACGACCGTGCACACGCCGGTGAAGAAGCCGGGCCGGAATTCCCCTTCGAGGATCCCGCCGAGATCGTCCGGCGGCAGCACGCGGTATTCCTGCGGTTCCGGGTACATGTCGCGCTCGGTCGGCGCGAACAGCACATAGACGTTTTCCCTCTGCAGCTTCTCGATATCGTCCTGCAGCGTGCGCGGGTATTTGTCGAAATCCTCGTTCGGGCCGAACTGCAGCCGGTTGACGAAGATGCTCGCCACGACCGGGTCGCCGTGCTGGCGCGCGAGGCGCATCAGCGACAGGTGCCCTTCGTGCAGGTTGCCCATCGTCGGCACGAACGCCGTGCGGTTCTGTCCGCGCAGCTGGTCGCGCAGTTCCTGGATCGAGCTGATGACTTTCATGATCGGGTAGCGGGTTCCTCGCGCATGCGCGCGTTGGCGCCGCGGCAGCGGCGTCGGGGTCGAAGCGGAGAACGCCGGCGCGCGGGCGGCGCATCGGGCGTCGGCGGATTGTAGAGGATTTGGCCGCCAAACGCATCGAAAAGAGAACGATCGTTCACTTTTTAATCGGGCGTGCCGGAAACGGGCGGCGACCTGGGGGCGCGGCCACCGCCGCGGCGAAGCGGCGAGCGTCGGCGTGAATCGGGAGAACGGGAAGGGCGGGCGCGGGCCTTAAGCGGGGAGGTACGCGAGGCGCACGTAGATCGGCGCGAACGGCTCCGGCTGCGTGATCTCGACGAGCGATTCGCGCGCGAGTTCGAGCATCGCGATGAAGTTCACGACGACGACCGGCACGCCGCGCGACGTGTCGAACAGGTCGGCGAACTCCATGAAGCGCGCGTTTTGCAGCCGGCGCAGGATCAGGCTCATGTGTTCGCGCACCGACAGCTCCTCGCGGGAGATCTTGTGGTGCTGGACGAGCTTCGCGCGCTTGAGCACGTCGGCCCACGCGGCGCGCAGGTCGTCGGAGTTCACGTCGGGAAAGCGCGGCGTGATGCTTTGCTCGATGTAGACCTCGGCGCGCAGGAAGTCGCGGCCGAGCTGCGGCAACTGGTCGAGGCGCTGCGCGGCGAGCTTCATCTGCTCGTATTCGAGCAGGCGGCGCACGAGTTCGGCACGCGGATCCTCCGCTTCGTCGCCGGTGTCGGCCTTCTTGACCGGCAGCAGCATCCGCGACTTGATCTCGATCAGCATCGCGGCCATCAGCAGGTATTCGGCCGCCAGTTCGAGGTTCGACGTGCGGATCTGGTCGACATAGCCCAGGTATTGCGCGGTGACCTGCGCCATCGGGATGTCGAGCACGTTGAAGTTCTGCTTGCGGATCAGGTACAGCAGCAGGTCGAGCGGGCCTTCGAACGTCTCGAGGAAGATCTCGAGCGCGTCGGGCGGAATGTAGAGATCCTGCGGCAGCTTGAAGAGCGGCTCGCCGTACAGGCGCGCGAACGCCGCGACACCGTCGACCGTGTCGGGCGTCGAATCGGCGCCCGCGGGCGCGGCGATCGCGTCGTCCTGCCGGGCGGCGCTGGCCTCGTCGGCGGCGCTCACGTCGTCAGAAGTTCTGGTAGTAGACGTACGACGTTTGCTTCACGCGCGATTCCTGCTGGTCGGCGCGCTCTTCGAGGTCGATCGGCTGCTTGTCCCACAGCAGCGAACGGCCCTTGCGCTGCTCTTCCTCGAGCGTCGGCTTCTGCTGCTTGAGCTGGTTCAGGAACTGCGTGACGTCGGACTGGTACGGCATGGCTGGATTTTCCGTTTCGGGCGGCGCACGATGCGCCGGATTCGCGTTGGCGGGATTTTACCGCATCGCGGGAACGGCCGGCGCCAATCGCGCGTCGAATCCGCGGGCCCGCACCTGCGGCGAAGCGGCCCGGGCCGGTGTGCGCGCCGTTGCGCGCAAGCGTCAAAGCCCCGCGCGTGCGGGCATGGCCGCTGCCCTGTGGTCAAATACAGGGTTTCCACGAAACCGTGACAACCGAGGGCGAGGTTATATTTGGCGGGGCAGTCGAACCAGCAAGCACACATGGCGCATGACCCGGGCCCGCGCGCGGCACGCAATCGCGCCGGCGCCGCGGCCCGCGCCGCGCGGGCGGTCCTCGCGGGGTGCGTCGCCGCGTTCTTCGCGCTGCCGGCCCACGCGAAGTACGACGTCGACATCGACGCGCCGCGCTCGGTCCGCAAGCTGCTCAAGTCGCATCTCGATATTGCGCGCTTCGCGAAGCGCGACGACATCAGCGAAGACCAGTTCGATTTCCTCGTGACCGCCACGCCGCAGCAGGTGCGCGACCTGACCGCGACGGCCGGTTATTTCTCGCCGGTCGTGCGCACCGACGTGCGTATGCGCGACGGCAAGCGCGACGTGCGCATCGCGGTCGATCCGGGCCCGCAGACCGTCGTGTCGACGGTCGACCTGACGTTCAAGGGCCCCGTCGACATCGAAGATCCGAAGCAGGAGGCCGCGACCCGCTTCGCGTTCTCGCTGAAGCCGGGCGACCCGTTCACGCAGTCCGACTGGGACGGCGCGAAGGGCGCGGCGCTCAAGCAACTGCAGTCGCGCCGCTATCTCGGCGCGAAGATCGTGTCGTCCGAGGCGCGCGTCGACCCGCGCACGCAGCGCGCGACGCTCGCGGTCGCGTTCGACAGCGGCCCGACGTTTACGATCGGCAAGGTCGATGTCGACGGCGTGCGCCGCTATCCGGAGAAGATCGTCACGAACGTCAATCCGCTGTCGGAAGGCGAGATCTACGACGCGCAGCGGATCACCGAATTGCAGCGGCAGTTGCAGAACACGCCGTACTACGCGAGCGTCGCGATCGACGTCGGCGACGATACGACGAAGCCCGAGCGCACGCCCGTGCACGTGAAGGTCAGCGAGTTCCCGTACAACAACATCCGCGGCGGCGTCGGCTATGCAACCGACACGGGCCCGCATGTGCAGGGCTCCTATACGTATCTCGACACGTTCGGCGCCGCGTGGCCGCTGACCGTGTCGGGCCGGCTCGACCAGATCCAGCAGTACGGGCAGGTCCAGCTGTCGATGCCGCCGGGCGAGAAAGGGTGGACCAACAGCGTGCTCGCGTCGTATACGAACACCAACGTGTCGGACACGCGCATCTACAGCGCGCGGGTCGGCGTGCAGCGCACGCGCACCGGCCAGTTCATCGACTATGCGTATTCGCTGATGTTCTACCAGGACCGGCTCGACCAGAACGGCGCGGGGCCGACCACGAGCCGCGCGCTCGTACCGCAATGGGCCTGGACGCGCCGCAACATCGACGATCCGCTGTTTCCGCGCTCGGGCAACCTGATCCACGCGGAGGCCGGCTTCGCGATCAAGGGCGTGGCAACCGACCAGACCTTCATCCGCGGCTACGCGCGCGGCCAGCAGTACCTGCCGATCGGCAAGCGCGACCTGTTCGTGTTCCGCGCGGAGCTCGGCGGCGTGTTCACGAGCGGCAGCTCGACCGGCGTGCCGGCGTCGCTGCTGTTCCGCGCGGGCGGCTCGAACTCGGTGCGAGGTTACGGTTACCAGAGCATCGGCAACAGCGTCGCCGGCTCCGTGTTGCCGACCAAGTACCTGATGACGGGCACCGCCGAATACCAGCACTGGTTCAACCGCGACTGGGGCGCTGCGACGTTCTTCGACATCGGCACCGCGACCGATGCGTGGGGCGAGAAGGTGTTTTATCCGGGCGTCGGCATCGGTGCGCGCTGGCGAAGCCCTGTGGGCCCGATCAACGTCGACGTCGCGTATGGGTTGCGCAACCACAGCGTGCGTCCGTACCTGACGCTCGGCATCGCTTTCTGAACGTACCGTTTCATCCACGACGAACCGCATGACGAAGGACCCGAACGACACGCCGCCGCCTCACGATCCGGACTCGCCCGACGGCGCGCCCGACGCGCCGCCGCGCGCGCCGCGCCGCGGACGCGTGGTGCGCGTCGTCGCGTGGACGCTCGCCACGGCCGTGCTGCTCGTCGTGCTGGCCGCCGGGCTCGTGCTGGCCGCGGCGACGACCGAGCGCGGCACGCGGCTCGCATGGCAGGTGGCCGGGCGCGTGCTCGGCGCACGGCTCGCGGGCACGCTCGAAGGCGGCTCGCTTGCGACCGGCGTGCGGTTGCGCGGCTTCGCGTGGACGAGCCCCGACGGCACCGGCACCGAGGTCCGCATCGACCGGATCGACGGCCGCTGGGCATTGACCCGCGCGCCGTGGCGGCTATCCATCGCCTATCTTCGCGCGGGCACGATCGACGTGCGGATCGCACCGGGGCCGTCGACGCCGAGCACGACGCCGCAGGATCTCAGCCTGCCGCTGCAGTTGCGGATCGACGATCTGCGCGTCGATCACCTCGCGATTCACGACGGCGGATCGACGACGCAACTCGACCGCCTCGCGCTGAACGGCCGCAGCGACGGCCGTCATCATGAACTCGTGCTCGACAGCATCGACACGCCGTACGGCGCGCTGACCGCGCGCGCGAAGCTCGACGGCGTGAAGCCGTTCGCGCTGACGGGCGAAGCCACCTACGCGGGCAAGCTGTCCGACGAGCCGGTCGACGCGCGGGCCCGCGTGTCGGGTTCGCTCGAGGCGCTCGTCGCGGACGTCGATGCGAGCGGGATGAAGCTGAGCGGGCGCGCGCACGTCGAGGCCGCGCCGTTCGGCGCGGTGCCGCTCACGCGCGCATCGCTCGCATTCGATCACGTGAATCCGCAGGCGCTCGCACCCGGCGCGCCGGCCGCCGATCTCGCGGTGCGCGCGGAGCTCGCGCCCGTGACCGCGCCTGCCGGCACCGCACCCGCGAAGGGTTTCGCGGTGACGGGCCCCGTGTCGATCGTCAACGCGAAGCCCGGCACGCTCGGCGATCACCTGCTGCCGGTGATCGACGCGCACGCGAACGTGCATCTCGACGCGCACGCGCAGCAGATCGACGATCTCGCGCTGAAGCTGATCCGCGACGGCAGCGTGACGGGCAATGGCACGCTGACGGGCGGCAAGGGCCGCTTCGACCTGAAGGTCGCGAACCTCGACCTGAACGCATTCGTCGCCGAGTTGCGGCCGATGCGCCTGGGCGGCCCGCTCGGCGTGACGCTCGCGGGCGACGTGACGACCGTCGATTTCGACCTGAACGACCCGAAGCTCGCGCTCGGCGCGCGCGCGAAGGTCGCGCTGACGCCGCAGCAGACCGTGCTGACCGACGCGCGCGTGACTGCGGCCAAGGGTCGTATCGACCTGACGGGCGTGTTTCGCCACGACGCGCACTCGAGCTACGACGCGAAGGCGACGCTGACGGCGTTCGATCCGCTGCTGCTCGCCGTGATGAGCGCGCCGAAGGCCGGCGGCGGCAAGGCGGCCGCCAACGCAAAGGCGCCGGCCAGGCGCGGCGAGACGCGCGTGTCGGGCACGCTGACCGCGTCGGGCGCGTTTGCGCCGCAGGTGTCGACGAAGGCGACCTTCAAGCTCGGCGACAGCCTGTACGACGGCGTGCCGCTGACCGGTGCCGGCGTCGTGCAGCTCGCCGGCTCGCGAATCCTGCCGAGCAACGCGAACCTGTCGATCGCGGGCAACCACGTCGATTTGCGCGGCAGCTTCGGCGCGCCCGGCGACCGGCTGCGCTTCGTCGTCGACGCGCCGCAGCTCGACCGGCTCGGCTTCGGCGTGGAAGGGCTCGTGCAGGCGCAGGGCGACCTGACCGGCAGCTTCGCGCACCCGAACGTGACGGCCACCTACAAGGCCGAGCGCGTCGTCGTCGGATCGAACCGGATCGGCGCCGCACAGGGCCGCGCGGACATCCGCGACGGCGCGCACGGCGCACTCGTGTTCACGGCCGACGCGACCGACATCGCGCTTGGCTCGCTGAAGCTGAAATCGCTGCGCGCGAATCTGAACGGCACGCGCGCGAAGCACACGCTCGACGCATCGGCGCTCGGGACGACCGGCGGCCGCGTGATCGACGTGACGCTCGCGGCTAACGGCGGCGTGATCGAGAACCGCGACGGGATGCGCTGGGACGGCACCGTCACGCGCCTCGCGAACCGCGGCACGCCGGCCGTCGCGCTGCAGGCGCCGCTCACCGTGTCGGCCGGCGCCGGCCGCGTGGCGCTCGGCGCGACGCGGCTCACGCTGGAAGGTGCGGCGATCGACCTGAAGTCGTTTGTGTTCGATCACGGCCAGATGCGCTCGGCGGGCTCGGTGAGAGGCGCATCGGTCGCACGCTTCCTCGAGGTCCGCCAGGAGCTGACGGGCCAGCGGCCGCCGGTACGCACCGACGTCGTGCTCGATGCCGACTGGGATTTCTCGCTCGGCGCGAACGCGACGGGCTACGTGCAGGCGAAGCGCCGCGGCGGCGACGTGACGGTCGAGAGCGGGCGCGGCATCGCGTCGCTCGGGCTGACCGACCTGTCCGCGCGCGCGAGCTTCGCGCCCGGCAACCGGCTCAACGTGACGGCGCTCGCGAAGGCGAACCGGATCGGCACGCTCGATGCGAACGTCACGGTGCCGTTCGCGCTGCGCGACGGCGTGTTCGGGGTTGTCAACGACGGCGCGCTGTCGGGCCGCATCGACGCCGACATCCCGTCGCTGAAAGCGACCGGCAACCTGTTCGGGCCGAGCTACCTGCTCGGCGGGCGCGCGGCGCTGAAGCTGACGGTCGCCGGCACGCCGGTGAAGCCGAACCTGTCGGGGATGCTGACGGGCGACGACCTGTCCGCGACGCTCGTCGACCAGGGCGTGCAGTTGAAGGATGGCATCGTGCGCGTGAAGCTCTCGGAAAACCTCGTCGAATTCCAGCAGGTCGAGTTCCACGGCGGCGACGGCACGCTGCGCGCGCTCGGCCGCGTGCGCCTCGACGGCGAGGCGCCCGACCTGACCGCGAGCATCGTCGCGGACAAGCTCGAACTGTTCGCGGCGCCGGACCGCAAGCTGTCGCTGTCGGGCAAGGCGACGGTCGCGAACGACGGGCCGCGCGGCGCGCTGTCGATCGACGGCAAGTTCGTCGTCGACCGCGCGCTGTTCGACCTGCCCGAGGAATCGGCGCCGCACCTGTCCGACGATGTCGTGATCGTGCAGCCGGACGGCACGGTGCGCGGCGAGACGCCGACCGGCACCGCGGTCGCGAAGCCGCCGCCGGCCACGGACAAGCCGGCGCCGTCGGTCGCGCCGCGCGCGAACATCGACATCGGCCTCGGCAACAACTTCCGCTTCAAGGGCCACGGCGCGGATCTCGGGCTGCGCGGCACGATCACCGTGATGAGCGCGCCAGGCGTGCCGCTGCGTGCGGTCGGCAACGTGCGCGTGACCGAAGGATCGACGTACACGGCGTTCGGCCGCAAGCTCGCGATCGAGAACGGCTTCTTCACGTTCAACGGGCCCGTGTCGAACCCGGGCGTCAACATCCTCGCGATGCGGCGCAACCAGGAGGTCGAGGCCGGCGTGCAGGTGACGGGCATGATCCAGTCGTCGACGGTCAAGCTCGTGTCCGAGCCGAACGTCACCGACAACGAGAAGCTGTCGTGGCTGCTGTTCGGGCACGGCACCGACCAGGGCAACAACGTCGGCCAGCAGGGCGCGATGACGGCCGCGCTCGCGCTGCTCGGCAGCGCGACCGGCAAGCGCGTCGCGCAGACCATCGGCCTCGACGAATTCTCGATCGGCCGCAGCGACGTCGGCCTGACCGACCCGCAGGTCGTGCAGGTGTCGAAGGCGATCAACGAGCGCTTCGTGCTCGGCTACGAGCAGGGGCTGCAGTCGGCCAGCAACGCGTTCAAGGCGACGATCAACCTGACGCGCTTCTGGTCGGTGTCCGCGTACGGCGGCACGTTCCAGGGCGTCGACCTGAACTACACGCGGCGCTTCGATCGCTGGTTCGGGCAGCGGTGATCAAGGGGCGCGCTCCGGCCCCCGCTCAGCCCGACGCGCCCGGCCTCGGGTCGGCGCGCAGGCATGCGTCGAAGGCTTCGCGCGTAGCGGCGACCGTCACGTCGACCTGCAGCCAGCGGCCGCGTGCATCAAGCCGCCGTGCGCGGAAGTAGTGGCGGTATTGCAGCGCGGTAGCCGCGACCGGCGGCGTCACCCGCGCATTCCACGATTCGATCGAGAAGCCGTCGGCGTCGAGCCATTGCAGCAGCCGTGACAGATCCGCATCGTCGGGCGGCACGACGAGGTCGACGTCGTTCAGCGGCGCAGCGGCGGCATCGTCCGCTGCCGCCGCGAGCCGTTGCGCGAAGCCGCCGATCGCCGCGAACGCGAAGCCCTCGCGCGTCAGCGCGGCCACCAGCGCGCGGGCTGCGTCGACGTCACTCGCGAGCGGCGCCTTGCGGCACACGAGCGCGTATTCATGCGTGCGGTCGGTGGCGCCGGCGCCGTGCGGCGCCGGGCCGTCGGCGCGTTCGTAGATCAGCACGCGTTCGTCGTGCAACACGAAGCGCTCGCCGAGCAATCGCGCGACATCCCATGCCAGCGGCACGAACCGGCCGCCGACCCGCAGGTTCTGCGCCATCGCGATGCACCAGCCGCCCGGCTCGAGCAGCGCATGCACGCCGGCGAACACGTTGCGCATCCGCTCGAGATACGGCGCATAGCAATCGACGCCGTACAGTTGCCCGTCGCGCGGGCTGTCGGGCAACCCCGTGCAGCCGAAGTAGGGCACGCTCGTCAGGCACAGCGTGAACGGGCCGCCAGCGCGGCGTGCCGCGGCCTGCGTCGCGTCGCTCGACAGGTCGCCGGCCAGCACCGGATAGCGGGCGGGTGGCGCGCCCGTGCGCGCGAGTCGTTCGCGTGCGAATGCGACGCGCGCCGGGTCGATCTCGACGCCGAGCGCCGGCACGCCGCATCGCGCGGCGGCGACGAGCGTCGTGCCGAAGCCGCCGAACGGATCGACGATCCAGCCGCCCGGCGTCGCGTGGCTGCCGATGAATGGCATCATCTGCTCGACCCAGCCGCAATCGCGCGCGGCAAACGCATCCCGCGCGCGCAGGTCGGCGGGCAGGGTGGTGTCGGCGGCCTCGTCGGTCAGGCGCAGCCAGCTAGTCACGACGGTCATCGTTGCTCCACAGGATGTCGCGCGCCGGATGCCAGCCGGCGCACAGGTTGCCGTTCGGGTGGAACACGAGCTTGTACACGGCATCGCGCAACTCGTGCTCGCGCATCGCGCCGTAGTCGGACGTCTCGAACACGACCTCGAAGCCGTCGCGATGCGTCCAGCGCGCATTCCAGAAGTAGTAGCCGGCCGTCAGCGCGATCGGTTCGTACTGCGCGGAAAACGCGGCGTCCGCCGCGCAGGCGAGCAGCAGCGCGTCGATCGGAACACGTGTGCGGTCGATGTAGCGCCGCGTCGCGTTGTGCCGATAGGTGTCGGGCAGCGCGGAGAACTCGCGGAAGATCACCGAGCGGGCCCCGAGCGCGCGTGCATGGGCCAGATAGCGGAGCACGTCCGCCGGCGTCTCGATGCCGCCGCGCTGCACGATGCAGACGAGCTTGACCGGAAAGTGCGCGCGCGCGGCGGCAAATGCCGTTTCGAACGCGTGCTGGTGCCTCACGTGCCGGCCTGGCCGAAAGCGCATGATCGACTGGTTCACGTCGTCGCGGTCGTGATGCCGCGACCATTCGAGCCATGAGATGCCGAAGTCCGCGAGGGCCGGCAGCAGCGCGTCGCCGTGTTCGACGAGCCCGGCGCCGTTTGTGTACAGCACGCTGCCGGTTGCGTCCGGACCGTCGTCGCCGGCCGCGCCGAGCGTCGCGACGAGCGACAGCAGCCAGCGCGGATCGTCCGTGTTCTCGAGCCCGGACAGCGAATACGACAGCGGCACGCCGCGCAGGGTGCTCAGCGCACGCCGCAGCGTGTCGAAATAGTCGGCCGCCGGGCGCAGGCCTGCCGCTACCGGGCCCGACGCGGTTTCGTCGACCAGCGTTTCCGAGCAGAACCGGCAACGCGCGGAGCAGGGCTGCGCCGCCGCGTACGGCGTGAACGTGAGCGGCTGCGCGAAGCGGATCGTTCGGCCGGCAACGGTATGGACATGCCAGCGGCGGCTGTCGTCGGCGGGCGGCTCGCGCAACGCGAGCCACGCGAAGCGCCGGGCGAGCGTGTCGAACGCGCGGCTGCGCGCGACGAGCGGCGCGACGGCGTTGGCGTGCGCGATCGGCACGAGCGGAATCGTGATCGGGGCGCGGGCATGGCTCGCGCGCGGCGAAGCACGCGTGCGTTCCGCTGGCGGGGTGTCGGAAGTGTGTGTCATGTCGTTATTCTTGGGTGGGGCCTGCCGCCACGGCCTGGGTGGACCGCTGGATGCGGTCTTCGGAATCCGGCGGGCCCGATGTCGTCGCCATGTTAGCCGAACTCGCGCGCTGCGCGTCGGGCGGTGCTGCGCGCGCCACGCCATGAAAAAAAGCCCCGCACGTATCGTGCGAGGCTTTCTTCTCAAGCAGTGGCGTGTGCTGCTTACTTCACGCGCATGCCGGGCTTCGCGCCGCTGTGCGGCTCGAGGATGTAGAGGCCCGGCTCGGCTTTCTCGTCGGTTGCCGACGCCGCGAGCACCATCCCTTCGGACAGGCCGAACTTCATCTTGCGCGGCGCGAGATTCGCGACCATCACCGTCAGCTTGCCGACGAGCTGCTCGGGCTGGTACGCGGACTTGATGCCCGAGAACACGTTGCGGGTCTTTTCCTCGCCGATGTCGAGCGTGAGCTGCAGCAGCTTGTCCGAGCCTTCGACGGCCTGGCACGCGACGATCTTCGCGATGCGCAGATCGATCTTCGCGAAATCGTCGATCGAGATGGGGGCGTCGTCGGCGCCGTTCACGACGGCCGGCTTCGCATTCGCCTTGGCGTTCTTCGCATCCTTCGCGGCGTTCGCGGCGTTCGCGCTCGGAGCAGCCGCGTCGGCTTGCAGCGAATCGCGGTTGGCGGCGAGCAGCGCGTCGATCTGCTTCGCGTCGACGCGCGTCATCAGGTGCTGGTAAGCCTTGATCGGCTGTTCCGACGACAGCGGCTTCGCGGCATCGGCCCACGTGAGCGGCGCAATCCCGAAGAACGATTCGACGGATTCGGCGACGCGCGGCATCACCGGCTTCAGCGCGAGCGACAGCAGGCGGAACGCCTCGAGGCTCACGCTGCAGGTTTCGTGCAGCGCGACCGCGTTGGCCGGATCCTTCGCGAGCTCCCACGGCTTCGCGCCGTCGACGTACGCGTTCACGTCGTCCGCGAGCTCCATCGTGTGGCGCAGCGCGCGGCTGTATTCGCGTGCTTCGTAGTTCGCGGCGATCGCGGGAATCGCATCGCGCAGCTTCGCGACGAGCGGATGGTTCATCGCGCTGTCCTGCACGCGGCCGTCGAAGCGCTTGAGCAGGAAGCCGGCCGCGCGGCTCGCGATGTTCACGTACTTGCCGACGAGGTCGCTGTTCACGCGTGCCTGGAAGTCGTCGAGGTTCAGGTCGATGTCTTCCATGGTCGCGTTCAGCTTCGCGGCGAAGTAGTAGCGCAGCCATTCCGGGTTCAGGCCCGTGTCGATGTAGCTCTGCGCGGTGATGAACGTGCCGCGCGACTTCGACATCTTCGCGCCGTCGACCGTCAGGAAGCCGTGCGCGAACACGTTGGTCGGCGTGCGGTGGCCCGAGAACTCGAGCATCGCGGGCCAGAACAGCGTGTGGAAGTACAGGATGTCCTTGCCGATGAAGTGGTACTGCTCGGCCTTCGAGCCCGCGCGGATCCACGCGTCGAAATCGATGCCGTTGCGGTCGCACAGGTTCTTGAAGCTCGCGTAGTAGCCGACCGGCGCGTCGAGCCACACGTAGAAATACTTGCCGGGCGCACCGGGGATCTCGAAGCCGAAGTACGGCGCGTCACGCGAGATGTCCCAGTCGGCGAGCTTGGCCTCGCCGGCGTCGCCGAGCCATTCGCGCATCTTGTTGGTCGCTTCGGGCTGCGCGAGGCCGCTCACCCATTCGCGCAGGAACGTCTCGCAGCGCGGGTCGGACAGGCGGAAGAAGTAGTGCTTCGACGTCTTGCGCACCGGCGTCGCGCCCGACACGACCGAATACGGGTTCAGCAGTTCGGTCGGCAGGTAGGTCGAGCCGCACACCTCGCAGTTGTCGCCGTACTGGTCCTTCGCGTGGCACTTCGGGCACTCGCCCTTGATGAAGCGGTCCGGCAGGAACATTTCCTTGACCGGGTCGTACGCCTGCTCGATCTCGCGTTCGGCGATCAGGCCGGCTTCCCGCAGCGCGAGGTAGATCTGCTCGCTCAGCACGCGGTTCTCGTCCGAGTCGGTCGAGTAGAAGTTGTCGAACGACACGCCGAAGCTGTCGAAATCGCGCTTGTGCTCGGTCCAGACGCGGTCGATCAGCTGCTTCGGGCTCAGGCCTTCCTTCTCCGCGCGCAGCATGATCGGCGTGCCGTGCGTGTCGTCGGCGCCGATGTAGTAGACCTCATGGCCGTGCATTCGCAGCGTCCGCACCCAGATGTCGGTCTGGATGTACTCGACCAGGTGGCCGATGTGGATCTGCCCGTTGGCATAGGGCAGTGCGGACGTAACGAGGATCTGGCGGGCGCCTTGCGGCACCGCAGCCTGCACGGAAGTGAGGTCGGTTGCGGACATAGGGTCTGTAGAGGAACGGCGGAAATACGACGGGAAACTGCGATTCTAGCAGGGGCGCGGGCCGGGGAGGCGGGCTGGCGCCGCGTAGCGGGCGCCGGAGCCGGCGGGGCCGCGCAAGCGGTGTGCCCGGCAGTGATATGTTGCGCCGCAACACGAATTCCGCAGGCAAAAAAAACCGGGGCGGATATGGCCCCGGAGCAACAACGACAAGAGGAGAATGGTGACGCGCCGGCAACTCCCAGCCGCGTACCGTAAATACTGACCACGCCCCGCCACGGAAGTTCGAAAATTTTTTCGATTTGTTACCGGCCCCGACGGATGCCTTGTCCGGCGGGGCTGCGCGGGCGGCGTGCCCGCGCCTTCCCCTCGTCGTGCGCTTATTGCGCCTGCGCTGCGCGCAGGTAGATTTCGACGCGGCGGTTTTGTGCGCGGCCGGCTTCGGTCGCGTTGTCCGCGATCGGGTTCGATGCGCCCATGCCTTGCGCCGACAGACGGCCGCCGTTGACGCCGCGCTGCGCGAGCGCGTTCACGACGCTTTGCGCGCGGTTCTGCGACAGCGTCTGGTTCAGCTGCGCCGAGCCCGTGCTGTCCGTGTAGCCGACGACCGATGCCGTCACTTGCGGGTTCTGGTTCAGCGTCGTCGCCAGGTCGTTCAGCAGCGGCGTGAATGCCGGCGTGATCGCGTACTGGTTCGTCGCGAACGTCACCGAGCTCGGCACGTTCAGCTTCAGCGAGCCGTCCGGCTGCTCGGTCACCTGCGTGCCCGTCTGCGCTGCCGACGGCGCGAGCTTGTTCCTGATCGCCTGCCAGTTGTAACCCGTCACGCCGCCGACCAGCGCGCCGACGCCCGCGCCGATCGCCGCGCCCTTGCCGCCGCCCGCCAGTGCGCCGATGCCCGCGCCCAGCGCCGCACCCGTGCCGGTACCGACGGCCGTGTTGGTGCCTTGCGGAGATGCGCAGCCGGCCAGCACTGCACCGGCCAGGGCGAAGACGGACAGGCGAGTCGCGATTTTCATGTTCATCTTGGATTCCTCTCTTGGTTGAACGAGTCGACAACGACAACTACAGTTACGGCTCCCCGCACAGGCCGCCCGAAAAAGGAGGGCGGGCCTGGCGCTCGCGGCAGCCGCCGAGGCGGCCGCATGCCCTGTCCGTCAACATGGCTGTTCGGACAGCGCGACGCGTCAGCCTCTACAATATAGGCGGTTAGTGGCCGATTTGGCCCCATAGCGTGCCGCACGCGAAGAGTGCGCCGGGTCGCGCGTTCGCGCAATGGCATGCAACAGATTCTTTCACTTTTCCCGATTTTCGCAGCGTAATTTGATATTTTTTGACGTTTGCGCGCGAGAAAAACGTTTTCATGGAGTTTCGATGAGCATTGACCGGGCACAAGTCGACGCCGCACTGGCGGCTGTCGTCGACCCCAATACCGGCCGGCCGTATGCGGCGAACAAGGGCGTGCGCAACGTCGCGATCGACGGCGATGTCGTGGCGCTCGACGTGGTGCTCGGTTATCCCGCGCGCAGCCAGCACGACGACGTGCGCGCACGCGTTGCGGCGGCGCTCCAGGCCGTGCCGGGCGTGCGCGACGCGCGCGTCGCCGTGTCGCAGGAGATCGTCGCGCACACGGTGCAGCGCGGCGTGAAGCTGCTGCCGAACGTGAAGAACATCGTCGCGGTGGCGTCGGGCAAGGGCGGTGTCGGCAAGAGCACGACGGCCGTGAACCTCGCGCTCGCGCTCGCCGCGGAAGGCGCATCGGTCGGCATTCTCGACGCCGACATCTATGGCCCGTCGCTGCCGACGATGCTCGGCATCCACGGCCAGCGCCCCGAGTCGCCCGACAACCAGTCGATGAACCCGCTCGTCGGCCACGGGCTGCAGGCGAACTCGATCGGCTTCCTGATCGAGGAAGACAACCCGATGGTGTGGCGCGGCCCGATGGCGACCTCTGCGCTCGAGCAGTTGCTGCGCCAGACCAACTGGCGCGAGCTCGACTACCTGATCGTCGACATGCCGCCCGGCACGGGCGACATCCAGCTGACGCTCGCGCAGCGCGTGCCCGTCACGGGCGCGGTGATCGTCACGACGCCGCAGGACATCGCGCTGCTCGACGCGAAGAAGGGCCTGAAGATGTTCGAGAAGGTCGGGATTCCGATCCTCGGCATCGTCGAGAACATGAGCATCCACATCTGCTCGAACTGCGGCCACGAGGAGCACATCTTCGGCGCCGGCGGGGCCGAGCGGATGGCGAAGGACTACGATGTGAACGTGCTCGGCAGCCTGCCGCTCGACATCGCGATCCGCGAGCGGGCCGACAGCGGCACGCCGACGGTCGCGGCCGATCCGGACGGCGCGCTGGCGCGTCGCTACCGCGACATCGCGCGCGGGGTCGCGCTGGCGATTGCCGAGCGCGCGCGCGACATGACGTCGAAGTTCCCGACCATCGTTGTTCAAAATACGTAAAACCCTTGCGGGGCGGGGCCTCACGCTGTTTACGGCGCCGCGAGGCGCGGTATCATGGCGACTTTTCCCGGGTCCCTTTACCCGCCCGGCACGGCCGCCGTGTCAAACGGCCGTCAGCCGGCATGAGGATCGAATGAAACAACGACATCACGGGGTGCGCGCCGGCCGCGCGCGGCACGCGCTGCTGGCCGTCGCCGCGCTGGGCCTGCTGGCCGGCTGCACCTCCTTTTCCTCGTCGCACGAAAAACGGGCCGACGCACAACTGCAGCCGACGGTCGGCTCGCAGGCGCGCGGCGCGGTGACGTTCGTCGAACGCCCGGACGGCGTCCAGGTCACCTACAACCTGGTCGGCCTGCCGCCGAACAGCGATCACGCGCTGCAGGTGCACGAGCGCGGCGACTGCAACGCGGGCGACGGCTCGAGCGCCGGCCAGGTGTTCGCGCCGGCCGCCGACCGTCTGCGCGCGGGCGCCCGCGTCGCCGGCGATCTCGGCAACATCCATGCGGATGCGAACGGTGTCGCGGCCGGCTTCATCGTCGCTCCCGATCTGGCCCTCGATGGCGTGCGCTCGGCGATGAGCCGCGCGGCGCTGGTGCACCGCGACCCGGGCGATCCCGCGTTTCCGCAGCATGGCGCGGGGCCCGCGCTCGCCTGCGGCGTGATCCGCTGACGGCTGCCGCGTGCGCGGGCCGATGATCGCGTAAAATGTCCGCCTTTCCGGGCCGCCACCTCGCGCGAGCGGCCGTTCCTGACTGTCACGCAGCGTTTCCTGGCGCCCCGATATGAATCGACCCCCACGCTCACTTTGTTCGCTGCCCCCCGAGGGGGCGGTCAGCCTCCTTGGGACGGCCCGGCGGAGGCTGACATGAGCATCAAGTCCGACAAATGGATTCGGCGCATGGCCGAAGAGCACAAGATGATCGAGCCGTTCGTGCCCGATCAGGTTCGCGCGTCCGCGGACGGCCGCCGGATCGTCAGCTACGGCACGTCGAGCTACGGCTACGATATCCGCTGCGCAGACGAATTCAAGATCTTCACGAACATCAACTCGACGATCGTCGATCCGAAGAACTTCGACGAGGGTTCGTTTGTCGATTTCAAGGGCGACGTGTGCATCATCCCGCCGAACTCGTTCGCGCTGGCCCGCACCGTCGAATATTTCCGCATCCCGCGCACCGTGCTGACGGTCTGCCTCGGCAAGTCGACCTATGCGCGCTGCGGGATCATCGTCAACGTGACGCCGTTCGAGCCCGAGTGGGAAGGCTACGTCACGCTGGAATTCTCGAACACCACGCCGCTGCCCGCGAAGATCTACGCGAACGAAGGCGTCGCGCAGGTGCTCTTCTTCGAGAGCGACGAAGTGTGCGACGTGTCGTACGCCGATCGCGGCGGCAAGTATCAGGGGCAGCGCGGTGTCACGCTGCCGAAAACCTGATCTGGTTGCATATCGTCTCACCAGTTTCCGGGTGACCGCTGCGCGTGACGCGCCGCGGTCGTTCTTTTTGGAGAATCGCCCATGAAGTTTCGTTTCCCCGTCGTCATCATCGACGAAGATTTCCGCTCCGAGAACATCTCGGGCTCCGGCATCCGGGCGTTGGCCGAAGCGATCGAGAAAGAGGGCGTCGAAGTCCTCGGCCTCACGAGCTACGGCGATCTGACGTCGTTCGCGCAGCAGTCGAGCCGCGCGTCGTGCTTCATCCTGTCGATCGACGACGACGAACTCATGCTCGGCGAAACCGGCCCGGACGGCGAGCTGCCCGAACTCGCGACCGCGATCATCGAGCTGCGCGCGTTCGTCACCGAAGTGCGCCGCCGCAACGCGGACATCCCGATCTTCCTGTACGGCGAGACGCGCACGTCGCGGCATCTGCCGAACGACATCCTGCGCGAGCTGCACGGCTTCATCCACATGTTCGAGGACACGCCGGAGTTCGTCGCGCGCCACATCATCCGCGAGGCGAAGGTCTATCTCGACTCGCTCGCGCCGCCGTTCTTCAAGGAACTCGTCAAGTACGCGGACGAAGGCTCGTACTCGTGGCACTGCCCGGGCCACTCGGGCGGCGTCGCGTTCCTGAAGAACCCGCTCGGCCAGATGTTCCATCAGTTCTTCGGCGAGAACATGCTGCGCGCGGACGTCTGCAACGCGGTGGACGAACTCGGCCAGCTGCTCGATCACACGGGCCCGGTCGCGGCGTCCGAGCGCAATGCGGCGCGCATCTTCAGCGCCGATCACCTGTTCTTCGTGACCAACGGCACGTCGACGTCGAACAAGATCGTCTGGCACGCGACGGTGGCGCCGGGCGACATCGTGCTGGTCGACCGCAACTGCCACAAGTCGATCCTGCACGCGATCACGATGACGGGCGCGATTCCGGTGTTCCTGACGCCGACGCGCAACCATTTCGGCATCATCGGGCCGATCCCGCGCGACGAATTCAAGCCGGAGAACATCCGCAAGAAGATCGAGGCGAACCCGTTCGCGCGCGAGGCGCTGCGCGAGAACCCGGACATGAAGCCGCGGATCCTGACGATCACGCAGAGCACGTACGACGGCGTCGTCTACAACGTCGAGATGATCAAGGACCTGCTCGGCGACCTGCTCGACACGCTGCACTTCGACGAAGCGTGGCTGCCGCATGCGACGTTCCACGATTTCTACCGCGACATGCACGCGATCGGCGACGGCCGCCCGCGCACGGGCGCGCTCGTGTTCGCGACGCACTCGACGCACAAGCTGCTCGCCGGCATCTCGCAGGCGTCGCAGATCGTCGTGCAGGATTCGGAGAACCGCACGTTCGACAAGCACCGCTTCAACGAGGCGTACCTGATGCACACGTCGACGAGCCCGCAGTACGCGATCATCGCGTCGTGCGACGTCGCGGCCGCGATGATGGAGCCGCCGGGTGGCACCGCGCTCGTCGAGGAATCGATCGCCGAGGCGATCGACTTCCGCCGCGCGATGCGCAAGGTCGACGCCGAATACGGCGACGACTGGTTCTTCAGCGTGTGGGGCCCGGACAACCTGTCGGAAGAGGGCATCGGTTCGCGCGACGACTGGATGCTGAAGCCGAATGACCACTGGCACGGCTTCGGCCCGCTCGCGGAAGGCTTCAACATGCTCGACCCGATCAAGGCGACGATCATCACGCCGGGGCTCGACGTCGACGGCGAGTTCGGCGAGACGGGCATTCCGGCCGCGATCGTCACGAAGTATCTGGCCGAGCACGGGATCATCGTCGAGAAGACCGGCCTGTACTCGTTCTTCATCATGTTCACGATCGGCATCACGAAGGGCCGCTGGAACTCGATGGTGACCGAGCTGCAGCAGTTCAAGGACGACTACGACAACAACCAGCCGCTGTGGCGCGTGCTGCCGGAATTCGTCGCGCAGCATCCGCGCTACGAGCGCGTCGGCCTGCGCGACCTGTGCACGCAGATCCACGACGTGTACCGCGCGAACGACATCGCACGCCTGACGACCGAGATGTACCTGTCGGACATGGAACCGGCGATGAAGCCGTCGGACGCGTTCGCGAAGCTCGCACACCGCAAGATCGACCGCGTGCCGCTCGACGAGCTCGAAGGCCGCGTGACGAGCATCCTGCTGACGCCGTACCCGCCGGGCATTCCGCTGCTGATCCCGGGCGAGCGCTTCAACAAGACGATCGTGAACTACCTGCGGTTCGCGCGCGACTTCAACGAGCGTTTCCCGGGCTTCCACACCGACATCCACGGCCTCGTCGCGGAAGAGGTGAACGGCCGCGTCGAGTACTACGTCGACTGCGTGCGCGACTGATGGCGACGCACGGACGATTCCGGGCGATGCGCGCGGCGGTGGCCGCGCTCGTCGTCTGGGCGGCAGGGGCGGCGGGGCTGGCGGGGTCGGGCGTCGCACACGCGGAAGTCGCGGCGGCCGACCCGATCGACGTCGCGATGCGGCAATGCCTCGCGCGGCGCGACCGGTCGTCGACGGCCGGCCAGATCCAGTGCATGGGCGAAGCACAGCAGCAGTGGCAGGCGGTGATGGACGGCGCGTACCAGCGCCTGTTGAAGGATGCGCCGGCCGACGCGAAGCGCGGCTGGCAGGACAGCCAGCGCCGCTGGGTCACGTGGCGCAAGGATGAAGTCCTTCTGCTGAAGGCCGTGTACGACACGACGCGCGGCACCGCGTACACGATGTCGAGCGCCGACATGCAGTTGCAGCCCGTGCGCGATCGCGCGCTGGCGCTGCGCGGCGCGGCCGATCGTTATGCGCCGCTGCCCGCCGCCGTACCGGTCGCGGCCACGAGCGGCACGAGCGCGGCCGAGGGCGCGGCCCAGGGCGGGGCCGCGTCGAACGGCAAGCCGGCTGCGAACGCACCGCGCGATCCGGCCGTGCGCCGCGTGCGGCCGTGCGAACAGGATGCCGCGTGCGAGCACGCGTTGTTCGACCTGAACCGCTATTACCAGAAGCTGCGCCGCAAGATGCCTGCGCATTCGGCCGCGACTCTGGTGCGCGCGCAGCGCGCGTGGGTCGCGTTCCGCGATGCGACGGCGCCGCTCGTCGGCGAGGACGGGCGCGTCGACCTGATCGGCGCGCGCATCGCGACGATGAAGCGGCTGTCGGAGACGGCCGGCAACAAGTAGAAGCCGTCGCGACGTCAGTCGTTCGGCGGCAACGCAAAACGGGCACCTTGGGTGCCCGTTTGCATTCGGCGGCGCGCAACGCACCGTGTTTCGCGCTCGCGTGCGCTACGCGGGCTTCTGCGTATCGTACCGGCCGAACCACGACGGCACGAGCGCGACCGCATCGTCGAGCGACGCGAGCACGTGCAGGCTCAGCGCGACGATTTCGGGCGTCGGCGCCTTCAGGTCGGGCACGGTGACGACCGACGCGCCCGCGCCGGCGGCCGATTGCGCGCCGAAGTCGCTGTCCTCGAACGCGACGCACGTATGTGCCGGCACGCCGAGGCGTTCGGCCGCGAGCCGGTAGACGGCCGGGTCGGGCTTGCCGCGCGCGACTTCGTCGCCGCCCGCGATCGCGCGGAAGAACGGCAGCACGCCGACCGCGTCGAGCCGCGCGCGGATCACGTCGCATGCGGACGACGACGCGACCGCGCACGGGATGCCGGCCTGCGCGAGCGTGTCGAGCAGCGCGAACGCGCCGGGCTTCAACGGGAACTTCGGATGGGGCTCGGGCGACGCGAGCTGTTCGCGTACGCGGATGCGCACGGCGTCGAACGTATCCGGGTTTCCGATCAGCCGGGCCAGGATGACCTGGCCCTCGGCGAACGAGCGGCCGACGATCTGCAGGTAGTCGGTGGCCGTCAGCGCGACACCGTGTGCGCTCGACACGTCGATCCACGTGTTCATGATGGTCCGCTCGGAATCGACGAGCAGGCCGTCCATGTCGAAGAGTGCGGCGGAAAAGGTCATCGGCGGCATCCGGGAAGCGGGGCAGGCAATGGGCGGCGCGACGGCCGCCCGAATGAACGACGGACGCCGAAGGCATCCGTCCGGAACAGCGGGTTTACCGGCCGAGCGCGGCGCGGGCAGCCTTGACCGCCGCGCGCACCTGGTCGGGTGCGGTGCCGCCCGGATGGTTGCGGCTGGCGACCGAACCCTCGAGCGTCAGGTAGCCGAACACGTCGTCGCCGATCAGGTGCGCAACGTTCGGCAGTTCCTGCTTCATCTCGTCGAGCGTCAGGTCGGCGAGATCGATGCCGCGGTCGTCGCAGATCCGCACCGCGTGCGCGACGGCTTCGTGCGCGTCGCGGAACGGCAGGCCGCGTTTCACGAGATAGTCGGCGAGGTCGGTGGCGGTCGAGAAGCCCTGCAGCGCGGCAGCGCGCATCGCGTCCGGCTTCACGGTGATGCCCGCGACCATTTCGGCGAAGATCCGCAGCGTGTCGGCGACGGTGTCGACCGTGTCGAACAGCGGTTCCTTGTCTTCCTGGTTGTCCTTGTTGTACGCGAGCGGCTGGCCCTTCATCAGCGTCAGGAGCGCCATCAGGTGGCCGTTCACGCGGCCCGTCTTGCCGCGCGCGAGCTCGGGCACGTCCGGGTTCTTCTTCTGCGGCATGATCGAGCTGCCGGTGCAGAAGCGGTCGGCGATGTCGATGAAGCCGACGCGCGGGCTCATCCACAGCACGAGTTCTTCGGAGAAACGCGACACGTGCGTCATCACGAGCGCGGAGGCCGCCGTGAATTCGATCGCGAAATCGCGATCCGACACGGCGTCGAGCGAGTTCGCGCAGATGCCGTCGAAGCCGAGCGTCTTCGCGACCGCGTGACGATCGATCGGGTAGCTCGTGCCCGCGAGTGCGGCCGCGCCGAGCGGCAGGCGGTTCACGCGCGTGCGGCAGTCGCGCATGCGCTCCGCGTCGCGCGAGAACATCTCGACGTACGCGAGCAGGTGGTGGCCGAACGTGACGGGCTGCGCGACCTGCAGGTGCGTGAAGCCCGGCATGATCGTGTCGGCGTTCTGTTCCGCGAGGTCGAGCAGCGCGCCGCGCAGGTCGTTCAGCAGGCCGCCGATGCGGTCGATCTCGCCGCGCAGCCACAGGCGGATGTCGGTCGCGACCTGGTCGTTGCGCGAGCGGCCCGTGTGCAGGCGCTTGCCGGCATCGCCGATCAGCGCGGTCAGGCGCGCCTCGATGTTCAGGTGGACGTCCTCGAGATCGAGCTGCCATTCGAATTCGCCGCGCTCGATCTCGCCCTTGATCTGCGCCATCCCGCGTTCGATCGCGGCCAGGTCGTCGGCGCTGATGATCTTCTGCGCGGCGAGCATGTTCGCGTGCGCGAGCGAGCCGGCGATGTCGACGAGCGCGAGGCGCTTGTCGAAAAACACCGACGACGTGTAGCGCTTGACCAGCTCCGACATCGGTTCCGAGAAGCGGGCCGACCAGGCCTCGCCCTTTTTGTGCAGTTGGGACGTCATGGCGATTCTTCGAAGGGGAGTTGGGCGGCGTGCGCCGCCGAGGGAATCCCGCAATTCTAACATTCGCGGGCCTGGCGGCCGGCGCGGGCTAGCGGGGCGTGCAGGTCAGCGGGCCGATCCGCGGCAGCGTGCCGTCGTCCGGCCGCCGGTACGCAAACGCGACGACGCAGTCGTGGCCGCCGCCGGAGATTTCCAGGTGGTTGTTCGCGACCAGGCCGTCGACGAACGTGAGGCCGTCGTAGCCGACGATCGTGCGCTGGCCGCTTTCGACGTGCACGACGTCGAGGCCGGGCGGCAGCGGCGCGCCGTCCGGCGTGCGCAGCGCGATCGACGCCGCGCGGTAGCGCGTGACCGGGAAGCGCGCGAGCACGCCCGAGCGGGCCTGCGGCACGACGTCGAGCGTCGTGTCCGCGAGGCGCGCATCGGCCGGCAGCGTCGTGCCGTCGATCGCGACGCGATTGTGCTGGTACGCGCTCAGATCGGGGACCAGCAGGTAGCCCGTGCGGTCGGTCTCGCCGATCGGCCGGTTCTGGTGCAGCACCGGCACGCGCCCGGCATCGGTCGACACGAGCGCGAAGCCGTCGTCGATGCGGCGCGACGTCAGCAACTGGCCGTTCATCAGCACGAGCGCGCCGGTCACGTCGACCGACGCGTCGCGCTGCCCGCCGAACGACTGTCCGAGCAGCGTGACCTGGCCCGCGCGGCCCAGGTATTGCAGCTGCCCCTGGCCGTAGCGCAGCGGGCCGTTCTCGCCAGCCTGCACGTTCCAGCCGAAGCCGCCGTCGTAGTCGGGCGCGCGCGACGCGCTGACCGCGCGGGTCGCCTCGCCGTTCTGCCGGCCGACGCTCGCCGCGACCGACGTGTTGTCGCCGAGGCCGACGCTCAGGCTGACGAAGAAGCCACGCGCGTTGTGCTGCCGGAAATCCTGGAATGCGCTGACGGTCATCGACGCGAGCATCCCGAAGTTGACCGACCACGCCGCCGAGCCGATCCGCGATGCAGGCGCGCCCGGGTATTTGAGGCCGAGATAGCTGAACGACAGCGTCTGCGCGCGGAGGAACGGGAACGACACCGTCACGCGGTCGCTGATGGTCGCGACCGGCGTGCCTTCGCGCGCGCCGAGGTCGCCGTAGCCGCCGAACGCGCGCAGCGTTTGCGCGTCGACCGAGAAGCGCGGCGTCACGTACTGGTAGCCGAGGCCGGCCTGCGCGCCGGAGAAGCGCCCGGCGCTGACGGCCAGCGACGCGTTCGCGACGCCCCCGCCGCCGATGCGCGCGAGCACGCCCGCGCCGGCGTTGTAGACGTCGCTCGTCGCCTCGGCGTGCGCCTCGGCCGTCAGCCGCTCGGTGACGCCGTAGCGCACCGATCCGCTCGCGGCCGGCGTGCGCGCATAGTCGAACGCGTCCTGGCCGTATGCGCGGCGCAGGAAGCCCGCCTCCACCGAATAGCTGGCGAGGCCGGGCGCGAGCAGGCGCGTGTCGACGTAGAGCGGGATCGACGTCGCGATCGTGCGGCCGAGCGCGTCGCGCGTGATCACCGTTGCGTTGCCGGCGCCGGTGATGCCCGGCACGCTGTTGATCACGAACGGGCCGCCCGGCACGTTGCCGCTGAACTGGCGCACGTTGTTCACGTACAGGTCGACCGCCGACGGCACGACCGCGCTGCCCGACAGCGCCGGCACCGGGAAGGTCACGAGATCGGGGCGCAGGCCGAAGTTGCTGCGCCACTGCACGCCGCCGATGCGCAACGAGCGGGTCCACGACAGCGACGACGAGATGGTGTCGCCGAATTGGGTCGTCGTGAGCGTGCGCGGGTCGGACACCGTCCACGACGTGTCGTAGCGCATGTAGCGCTGCCCGTCGCGACGGAAGTAGCCGATGCCGGTGTTGCTGAACACGCCGGCAGGATCGAAGTAGCGCGCCTCGGTCCACACCGCGAGCGGCGAATGCGCGGCGGTCTGCGCGTATGCGTCGTAGTTGAGCACGATGCCCCGGCCGGACGTCGCGGGCGGCGTGGCGGCGAGCCCGCGCGCGTCGAACGTATGCGGAATGCGCAGCGCGTCGGGCACGTGCAGGTCGATCGTCTGGCGGCCCGGATCGTAGTCGTAGCGCAGGCCGGCGAGCGCGTCGAGCGCGACCGGCGTGTTCGACAGCGGTTGCGCGCGGCCGCCGCTGGCGATGCCGAAGTCGTTCAGGTCGGCCGACGCCGCGAACAGGTGCCCGTCGGCCTGCCGGAAGCGCGCGATCCGGTGGGTCGGCTCGCCGTTGATCGACACGTCGAGGTACAGCACGCCGGGCTCCGGGGCGGCGGAAGGGGGCAGCTCGGGGGCCGGCTGCGCGCCTGCGGTGCCCGCGCGCAGCGCCAGCGTGAGGGCGGCGAGCCACGCGTATCGCCTGGCAGGCGTCGTTCGATTGGCATGTCGCGTCGTCGGCACGCGCAACGGGGGCGGGAGGGCGCCAGCGCCGGATTCAGCGCGGCGTCAGCCGGGCCTCGACGGGTTGCGTGTTTACTGTCGCGCGGACTTTCACGAACGGCGACGGGCGCGCGTCGAGCTTGAGCGGCCAGTGCCGCACGCTGCCGGCCAGTGCGTAGCCGAGCAGCCCGCGCGCGACATCGTGCGCGTTGCCGTGCGCATCGACGAGCTGCACCGCGGAGAGCTGCGCGCGCCGGCCGCCGAGATTCGCGACCGACAGCCGCAGGCCCTGCGAATCGGCCTCGATGCGCCAGTCGAGCTGCGGCGGGGTGGGCGGTGCGGCGGGTTCGACGAACACCGGCACCGAGTAGCGCACGCGGATCGTGATGCCGTTCTGCGCCGGTGTGCCGGGCGCGGGCAGCTCGTCGATCAGCACGCGATAGCTTTCCTCCGTGACCGGGCTCGCGCGCGTGGTGCGCACGAGGCGGATCAGCTGCTCGGCGTTCGCGCTGATCTGCAGCAACGGCGGCGACGCGGCGAGCGAATCGGTCGGCGTCAGCACGTCCTCGCCGTTCTCCTGCGTCCAGCGGAACGTGCGCACCTGGCCGTAGATCGGCTGCACACCCGAATTGCTGAGCGTGACGCCCGCCGCCGTGATCGACGGCGAAAGCTCGAGCGTTACCGGCGAAATCTGCAGCGTCGCGGCCGGCGCGGTTGCAGCCGACGCGGCGCACAGCGCGGCGACAAAACAGGGGCCGATCGCCACGGCGGGTCAGAAGTAGACGGTCGCGGTGACGGTGGCCTGGTAGGTGTCCGGTGTCGGGGTGGCTTGCGTCTGCACCTGACCGTATACGTTGATCGTCTGGGCGGAGCCGTTGCCGGTGCCGCCGACGGTGTCGGTGCCCTGCGTGTTCCCCCAGATCGTCGTGTGGCCGCTGTCCTGGAACAGCTGGAAACCGACCGTCGTGCCCGTGTTGCCGCTGGTCGTGCCGGCCATCAGCCGCGCGCTGACCGTCGAGCCGGAGACGCCGCCGGCGTCGAGCCCGACGTTGTAGGGCGTCGTGTTGCTGCAGGTGATGGCAAGCGTGGTCTGCTGGTTGATCGCGGACGTCAGTACGCCCGAGGCGCCGAATGCGAGCGGGTTCACGCTGACCGAGCAGTTCGCCTGGATGGTCAGCGTGACGTTGAATTGCGCGGTGGCGGTGCCGTTGGAATAGACGGCGGCGGCGACAGGGCGCCAGGCCGGCGTGAGTGCGATGGTCGCCGCGATGGCGGTGGACAGCCCGTGACGCGTGATGGCGTTCATTGTGATGATCTCCAGCCGTTCTGGGCGTGTCGCCCCGGCCTGCAGTGCCCGAACCGCGTGATTCGACGTGTCGACCGAACCGCACATTCGTCTGACTAGATTACTCTACGCATTTGGTTGCATGCAATGATAGAAATGAGGACTAGTTCGCATTGTCTGAATATTGTGCGGGCGGGCGGCTTGATCTGGATCAACGGTTGGGGCGGCAGCCGGGCAGCGACCGGAGCGAATGCTTTTCTATCGGGGGAAACCATGGCGGAGCGGCGGGGCGTGCGGGCTTACCGGTATCTGCATCGGGTGGCGTGCTGGCTGCTGGCCGCGCTGCTGTGCGGGCCGTGGCTGTCCGCGCAGGCGGACAGCTGCACGGTGAGCGCGCAGACGACGAGCTTCGGTTCGGTCAGCCCGATCACGCAGGCAGCGTACACGACGACCAGCACGGTGGGCGTAACGTGCACGTGGGATACGTTGAGTCTCAACACGACCGCGCTGGTCTGCCTGAATCTCGGCGCCACGAGCCCGCGCGCGATGACGAACGGGGCCAACCAGATGCAGTACGACCTGTACCAGGACAACGGCTATACGCAGGTCTGGGGCGCGGTCGCCAGCGGCACGACGCCGATGTCGGTCACGCTGGCGAAGCCGGGGATCGGCACGAGCGCGAATGCGACCCTGACCGTTTACGGCCGCATCGCGCCGAACCAGCCGACCGTGCCGAGCGTGAACAACAGCAGCACGCTCTACTCGCAGACGTTCGCCGGGAACCAGGCGTCGTACAGCTACAACTTCGCACTGCTCGGCATCCAGCTGGTGCCATGCACGTCGCAGGCGTCGGCGGGCACGTTCGCGTATTCGACGAACGCGACCATCGTGAACAATTGCTTCATCAGTGCGACGAATGTTGCGTTTCCCGCAACGGGCGTGCTCGCGTCGGCGCTGACGGCGAGCGGCTCGATCAGCGCGCAATGCACGAACGGCGATGCGTTCCAGATCGCGCTGAACGGCGGCAGCAGCGGCAACGTGGCGGCCCGCACGATGCAGCGCTCGGGCGGCGGCGGCTCGGTCGGCTATCAGCTCTACCAGGACAGCGGCTTGACGACGCCATGGGGCGACGGCACCGGCGGCACGTCGATGGCGACCGGCACCGGCAGCGGGTTCGCGCAGGCGCTCACCGTCTACGGTCGCGTGCCCGCGCAGGCGACGCCCGCGCCGGGCAACTACAGCGACACGATCACCGCGACGATCAGTTTTTGAGCCGGCTCAGTCGCGCACCAGCACGACCAGCTTCAGGTCCTCGCGGTGCGCGGGCTTCAGCGTGATCTGCTGGTACACGAGGCGGCCGTCGGCCGGATGGTCGAATTCGCGCAGGCCGCCTTCGCGCTCGAACACGTCCTGCGACGCCCAGTACTGCGCGAATGCGTCGCTGCCGGCAGTCAGCGCGTCGATCAGCGCGCGGGTCGGCGCGTCGGCCAGGTGGCGGATCGAATCGGCGCGGAATTCGGCCGCGAGGCGCCGCGCGCGGGTTTCCCAGCCGACGATCAGCGTGCGCGC
The DNA here is from genome assembly GCF_047978125.1 of Burkholderia sp. LFS061. Taxonomy (NCBI): domain Bacteria; kingdom Pseudomonadati; phylum Pseudomonadota; class Betaproteobacteria; order Burkholderiales; family Burkholderiaceae; genus Burkholderia; species Burkholderia sp. LFS061. Next base: position 15,345 of record NZ_JBFPFS010000013.1, on the reverse strand, counting down.
GGCCGGCGACATGAACGTGAAGCGCAGCAGGTTGCGGTCGTGCTCGCCGTCGAGCCAGCCGGAAAACAGCGCGGCGGCCGGCGCATTCCACGCGAGCGCGTTCCATTGCCGGTCGAGCACGTACGCGGGTGTCGCGATCGCCGCGACGGTCGCGGCGAGCGTCGGCGGCAGGTCGCCGCCCGCGACGTCGGGCTCGGCCGGATCGCGCTGCGCGGCCAGTTCGAACAGGTACGCGCGCTCGGCCTTCGACAACTGCAGCGCGACGGCGATCCGCGCGAGCGCGTCGGCCGACGCCGACACCGGGCGGCCCTGTTCGATCCACGTGTACCAGGTCGGGCTGACGCCGCACAGTTGCGCGACTTCCTCGCGCCGCAGCCCCGGCGTGCGGCGGCGCGGGCCGGGCGGCAGGCCGACGGCCTGCGGCGACAGCCGCTCGCGGTGGGCGCGGATGAATTCGCCGAGCGCGCGGGCGGGCGTGGCGTCGAGCGGCGGGACGGGAGCGGAGGACGGCTGGTTCATGCGGAAACGGCGAAGTGGGGGCGAGGGCGCGGCAACGATCAGACAGGTGTATCGAATACCAGAATAACTGCTTGACTTGTACTGGTACAAACGCAGGCCTATTGTAGCGGCTCGCGCGCTGACAGGCAGCGGGCGTCCCACAAAACGCGTTGCAGGGGCCGGAACAAGCGCTAAAGCGCCAACTCCGGTCGACAGCACAAAGGAGCGAACGATGAAACACCACGACCAGGTCGCCGACGCATTCGGCACGACGGCCGCCGCCTATCTGACCAGCACGGTCCACGCGACGGGCGCCGATCTGCAGACGCTCGCCGACGCGGTGCGCGCGACGCCCGATGCCGCCGTGCTCGATCTCGGCTGCGGTGCCGGCCACGCGAGCTTCGCGGTCGCGCCGCACGTGCGCGACGTGGTTGCATACGATCTCGCCGCGCCGATGCTCGCGACCGTCGACGCGGCCGCGCGCGAGCGCGGGCTCGCGAACATCCGCACGCAGCAGGGCCCGGCGGAACGGCTGCCGTTCGACACGGCGACGTTCGACTGGGTCGTGAGCCGGATGAGCGCGCACCACTGGCACGACATGCGCGCGGCGCTCGCCGAGGTGCGCCGCGTGCTGAAACCGGGCGGACGCGTGCTGATGATCGACATCGCGGGCAACGACCATCCGCTGCTCGACACGTACCTGCAGGCGGCCGAAGTGCTGCGCGACGCGTCGCACGTGCGCGACTACCGCGCGGACGAATGGCTCGCGATGTTCCGCGATGCCGGTTTCGACGCGCACGTGCACAGCCGCTGGCGGCTGCCGATCGATTTCGACACGTGGGTCGCGCGCATCCGCACGCCGGCCGACAGCGTCGCCGGCATTCGCGCGCTGTGGGCACATGCGCCCGACGAGGTGCGCGGCTACTACGGGGTGCGGCCCGACGGTTCGTTCGAGCATGACGCGCTGCTGATCGACGCGCATTGACCGGGCCAGCCGGCGCGGCACGCCGATGCGCGCCGGCCTTCCGATGAAAAAAGCCGCGATACGCACCGTGGGTACGGTGGCGTAGCGCGGCTTTTGCGATGCCGGCTGGCGCGGAACGGGTCCGCGCCGCATGCGGATCAGCCCGTGTTGCGCAGGCCGGCCGCGATCCCGTTGATCGTCAGGTGAATCCCGCGGCGCAGCCGCGCGTTCGTGTCGCCCGCGCGGTGACGCTTGATCAGCTCGACCTGCAGGTGATTCAGCGGATCGAGGTACGGGAAGCGGTTCTTGATCGAGCGCGCGAGCAGCGGGTTGGTCGCGAGGCGGCCTTCGTGCCCGGTGATTTCCGCCAGCGCGTTCGACGTGCGCTCCCATTCCGCGACGATCCGCTCGAACACGTGCTTGCGCAGCTTGCGGTCGGAGACGAGTTGCGCGTAGCGCGACGCGACCGCGAGGTCGGTCTTCGCCAGCACCATGTCCATGTTCGACATCAGGTTCGAGAAGAACGGCCAGGTCTTGTTCATCTTCTTCAGCAGCGCGACGCGCTTCGTGCGCTCGGCTTCATCCTGCGCGCCGTCGAGATACGCGCTCACCGCGCTGCCGAAGCCGTACCAGCCCGTCAGCAGCAGCCGGCACTGGCCCCACGAGAAGCCCCACGGAATCGCGCGCAGATCCTCGATCTTGCGCTGCTTCGGATCCTGCAGCTTGCGCGAAGCCGGGCGGCTGCCGATGTTCAGCTCGGCGATCTCGGTGATCGGCGTCGACGAGAAGAAGTAGTCGGTGAAGCCGGGCGTTTCATAGACGAGCGCGCGGTACGCGGCCATCGCCGAGTCGGACAGCGTCTGCATCGCAGCCTCGAACGCGGGCAGTTGCGCTGGGGCGTTCGACTGCGGCAGCAGCGACGCCTCGAGCGTCGCGGCGACGACCGTCTCGAGGTTGCGCCGGCCGATCTCGGGGTTCGCGAACTTGCTCGCGATCACCTCCCCCTGTTCGGTCAGGCGGATCTGGCCGTTCACGGTGCCCGGCGGCTGCGACAGGATCGCCTGGTAGGTCGGGCCGCCGCCGCGGCCGACCGTGCCGCCGCGGCCGTGGAACAGCCGCAGCGTGATCTTGCGGTCGCGGAACAGGTCGACGAGCGCGAGTTCCGCGCGATACAGCTCCCAGTTCGACGTGAGGAAGCCGCCGTCCTTGTTGCTGTCCGAGTAGCCGAGCATCACTTCCTGCTCGGCGCCCTGGTGTGCGATCAGCGCGTCGACGCCCGGCAGTGCGAAGTATTCGCGCATGATGCGCGACGCGTCGCGCAGGTCGGGGATCGTCTCGAACAGCGGAATCACCATCAGGCTGTTCCTTGCATGGCCGCCGGGCACGCCGAGCGCACCTTCGAGCAGCCCCGTCTCCTTCTGCAGCAGCAGCACCTCGACGAGGTCGCTGACGGTTTCCGTATGCGAAATGATGTAGTTGCGCACCGCGCGCGCGCCGAATTGCGCGCGCACCTCGCGCGCTTTCTCGAACACGCCGAGCTCGCTCTGCGCGAGCGCCGAGTATTCGAAGTACGGTGAGCGCAGCGGGCGCGGATCGGCGAGCGCGGCGAGCAGCACGCGGAGTTTGTCTTCCTCGGCGAGCGCCGCGTAGTCGGCCTCGACGCCCGCGCGTGCGAACAGTTCGGCGACCACCGCTTCATGGATGTCGGAGCTCTGGCGCAGGTCGATGCTCGCGAGATGGAAGCCGAACACTTCGGCCGCGCGCACGAGCGGCGCGAGGCGCGGCGCGGCGAGCGACGTACCGTGGTGTTCGTCGAGCGACGCGGTCAGCACCTTCAGGTCGGCGACGAACGCTTCGGAATCCTCATACGGGATCGCACGCACGGGTGGCGCGCCGCGGCCCGCGCTGCGCACGGGCACCGTGCCTTCGCCCAGGCGCACGCGTGCGCTCGCGGCGAGCCGCGTATAGATGCCGATCAGCGCGCGGCGATACGGTTCGTCGACGCGGTGCGGCGACTGGTCGGGCGATGCGGCCGCGAGCGCCTTCACGCCATCGCTCGCGCCGACCAGCAGGTTCGACACCGACAGCTCGGCGCCGAGCTTGTGCACCTGTTCCAGATAGTGCTCGAGGATCACCGCGGCCTGGCGGTTGATCGCCTCGTCGAGCGTCGGCGCCGTCACGTTCGGGTTGCCGTCGCGATCGCCGCCGATCCAGCTGCCCATCTGGAAGAACGCGGGCACGCGCGCGGACAGGCCGTGCTCGGCGAGCGCGGCCTCGATGTCGCCGTACAGCGCGGGCAGCTCGTCGAGGAACGTCGCGCGGTAGTACGACAGCGCGTTCTCGATCTCGTCGCCGACCGTCAGGCGCGCGTCGCGCAGCATGCGCGTCTGCCACAGCGCGGTCACGCGCGCACGCAGCATCGATTCGTTGTGCTGGCGCTCGCGCGCGGTCAGCTCCTGGTCGCGCTCGGCGAGCAGGCGCGCGATGTCGTGCTGCGCGTCGAGGATGCTCTTGCGCTGCACCTCGGTCGGGTGCGCGGTCAGCACCGGCACGATCAGCGCATCGTCGAAGAAGCGCTGCAGCAGGCGCTTCGACGCATTGCCGGTCGTTTTCAGCTGATCGAGCGCGTACGCGACCGTGCCGGGCTGCGGCGCGGAGCCGGCCAGCGCGTGGATGCGGCGGCGGCGGTTGTGGTGGCGGTCTTCCGCGATGTTCGCGAGATGCGAGAAATAGCTGAACGCGCGCACGACGCTCACCGTCTGCTCCGGCGTCAGCTTGCGCAGCCTCTTCTCGAGCGTCTGCGCGGCTTCGCTGTCGTCCTCGCGGCGGAACTTGACCGCGGTCTGGCGGATCGTCTCGACGACGTCGAACACGGTGTCGCCTTCCTGCTCGCGCACGACGTCGCCGAGCAGGCGGCCGAGGAAGCGGATGTCCTCGAACAGCGGGCCGTCCTTGTCCTCGCGCGTGCGCGTGCCGGACTTCGACGCGCCGGCCTTGCGGGCAGCGGGGCCGGCGGCTTTCGTCGTGCGTTTTGTCTGACGTATCGGGTCTTTCGGTTTCGTTGCCGTTTTCGCACGGCCGTTCGCGGCGGTGGCGACGGTGTCCGTCGGGGCGTCGGAGGAGGACAGGGCAGCATTGCGGCGCGCCGTACGCGCCGATCCGGAAGACTTCACGATGGGTTTCCTTGGGAAAGCTCGAGTCAAAAGGAACTGCGAAACTGCGGGAACTGCGGTCAAGCAACCAGCTACGTGCGGCACATCCGCGCATCGGCGCCGCGACCCGCTCGGCGGCCGGCCGGGCGCAGGCTCCGGGCCCGGGCGGGCCGGGGCGTGCGTGCTACCATTGTTCGGTCTTCAATCCCGTCCTTCGATGTTCCAGCAATGAATTCCGAGACCCTTGCGGCCGGGCCGCAACAGGCACAGCCGCCCGCGACGTTGACGATTGCTTCGCGCGAGAGCCGCCTGGCGATGTGGCAAGCCGAACATGTGCGTGATGCGCTGCGCAAATTATATCCAGCTTGTGACGTGAAAATCCTCGGGATGACGACTCGCGGCGACCAGATTCTCGATCGCACGCTGTCGAAGGTCGGCGGCAAGGGCCTGTTCGTGAAGGAACTGGAGAGCGCGCTGGCCGACGGCCGCGCCGATCTCGCCGTGCATTCGCTGAAGGACGTGCCGATGGCGCTGCCCGACGGCTTCTCGCTTGCCGCGATCATGGAGCGCGAGGACCCGCGCGACGCGTTCGTGTCGAACGACTACGCGTCGCTCGACGCGCTGCCGGCCGGCGCGGTCGTCGGCACGTCGAGCCTGCGCCGCGAAGCGATGCTGCGCGCGCGCTATCCGCACCTCGACGTGCTGCCGCTGCGCGGCAATCTCGATACGCGCCTCGCGAAGCTCGACCGCGGCGACTACGCGGCGATCATTCTCGCTGCGGCCGGCCTGAAGCGCCTCGGCCTCGAAGCGCGGATCCGCACACTGCTCGACGTCGAGACCAGCCCGCCCGCGGCCGGCCAGGGTGCGCTCGGCATCGAGATCGCCGCGCACCGCGACGACGTCGCCGCATGGCTCGCGCCGCTGCACGACCCGCGGACCGCGCTCGCGGTCGAGGCCGAGCGGATGGTGTCGCGTGCGCTCGGCGGCAGCTGCGAGGTGCCGCTCGCCGCGCACGCGGTGTGGCGCGCGGGCGAACTGTACCTGACGGGCCGCGTGTCGACGACCGACGGCAAGCGTGTGCTGACGGCCGAGGAGTGCGGGGCCGTCATGACCGTCGCCGATGCGCTCGCGCTCGGCCGCGCGGTGTCCGACGAACTCGAGGCGCAAGGCGCGCTCGACATCGTCAAGGCGCTGCTCGCCGGCTCGCCGGCCGGCAAGGGCGACGCCTGATGGCGGGCGGCGCGCGCGCGTTCACCGCTGTCCTGACGCGTCCGGACGGCCAGTCGGACGCGCTTGCGTCGCAACTGGCCGATGCCGGCTGCGACGTGCTCGAATTCCCGCTGATCGACATCGCGCCGGTCGACGATCCGGCGCCGCTCGACGCCGCGTTCGCGGCGCTTGCCGACTACGCGCTCGTGATTTTCGTGTCGCCGAACGCGATCGATCGCGCGCTCGCGCAGTATGGCGCGATCTGGCCGAATGCGCTGCCGGTCGGTGTGGTCGGGCCCGGCAGCGTCGCGGCGCTCGAGCGGCACGGCATCGCGGCGCCCGCGCATCGCGTGATCGCGCCGCAGGCGCCGGCCGACGGCGGCGTGCCCCGTTACGATTCGGAAAGCCTGTTCGCGTGCATCGAGGCCGCGTTCGGCGGCGCGCAGGCGCTGGCGGCCAAGCGCGTGCTGATCGTGCGCGGCGACGGCGGGCGCGAATGGCTTGCCGACCGGCTGCGCGAAGCCGGCGCGGACGTCACGCTCGTCGCCACGTACCGGCGCGTCGTGCCCGAGCCGCGCGTCGGCGCATGGGAGCGCGTGCACGCGCTGCTCGACGGCGCACCGCATGCGTGGCTCGTCACGAGCTCGGAAGGCGTGCGCAACCTGCACGAACTCGCGCGGGCGCACCTGAACGATGCCGAAATCGACGCGCTGAAGCATGCGCCGCTCGTGACGCCGCACCCGCGGATCGAGCAGACCGCGCGCGCATTGGGTTTTGATAGGATTACGCTGACCGGCGCGGGCGATGAGCGCATCGTCCGCGCGTTTCGAACGATGGCCGACGAGGCCGTCCAACCGGCGACAGCCGCACCGGTGACTAAACGCATGACAGATACCAACGATTCCAAAAGCGTCGCTTCCCAGCCGGCCGCTGCATCCGCACCGCCGTCCAGTTCCCCTTATCTCGCGCCCGAGCCGCGCGCGCGCCGCGGTGGCAGCGCGCTGCTGTGGTTCGTCGTCGTCGTGCTCGGCTGCGCGGCGGGCGTCGGCGGCTATGCGCTGAACCGCAAGATCGACCGGCTCGACGGCACGTTCGTCGCGCGCCAGAAGGCGCTCGACGCGCAGGCGGCCGAGACGCGCATGAAGACCGAGCAGGCGCTCGCGAGCACGCACCAGGTCGACACGCAGCTCGCGCAGCTCGACGGCAAGCTCGCCGACGCGCAGAGCGCGCAGCAGGCGCTGCAGCAGCAATACCAGGACCTGTCGCGCAACCGCGATGCGTGGATGCTCGAGGAAGTCGACCAGATGCTGTCGAGCGCGAGCCAGCAGCTTCAGCTGACGGGCAACACGCAGCTCGCGCTGATCGCGCTGCAGAACGCCGACGCGCGTCTCGCGACGTCGCAGAGCGCGCAGGCCGTCACGGTGCGCAAGACGCTCGCGCTGGACATCGAGAAGCTGAAGGCCGCGCCGGCGGCCGATCTCACGGGCCTCGCGATCAAGCTCGACGACGCGATCGCCAAGATCGACGCGCTGCCGCTGTCCGGCGAGGCGATCGTGCCGCATGCGGCGCCGAAGGCCGCGCCGGCCGCCGCCGCATCGACGGCCGTGGCAGGCGAGCCGCGCTGGAAGGTCTGGTGGCACGACTTCTCGGCCGGCCTCGGCCAGCAGTTGAAGGGCCTCGTGCAGGTGCGCCGGATCGACAACGCGGACGCGATGCTCGCGTCGCCCGACCAGGGCTACTTCGTGCGCGAGAACGTGAAGCTGCGCCTGCTCACCGCGCGGCTGTCGCTGCTCGCGCGCAACGACAGCGCGATGAAGGCCGACCTGCACGCCGCGCAGGCGTCGCTCGGGAAGTATTTCGATCAGGCGTCGAAGGACACGCAGACCGTCGAGGATCTGCTCAAGCAGGTTGACGGCGCATCGCTGACGGTCGCGGTGCCGAACCTGAACACAAGCCTGAACACCGTTCAGCAGTTCAAGAGCCGGGGGTAACGATGACGCTTCGAGGAATCGTCTGGCTCGCGATCCTGTTCGCGATCGCCGCGGCGCTCGCCACCGTCGGCCGTTTCGACGCGGGGCAGGTGCTGCTCGTCTATCCGCCGTACCGGATCGACGTGTCGCTGAACCTGTTCGTGATCGCCATCGTCGTGCTGTTCATCGCCGTATATGCGCTGCTGCGCATCGTGCGCAACATCTGGCGCATGCCGCAGCGGGTCGCCGCGTATCGTGCGCGTTCGCGCAACGAGAAGGCGCAGGCGTCGCTGCGCGATGCAATCTCGAACCTGTACGCGGGCCGGTTCTCGCGCGCGGAGAAGGCCGCGCGTGACGCGCTGTCGGTCGACGCGAACCTGGGTGCCGCGAGTCTCGTCGCGGCCACCGCCGCGCACCGGATGCACGAGTACACGCGCCGCGACGACTGGCTGTCGAAGGTCGATGCACCCGAATGGCAGGACGCGCGCTTGCTCGCCGCGGCCGACATGCGCGCGGACGCGCGCGATGCCGACGGCGCGCTTGCCGCGCTGGCCGACATGCAGGCGGGCGGCAAGCGCATCCATGCGCAGCAGGTTGCGCTGCGCGCGCAGCAGCAGTTGAAGAACTGGGCCGAGGTGCTGAAGCTCGCGAAGGCGCTCGAGAAGCGCGAGGCGCTGCATCCGGCTGCGGCCGTGCGGCTGCGCCAGCAGGCCGCGGAAAACCTGCTGCGCGAACGCCGGCACGACCCGGACGCGCTGCTCGAGGTGTGGCAGTCGCTGTCGCCGGCCGAGCGCCAGTCGCCGCGTCTTGCCGATCTCGCGGCCGACCTGCTCGTGTCGCTCGAGCGTCGCAACGAAGCGCGCCGCATCGTCGAGGAAGCGCTCGCGCACAACTGGGATGCGCGCCTGCTGCGCCGTTACCCGGACACGGCCGGCGCCGATGCGCTGCCGCTGATCCAGAAGGCGGAAGGGTGGAAGAAGGATCACCCGGAGGATGCCGACCTGCTGTTCGCGCTCGGCCGTCTCTGCCAGCAGCAGCAACTGTGGGGCAAGGCGCAATCGTTCCTCGAAGCGGCGCTGAAGCTGGCCGACAACGAGGCGCTGAAGGTGCGTGCGCATCGCGCGCTCGCGCGTCTGTTCGAGCAGCTCGGCGAAACCGACAAGGCCGCGAAGCACTACCGCGAAAGCGCGCTCGCGATTACCGTGGTCTGACGCAAGCCGCGGCCGCCTGCTGCCGGCGGCCCGCTGCGCCGCGCAAAATGCCCCGAACGCCGATCGGCTTTCGGGGCATTTTTTTGTTCGTTGCGAGCCGGCGCCAGACGCTTTATACGCTACGCACCGAGCCTGCGCAGCAGGTCGTCCTCGTTTGCGACGAACCACACCGATTTCCCGCGGTTGGACTCGCGAACGAGCGCGCGTAGCGCTTCGCTGCGCGCGAGCCAGCGGTCGATGTCGCCGACCACGCCGAGCCGCACGCCGTAGTTGACAAGTTTCTGCAGTACCGCGCCGGCCAGTCCGCTGTCGAGCCGGTAGAAGTCGTCGTGCAGCGCGTCGGCGGGAACCGCGACCCAGTCGGCTTCATGCTCGTGCGCGAGCGCGACGAGGTCGAGCGCATCGCTTTCCCGCTGCACGCGGCCGGCGGAAGGATCCAGGACCAGTACGCGGCTGTCGGCCGCCTGAACGATTCGGTGGGGCATGAGGGTTGGCTCCGTCGACATGATCGTTATGCCCCGCGCATCACTTGTCGACCAGCCGCTTCGGCACCGACAGTGCGAGCAGCCCGCCGAGCACGAGGAACCCCGCGAGCATGTACATGCCCGCATCGTTGACGCCCGTCGCCTGCTTGAGCCAACCCATCAGGTAGGGGCTCAGGAAGCCCGCGAGGTTGCCGATCGAGTTGATCATCGCGATGCCGGCCGCGGCGGCCGCACCGCCGAGGAACGCGGTCGGCAGGCTCCAGAACAGGGGCAGCGTCGTCAGGATGCCGATCGTCGCGAGCGTGAGGCCGAGCATCGCGAGCGCGGTCTGGTGCGCCCAGATCACCGACAGCACGAGCCCCAGCGCACCGATCGCGGCCGGAATCGCGAGGTGCCAGCGGCGCTCGCGGCGCTTGTCCGCGCTGCGCGCGATCAGGATCATCGCGACCACCGCAGCCGCATACGGAATCGCCGACAGCAGGCCGATCGCGAACGTGTCGGTGACGCCCGTCGCCTTGATGATCGTCGGTAGCCAGAAGCCGACGCCGTAGAGCCCCATCACGAACGAGAAGTAGATCAGCGCCATCAGCCACACGCGCGGGCTCGACATCACGGCGCCGAGCGGCAGGTCTTCCTTCGTCGCTTCCTCCGCATCGACGTTGCGCGCGAGCAGCGCCTTTTCGTCGTCGGTCAGCCAGTTCGCCTTCGCGATCCGGTCGTCGAGCTTGAGAAACACGATCACGCCGACCAGCACCGACGGGATGCCTTCCAGCAGGAACAGCCATTGCCAGCCGTGCCAGCCGCTCACGCCGTCGAACGCTTTCAGGATGAAGCCCGACAGCGGCCCGCCGATCACGCCGGACAAGGCGACTGCCGTCATGAAGAAGGTCGTCATCCGGCCGCGCCGGTGTGCGGGATACCAGTAGGTGAGGTACAAAATCACGCCGGGGAAGAAGCCGGCTTCGGCGAGCCCGAGCAGGAAGCGCATCACGTAGAACATCGTGGGCGTCGTGACGAACATCGTCAGGATCGAGATCACGCCCCACGTCGCCATGATGCGTGCGATCCACACGCGCGCGCCGACCTTGTGCAGGATGATGTTGCTCGGCACCTCGAAGAGGAAGTAGCCGAAGAAGAAGATCCCGGCGCCGAGCCCGTAGACGGTGTCGCTCAGGTTCAGGTCGCTCGCCATCTGCAGCTTCGCGAACCCGACGTTCACGCGGTCGAGATACGCGACCACGTAGCACAGCAGCAGGAGCGGCGTGAGCCGCCACGACACCTTGCGGTAGGTTGCTTCCTCGAATGCGCCGGACGAGCCCGGCAGCGATTGCGTCGATGTTGCCATGTTGTCTCCTGTCGACCCAAGTTGGCGCTTTAGCGCTTACTTGGGTCCCATGCTATGCGGTCGACCCAAGTTGGCGCTTTAGCGCTTACTTGGGTCCCATGCTATGCGGTCGACCCAAGTTGGCGCTTTAGCGCTTGCTAGGGTCCCATGCTTTGCGGTTTTTATGGTTGACCGGAGCCGATACATCGGCACCCGATCCGGTTTCGTGCGAAGCAATACATGAATGCCGTGCCGGCCGGTGAATCCCGACGCGGCACGCGAACAGCCCGGTGCGGCTAGATGCAGCGTCCGCCGTCGACTTCGAGACAGACGCCCGTGATGAATTCGGCCTCGTCGGACGCGAGGTAAAGCGCCGCGTTCGCGATGTCCTGCGGGGTCGAGAAGCGGCCGAGCGGGATTGTCGCGAGGAAGCGGCTGCGGTTGTCGGGCGTGTCCTCGCAGCCCATGAATTCGGTCATCAGGGCCGTCTCGCCGAGCACGGGATTGATGCAGTTCACGCGGATGCGGTCGGCGCCGAGCTCGGCCGCGAGCGACTTGCTTGCGGTGATCATCGCGCCCTTCGTGCTGTTGTACCAGACGAGGCCCGGGCGCGGCCGCACGCCGGCCGTCGACGCGACGTTCACGAACACGCCGCCGCCCTGTGCGCGGAAGTACGGAACGAAGGTCTGCACGCACCAGAACAGGCTCTTCATGTTGACCGCGTACACGCGGTCGAACTCGGCTTCCGTCACGTCGAGCACCGGCTTGTTGCGGTGCGTGGTGCCTGCGTTGTTCACGACGATCTGCACCGAATGGAAATCGTCGAGCGCGGCCTGCAGCAGCGCGTGCCAGTCGTCCTGCTTCGACACGTCGCCCGCCACCGCGATCGCCTTGCCGCCCGCGAGCGCGATCTCGCTCGCGACGCGCTCGGCCGCCGCGCCGTTCACGTCGTTGACGACGACGTTCGCGCCTTCGCGCGCATACGTCTTCGCGATGCCTTCGCCGAAACCCGAGCCGCCGCCCGTGACGATTGCCGTTTTGCCGCTCAACCGCATGGTGTGTCTCCTGTGCTGGGTATGAGAGTCGTCGTGTTGCGCGTGCGACTGGCCGCTGCCGCCCGCTGCCGGCCGCGTTTCGCGTGCCGCGCGTTCAGCCGTGCCGGATCGCGATCGTCTTCAGTGCGGTAAAGCCGTACAGCGCCTCGAAGCCTTTTTCGCGGCCGTGACCCGAGTGGCCGACGCCGCCGAACGGCAGTTCGACGCCGCCGCCCGCGCCATAGTTGTTGATGAACACCTGGCCCGCGCGCAGGCGCCGCGCGATGCGCATCTGGCGCGCGCCGTCGCGCGTCCAGATGCCCGCGACGAGGCCGTACGGCGTGCCGTTCGCGAGTGCGACGGCTTCGTCTTCGTCGACGAAGCGCATCGCGGCGAGCACGGGGCCGAACACTTCCTCCTGCGCGAGCCGGTGTGACGGCGGCACGTCGCGCAACAGCGCGGGTGCCTGGTAGAAGCCGCTTTCGGGCGCGTCGGCGACGACCTGCCCGTGCGCGGCCATCGGAATGCCGTCGTGCTGCGCGTCGGACAGGAAATCCCACACGCGCTGCTGCTGCTTCGCGTTGATCAGCGGGCCGCAGTCGAGGTCGGCGCGGCTCGGGCCGACGCGCAGCCCGTTGAACGCGGTGGCGAGGCGCTCGAGGAGCGGCTCGTAGACCGCGCGCTCGATCAGCACGCGGCTGCCGGCCGAGCAGGTCTGGCCGCCGTTCTGCACGATCGCCGACACGAGCACGGGCAGCGCCGCTTCGAGATCGGCATCGGCGAACACGATCTGCGGCGACTTGCCGCCGAGTTCGAGCGTGACCGGCACGTGGTTCTCGGCCGCCATCTGCGTGACCAGCTTGCCGGTGGCCGGCGAACCCGTAAACGAGATGTGGTCGATGCCCGGATGGCGCGCGAGCGCGGCGCCGGCTTCATGGCCGTAGCCGGTGACGATGTTGAGCGCACCGGCCGGCAGCCCGGCCTCGGCGGCCAGCTCGGCGACGCGCAGCAGCGACAGGCACGCATCCTCGGCCGGCTTGACGACGCAAGCGTTGCCGGCCGCGAGCGCCGCGCCGACGCTGCGCCCGAAGATCTGCATCGGGTAGTTCCACGGCACGATGTGGCCCGTGACGCCGTGCGGCTCGCGCACCGTCAGCACCGTATAGCCGGCCTGGTAGGGGAGGGTCTCGCCGTGCAGCTTGTCGGCGGCGCCTGCATAGAACTCGAAGTAGCGCGCGAGCGCGGCCGCGTCGGCGCGCGCCTGCTTCAGCGGCTTGCCGGTGTCGCGCGCCTCGATTGCCGCGAGTTCCTCGATGGAATCGGCCACGCGCGCCGACAGCCGCATCAGCACGCGGCCGCGCTCGGCGGCGCTCGCGGCGCCCCATGCGCCTGCGAACGCATCGCGGGCCGCGGCGACCGCGCGCTCGATGTCGGGCGCGGTGCCGCGCGCGATCGTCGCGAACGGCTGGCCGTCGGATGGATCGACGACCGCGATCGTTTCCAGTTGCGCGGGCAACGTCCATTCGCCCGCGATGAAGTGCTTCGCCTCTTCCATGCCTGCTCCTGTCGACATGCAATGCCGCTTGTGGTTCGACGGCCGGACATCCGGAACGATTATCGCGCCGATCGTCATCCGGACGCCACCGATCGATTGGCTATAATGGCGCATTCCGTTGAGGGACGCCTGCGGCGGTGCATCGGCCGCGGCGCCCTGTCCCGAATTCCCATCGACCTACAGAGAGCGCTCATGAGCTTCAATCATGTTCCGGCCGGCAAGGACCTGCCGCAAGATTTCAACGTGATCATCGAGATTCCCGCGCAAAGCGATCCGGTGAAGTACGAGGCGGACAAGGAGCTGGGCCTCCTCGTCGTCGATCGCTTCATCGGCACGGGCATGCGCTATCCGGTGAACTACGGCTACATCCCGCAGACGCTGTCGGGCGACGGCGATCCGGTCGACGTGCTGGTGATCACGCCGTTCCCGCTGCTGGCCGGCTCGATCGTGCGTTCGCGCGTGCTCGGCATGCTGCAGATGACCGACGAGTCGGGCGTCGACGCGAAGCTGGTCGCGGTGCCGCACGACAAGATCTGCCCGATGACGGCGAACCTGAAGTCGATCGACGACGTGCCCGAGTACCTGAAGGACCAGATCAAGCACTTCTTCGAGCAATACAAGGCGCTCGAGAAGGGCAAGTGGGTGAAGGTCGAAGGCTGGGCCGGCATCGAAGCCGCGCACAAGGAAATCACCGACGGCGCCGCGAACTACAAGAAGTAGAGCCGGGTAACCAGAAAACGAAAGTTTTGCTGGTAGAGCGCTCCTCCGGGAGCGCTTTTTTTTTGTGGCCTCTGAGTTCCTTGGGCGTGGGCCTTTGCGCTCGGTTTTGACTAGGGAATCTTCGTTGATTGAGGCAAGCCGGCGTAGCCGGCGCGCAGTCCTTCGAGTGTGCGCAACTCCGGGACCGCCCTTAGGGCGGCTGTCCACACCCGTGTGGTGTGGACAGCGGAGTTGTGCACACGGGGAATCGGCACGGTTCTGACGGACCAAATGGGGGGAGGGCGTTATTAGGAAGGGTTGTCACGCGTTTCGAATAGGCGGACGGTTGATACAGGTTCAGTGCGAATGCGTTCGCTGATTTCTACGGTTCAGGGCCAGATGTACCTTTTTTCAAGGCTACTCGGACAAACCCTTACACAGCCAACAAAAAGACGTAGGAACGAAGTATGATTGGCTATCCGAAAGCCGTGGTTAGCTTTGTAGGCTTTCGATTCCGGGGATGCTGCCATTCTGCGCTTTTAAGCGTTCAAGTGCGATGGCGAGTGTGTGCGTAGTCAGCAAAAGAACTGGGCGTAGCACGTGTCAAACGAAAAGAGTTTCACCGAGAAGACCAGTGCAGACGATAAGAGTATTGGGTTTGAGTATCAATATTACTATTTTCTGGACCGCCTTCTTAATTTGAAATCAGGTCAAACCGTCGGTTTGGAAGTCAAAGATGACGTCCACACGACACTCGACGCTGACTTCAATATCCTTGTTCAGCTCAAACATACCGTTCGCAGTAATGCGAAGGGTGACCCCGTTGCGTTGACGGAACTCGATTCAGACCTCTGGAAGACGATTTATAACTGGTGTCAGGTTATTGGTGACAAAGCAGAAGGGCGAAAGGAGCTCTCGCAGCAGCTTCGATTCGTGGAGAAAACGGAATTCCATCTGGTCTCGAATAAGTCCGAGTCTAAGACCAACGAATTTCTTCAGATTCTCGATAGGTTTAATTTGGGCGGAGATGATTTTCAGACGCTGCTTGACCACCTAAAATCTCTTGAAAGTAAAACCGTCGACCAGAGCATCAAAGGATACATCGACGGCGTGTTGAAGCTCGAGACCGAGGTTCTAGCAGGCTGTTGAAAAACGCCTCGTCTTGATCACGAGGTCGCTGCGCAAAAGGATTTCGTATGCGATTGGCTGCTGAGTTGGCGACGGATCGTCGAAGCTGGACCGCT
>NZ_JBFPFS010000012.1:0-177853 GCF_047978125.1 Burkholderia sp. LFS061 | reverse complement strand
CGCGCTTCGTCTCGCGCGAGGTGAAGTACGTGTACGACTGCGAGACGCCGCCGGCGCGAGCGACGGGAACTGCGCGCGGCGCACGTCGTCGAGGGAATCTTCGCGTTTCATCATCCGTGGGCTCCCGAAGGTCGTCGGGCGTCGTCCGGTCCGGGCGCGGCCGCCCGCGCGGCGCCCGGAGACGGCGCGAGCCGCCAGATCGCATACGGCCGTACGTGCGGATCGAGCGACACGTACTGGCGATGGCCGCGCCAAGTCTGCGCGTGCGCGGCATCCAGTTCGAGCGCGTCGAGCGGTTCGCCGTCGGCGAGCCCGAAGCCGCGCCACAGCGCCGCGTCGAGCGTGAAGTTCGCGGCCTGCGGATGCCACGGGTCGAGGCTGATCGCGACGACGACGACGCTGTCGAACGCCGGCGTCGCCTTGACGAACACGAGCACGGCGTCGTTGTCCGCGTCGGCGAACGTCAGGCCGAGATGCGTCTGCAGCGCCGGGTGATCGCGCCGTGCGCGGTTCAGCCGCGCGACTTCGGCGCCGATGTGCGCGGCACGGCTCCAGTCGCGCGCGCGCAGCTCGTACTTCTCCGCGTTCGCGTATTCCTCGCTGTCCGGCAGCGGCGCCGATTCGCCGAGCTCGAAACCCGAGTACATGCCCCATGAACCGGCCAGCGTCGCCGCGAGCGCCGCGCGGATCACGAACTGCGTGCGCGGCGCGTTCTGCAGGTGGCGCGGGTTGATGTCGGGCGTGTTGACGAAGAAATTCGGCCGGAAGAACTCGCGTGCGGGCCCGGCCGTCAGCTCGGTCAGGTAGTCGATGAACTCGCGCTTCGTCTCGCGCCAGGTGAAGTACGTGTACGACTGCGAGAAGCCGACCTTCGCGAGCCGATACATCATCGCCGGCCGCGTGAACGCTTCGGACAGGAACACGACGTCCGGATGCCGGCCGCGCATGTCGGCGATCATCCACGCCCAGAACGGCAGCGGCTTGGTGTGCGGGTTGTCGACGCGGAAGATCCGCACGCCCGCGTCGACCCAGAACTGCACCGCGTCGCGCAGCGTGAGCCACAGGCCGGGCAGTGCATCCGGCGCGTAGAAATCGGGGTTCACGATGTCCTGGTAGCGCTTCGGCGGATTTTCCGCATAGCGCAGCGAGCCGTCGGGCCGCCACGCGAACCAGCCCGGATGCGCGGCCAGCCACGGGTGGTCGGGCGAGCACTGGATCGCGAAATCCAGCGCGATCTCGAGCCCGTGAACGCGCGCGGTCTCGACCAGCGCGCGGAACGATTCGAGCGTGCCGAGCTGCGAATGCACGGCCGTGTGGCCGCCGTCGGGCGAGCCGATCGCGTACGGGCTGCCGACCTCGTCGGGGGCGGCTTTCAGGCTGTTGTTGCGGCCCTTGCGCGCGGTGGTGCCGATCGGGTGGATCGGCGGGAAATACAGCACGTCGAAACCCAGGTCGCGAATGCGCGGCAATTGCGCGATCACGTCGTCGAACGTGCCGTGCCGATGCGGATCGTCGCTCGCCGAGCGCGGGAACATCTCGTACCAGCTCGAGAAGCGCGCCGCGCGGCGCTCGACGTCGACCGGATACACGGTCTCGTCGTGCGTGACGAACGGGCGGTAGCGCAGTGCGGCGAACGCGTCGGCCAGCGACGGCGCGCCGAGCAGCGCGAGCCGTTCGGCGGGCGGAGCGTCCCTGAACTCGGCGACGAGGCGTTCCATGTGCGGGACCGCGCGTGCATCCGCCGGATCGGCGAGCTTGAGCGCGGTCGCGAGCAGCAGCTGGGCTTCGCGCAGTTCGAGCGTCACGTCCTGGCCGGCCGCGTGTTTCTTCGCGACGTCGTCGGCGAGCGACGCCCAGTCGTCGCGCCACGCGATCACGCGAAATGCGTGGCGGCCGACCCGGTCGAGCATGATGCGCGCGTGCCAGCGGTCGTTCGGTTCGGCTTCGAACGGCACTTCACGCCAGTCGTCGTCGCCTTCCGCGCGCCACTGGAGCGCGGCCGCGAGATGCGCGTGCCCGTCGGAGAAGATCGATGCATGCACGACGAGCGGTTCGCCGATCACGCGCTTGACCGCGAAGCGGCCGCCGTCGACCGACGGCTCGACGCGCTCGATCGCGATCCGGTCGGCCGCGAGCGCGGCCGACAGCACCGTGCGTTCGCGCGCGGCGTCGGGGCGCGTCGTGACGGGCGGGGCGCGCCGGGCATCCAGCAGCGCGTGCGCGCCGGGCCCGAGCATGAAGGCTTCGAGCGCGGCAGGCGGGTGGGTTGGCGTGCCGTCCCGCGTCACGACGCGCGTGAAGCTGCCCGGCACGCCGGGCAGGATCGCGGCGGGATCGACGGTTGTCGCCGTGTCGAGGTCGGGATTCAACGCGATCAGCAGTGCCGCTTCGTCGTGTTCGAGCGACGGCCCCGTGCCGCGCAGCAGCACCGTCGCGGTGGCGCCGGGCGCGCTCAGCTGCGCGATCTCGCCGCGCGCGGCCGCCACGGGCGTCGCGCGACGCCACGCGTTCGCATCGGCGATCGCACCCGACAGGTCGAAGCGCGCGCGCTCGAACGCGGTGCGGTAGCGGTCGGCATCCGCGTCGCGCGACATCAGCGGCAGCGTGACACCGCGCTCGAAGCCCATCGGCGCGAGCCAGCCGGTGCCGACGGCCGCGGCCGTCCACAGTGCGCGGCGATACGCGCGTGCGACGGTGTCGTCCGGTGCGTCGGGCCAGTCGTCGGCGAGGCGCGGGCCGTCGAACGCATCGGGAAACGCAATCGGCGAGCCGATGCGCCGCAGCAGCCGGTGTTCGTCGGCGAACCACGGTGCGTGGAGATCCCACCAGCGCACCGACGAGAACACCGCATCGAACCCGGCCGCTTCGAGCTGCGCGAGCGCGTCGCGTGCATGGCCGGGCACGCCGGCGAGCACCGCGGCGTCCGGGCGCGCGCGGCGCAGCGCCGCGCGCCAGCCGGGCCACCAGTCCGCCGGCAGATGATGCGGCGCGTCGACCAGGAAGCCGGCCGCGCCCGCGTCCGCAAAGGCGGCGAGGTGCGCGCACCACCAAGCCGACAGCGCGTCGCGCGCCGCATCGTCGCCGAGGTTGGCGTGCACGACATCCAGCGCGTGCGCGGTGCCGCGCGGGTCGATCAGCGCATCGTCGTGCGTGCGCTCGACGTACCAGTCCGGATGCGCGGCGCGCAGCGGGTTCTCGCGCGCGATGCGGTCCGGCACGACTTCGAGCAGCATGCGCAGCCCGTGGCCGTGCGCGAGCTGCGCGAGCCGCGAGAACGTTTCGAGCGCGCTCGCGCGCGTCGCGAACGTGTGGGCCGGGCGATGGAAATCGGCCACGTGGCGCGGGAAGCCGGCCACGCTCGCGGCCCAGAACGACCCGACCAGCACGTGATCGAAGCCCATTCCCGCGATATGCGCGCAGGTCTGCCCCCACGCGTCGAGCGGCCCGACGAGGCGGGCGTCGCAGAAATAGATATGCGGAGCGAAGGTCGGCGTGGAGTCCATGGCGCGGAGCGTGCGGGCGGCGGCGGTCGATAACGCCGGGTTGCCGCAACGCGTGTGCCTGCCGCGCGGAGTCCGGCGCGGCAATGGTCAGGCGGGATGCCGGCGCCGGCGGGCTGTCGTTTTTACATGACCGCTGTACTGCCGCTTGCACTTACATGCGCGGGATGGAGCGGATATCCGTGCTGTCGCCCGCGGCGCGATCGTCGTCCGTTTCGGGAAGCGGCATGCCGGGGTCGTAGCGCGCCATGGCGCCGTGTTCGATCCGGTGCGCGAACGGCGGCGGTGCGTCGACCTCGTCGCCGAAGCGCGCGCGCACGAATGCGCGCAGCAGCGCCACGCGTGCGTTGGCGGCACGCGCGCCGCAGGCGGACGGCCCGTCGATGAAGGTCGCGTCGCATTCGACGCTGTCGCCGTGGTGTGCGATCCGCAGGTCGTCGACGCGATCGAGCACGGCGCCCGCGTCGGCCCACGACGCCGACGGCGCGAACGGCGCGTCGAGGCGCCTCAATGCGTCGCAGGCGGCCGTCACGACGACCGCCGGCGCGACGGACGTGAAACGCAGCGTGTCTTCGTCATCCGCGCACAACGCGCGTGCGCACCAGTAGTCGAGATCCTTTCCGCCGAGTGCGTCGGTTCGCATGGGCAAGCTCCGCTGGACCGGAAAGGTTTTCAACGCGCAATCGACGTTCCCGTCGCGCGCATCCGCGCGACGAGCGGGTAGTGGTCGGATGCGTGCCGCGCGCGCATGCTGCGATGCACGATCACGTCGATCAGCAGTTCGCCCGGGTGGATCCAGATCCGGTCCAGCGAGAACACCGGATACAGCGTCGGGAACGTGCGCGGTGCGGGCGCGCGCCGGAACCGCGTGACGAGCGCCTGCAGCGCGCGGCCGCGCACGAACCATTCGTTGATGTCGCCGAGCAGGATCACCGGCATCGCGCCGGTGTCGAATGCGGCGAGCAGCCGTTGCACCTGCGCGCTGCGTTCGCTTGCCGACAGGCCGAGATGGGTCGCGACCACGCGGATCGTGCCCGCGCCGCAGTCGATGTCGGCATCCAGCGCGCCGCGCGGCTCGCGCTGATGGAACGACAGGTCGAGCGTGCGCGCCGCCCGGATCGGGCAGCGCGACAGCACCGCATTGCCGTAGCGGCGCTCCGGCGTGTCGATCGTCGGGCCGGCTACCGCGTGCATGCCGGTCGCGTCGCGCAGGTGCGCGAGCACGTCGGGCGCGCGCGTGCCGCCGAGCGGCACTTCCTGCAGCGCGATCACGTCCGCGTCGAGTTCGTCGATCACGGCCGCGATCCGGTCGGCCGCGCGCGCCGGCCACACGCCGTAGCCGCCGCGGATGTTGTACGTCGCGATCCGCAGGTCGCGCCCGCCCGGCGCCGCGGCGGGCGGGCCGTCGGCCATGACGACTTCGGGCGGCGCCGCCGCGTGTCGGCTCAGCGCCATCGCCGCAGCACCCTGATGAGGATCGCCGATACGCCGACCAGCGCGATGCCGATCGCCGCAAGCCATGCGAACGCGCCCGGCCGCGGATGGCTGAGCGCCGCGGTCAACTGGTGCGCGAACGTAACCGTCAACACGATGCCGGGCAGCATCCCGATCGCGGTGCCGACCAGGTAGTCGCGCAGGCCGATGTGCGACGCGCCGGCGACGAGGTTCACGACGGTAAACGGCGCGATCGGCAACAGCCGCAGCACGGCCATCGCGACCACGCCGCGCCGGCCGATGCGTTCGCTCAGCCGGTTCGCACGCGCGCCGGCGAGCCGGCGCACCGCGTCGCGGCCGAGCCAGCGGCCGAGCCCGTAGGTCGCGGCGGCGGCCGCCATCGAGCCGAGGCCCGCATACGCGAAACCGGGCCACGCGCCGAACACGAGCCCGGTCGCGGCGATCAGCAGCGTGATCGGCACCGCGAACGTCGCCGCGACCACATAGCCGGCGAGCAGCAGCGCGGGCGCGGCCGGTCACTGCGCGATGCCGGCCGCCGCGTGCGACAGCGAAGCGACATTCAGCCGCGCGCCCAGCGGCGAGAAGCGCCACACGAGCGCCAACGCGGTGATGGCGAGCACGATCGCGCCGAGCACGAAGAACCGCGCGCTCAGCGAGCGATGCTGTTCGCGCGGCACGAATTCGCGGACGAATCGGTCGGGTTCGATCGGCTGCTCGGGATCGAGCCGCGTGCTGACCGGCACGAGCGCGTCGAGTTGCGGTGCGACGGCCGGATCGAGCGTGCGCAGCGTGCGGCCATGCTTCGCGCGCAGCCGGTCGAGCACGGCGTTCGGCCGGTCGGCGCAGGCGAATGCGGCGGCAACCGCGGCGGGTGTCGTGCCGAGATGCTCGGCCAGCAGCCGCTCGCGCGTGCCGGCGATCGCCGCGCGGATGCGCGCGTCGCCGGCCGCGACGAGCGCGATGCAGCATTCGGTGTCGAGCAGCATCGAGCGGTTGTTCAGGTTCGCGCTGCCGATGACCAGGCATTCGTCGTCGACGATCGCGAGTTTGCTGTGCACGTTCACGCACGCGTCGCCGAGCCCGTCGACGTGCGGATACAGCAGCCGGTAGCGGCCGAAGCGGTCGGCCGCCGCGAGCGTCGCGTGCAGCCGCGCGCGCAGCACGCCCATCGTCGCTTCCTGCAGCCAGCCGCTCTGCACGCGCGGTGCGACGACCGTCACGTCCGGCCCGTGCGCGTCGGCGAGGCGCGCGGACAGCGTCTCCCGCACGACCGCCGCGGTGAAATACTGGTTCTCGACGTACAGGTGCCGGCGCGCGGCGCGGATCGCGTCCCCGACGAGCGCGCGCACCTGCAGCACCGGCTCGCGGCCGCCGTGGCGCGGCGCCGTATACGCGATGCCGAGCCGCACGTCGCGCACGTCGACGCGCGCATCGGGCGGCCACGGATCGTCGTCCGGCCGGTCGAGATGCCGCTGCGCGCGGATCGCGATCGGCCGCCCGCACGCGTGCAGCCAGCGCGTGCGCGCCTGCTCGCCGATCGCGGCGGCCGCGTCGCCGTCGAACATCGCCTGCACGTCGTGGAACGGCGCGTACGGCATCCCGTGCTCGTCGCGGCGGCGCGGGTCGCCGGCCGCATGCGCGGGCGTGTCCCAGCGCGCGCGCGTGAGGTCGAGGCCGCCGACGAACGCGAGCCGGTCGTCGATCACGACGAGTTTCTGATGATGCGACGCGCCGCGCGGATGCGTGTCGTCGAGCCGAAAGCGGATGCCGCGATGCGCGTGCCAGCCGGCGCGATACACGGGCGGCCAGTCGCGCTCCAGCGCGTAGATCATCGCGAAGTCCCTCGCGAGCACGTAGATGCGCAGGTTGTGCCGCGTGGAGGCGAGTGCGTGCAGGAACGCAGCGAGCGTGTCGGGGAAGGCGTCGCCATCGCCGGCGCCGCCCGGCGCAAGCCGCATCCGGCTGTCGACGTCCCAGCCGACGATGAATACCGTATGGCGTGCCCGCAGCAGCGCGGCGCGCAGCGTCGCGAAATACGCATCGCCGTCGACGAGCGTCGCGAAGCGGTCCGCATGGCAAATCGCGTCGCAGTTGCGGCCGCGTTCGAGCAGGCCGTGTCGCGACGCGTCGCCCGGCGGCAGCGCGGCGGCCGCCGCATCGTCCGGGCCTGCCGTTGCGATGGCGGCGAGCCGCACGCTCCTGCGGTCCGGCGCGATCATCGTGCGTCGACGTCCCGGTCGCCGTCGATGCGCTGCAGCAGCGCGCCGCAGCGGGCGCGCAGCGCCTGCAGCTCCGGCGAACGGGCGTCGAGCCGCACGCGTTCGCCGTTTTCGAGGCCGTGCTCGACCGCGATCTCGTAGATCTCCTGCGCGATCGTCGCGGCCGCGCTCGCGATCCTGACCCGGTCGAGCCAGCCGCATTCGGCGTGATGGCACGCGAGCCACGCGCGCAGCGCACCGACGCGCTGGCTGATGGTGAGCCATCCGCCGAACCGCATGCGGGCGGCCAGCTCGCTCGTCACCAGATAGGAGAGCAGGTCGGTCTGGGTCACACGAAGCTCCTTGACGAAGTGTCGGGGCGGCAGGTCCGCACGCCGGCGATGTTCAGCAGCGTCTTGCCGAGCGCCGCAAATTCCGGTCCGCTTGTGCGCGAGAACGGGGCCGGGACGTTGTCGGTGTCCGGATCGTCGTCCGACTGCTGGACGATGAACCGCTTCACGCGCACGCGTCCCGCGCCGGGTGTATCGTGCAGCGTGCCGAGCGTGAGATCGCTATGCTCGACGACGAGCGCAGCGTGCGCGGTTGACGCTGCGCGATGAGGCGGCATTCGAGCCGCGAGCATCACGAGTGCCGGGTAGCGTGGCCGGTAGCAGGCGTCCGACGCGTTCGAGGTGCCCGATCATGATGTGGATTCCTTCCGTTTCACCCAGGCGCGTACCGGTAGCGGTTCGACGCGAAATGGGGACGTAAGGGGGCGCAAGGCGCGTGCCGGCCGGGCACGCTGCGTGCGAGCAGGGCGGCCGGCGCGCGCGGCGATCGGGCGGCGCGCATTTTTTGCATCGTTATCGCAGATAAGCACAGGAGGCCATCGTGCAACATCAACAGGATGCACAGGTTCGCGACCCGTATCGCGGTCACGAGATCCTCGTATGGGCGCGGCGCAACGATAGCGGCGCATGGCGCGACGAGGTGCAGGTGTATGTCGGCGGCGAGCGCATCGAGCTGGTCGAGCCGGCCGCCGCCGGCCCCGAATGGCTGACCGAGAACGAAGCATTGCGCGCGGGCGTCGAGCGCGGCCGTTACCTGATCGACAAGCGCGTCGACGACGATTGACCGGGACGCATCGACGCGCGATCCGCGCACCCGCGCCGTCTGCCGGTACGACCCCGGCCGCGCGCGTGGCCTTGCCTGCAGCCGCTACGAAATCGACGTGAACCCGGCCGGCCGCATGCTGTTCGCCGTGCCGGCCGCGTGAAGCGCGCGGGAACTTCGATCCGGCGAAGGCGACCCCGACGAAGCGGACGGGCTACGGCCGCGCGGCAATTTCATCCAGATGCCACAGCAGATCCGCCGGATCGTCGTACACGCGCAGCGCGCCCGCGCGTTCCAGTTCGTCGCTGCCGTAGCCGCCCGACAGCAGCCCGACGCCGAGCGCGCGGCAGCGGCTGGCGGCGAGCATGTCCCAGATGCTGTCGCCGACGACCACCGTGTGTTCGATCGGCACGTTCAGTTGCGCGGCCGCGGTCAGGAACAGGTCGGGGTCCGGTTTCGCATATTTCACCTGGTCGCGCGTGACGACGACGTTCTTTGCCGGATCGACGCCGAGCGCCTCGAGATTGATGGCGGCCGTTTCCATCCGCCCGCTGGTGGCGATCGCCCAGCGGATGCCCGCGCTCGACAGCGCGGCCAGCAGCTCGCGCGCGCCCGGCAGCGGCCGAACCTGCGCGCGCAGCCGCTGGTACGCGGCCGCATGCAGCCGGGCGAGCCGTTCGACGCGCTCGGCGTCGATGTCGCCCGCCGTCTCGCGCAGCAGCTGGTTCAGGAACAGGCCGCCGCTCATCCCGATCTTGCGGTGGATGCGCCACACCGACAGTTCGATGCCCTCGGCATCGAGCGCTTCCTTCCACGCGAGCACGTGCTGATAGACGCTGTCGACGAGCGTGCCGTCGAGATCGAACAGAAAAGACGTTTCAATGCGCATGTGAATCTCCTGGCTCGATAGGGTTCGAGCGAATCGTCGATGAAAATCCTGCCGACACATTATCGGCGCGCGGCCATGTCATGGCGATGTCCCGTGGCTCCAACGTGCCGCGCCGTGCCGCGACGAGTCAGGCGCCGCTGGTACAATCGCGCGATGCGCGGGGCCGGACTTTTCCGCGCCGTACGCGCCCCCAACCCTCGTCGATTCCAGGTATGGCAACACCGGACGCCGTCAGTTCCAGTCAATCGTGGTGGGGCGTATGGGCCCTGGCACTCACCGCCTTCATCTTCAATACCACCGAGTTCGTCCCCGTCGCGCTGCTCAGTGCGATCGGCGACAGCCTGCACATGCAGCCGACCGACGTCGGCCTGATGCTGACGATCTATGCGTGGGCCGTCGCCGTCGTGTCGCTGCCGCTGACGCTGGTCACGCGCCATGTCGAGCGCCGCAGGCTGCTGGTCTGGGCGCTGGTGGCGTTCATCGTCAGCCATATCGTCACCGGTATCGCGTGGAATTTCGCGGTGCTGATGGCCGGCCGGCTGGGCATCGCGTGTGCGCACGCGGTGTTCTGGTCGATTTCCGTCCCGCTCGCCGTGCGGCTCGCGCCGAGCGACCGGAAAAGCCGCGCGCTCAGCATGCTGGCGATGGGCACGTCGATCGCGATGGTCGCCGGCATTCCGCTCGGGCGCGTGATCGGCGAGGCGTTCGGCTGGCGCGTCACGTTCCTGATCATCGCGGGCGCGGCGGGCGTTGCGTTGCTGCTGCTGCGCGCGACGTTGCCGGAACTCCCGAGCCAGGGCGCCGGATCCGTCGGCAGCATCGGCGTGTTTCTGCGCAAGCCGGCGCTGGTGGCGCTGTACGCGATCACCGTGCTCGTCGTGTCCGCGCATTTCACGTCGTACACGTACATCGAGCCCTTCGTCCAGAGCGTGAACCACGCGAGCAGCAGCCGGATCACGTATGTGCTGATCCTGTTCGGCATTGCCGGCATGCCGGCCGCGATCTGCTTCAATCGCGTCTATCCGCACCGGCCGGACGATTTCCTGCTGGCGTCGATCGTTGCGTTGTCGGGATGCCTGCTGATCCTGTTCCCGTGCGCGCTGAACATCGTCACGCTGTCTGTGCATACGCTGGTCTGGGGCGGGGCGATCGTCTGTTTCGGCCTCGCGATGCAGGCATGGGTGCTGAAGCTGGCGCCGGAGGGGACCGACCTGGCCGTGTCGATCTTCTCGGGCCTGTACAACGTCGGCATCGGTGCCGGCGCGCTGCTCGGCAACCATATCGCGGGCGACTTCGGGCTGCCGTGGGTCGGCACCTTCGGCGGCGTGGTCGGCGCGTTCGCGGTCGGGCTCGCGTGGCTCGCGTTGCGTCTTCACGCGAAACGGGCGATGGCGGAGTCGACACCGACCGCCGGCGTGCAGTGAAGCGAAGGCGGCAGCGGCCCGATGCATTTGCTTCCCGTGCGAACCGGGATGCGCGAACCGACAGCGCGCAGTCATTTCGCGCTGTCGGTCCGGTTACGCGACGATGAGCCGCCACGGAATTCAGGTTCGCGCTTCAGGTGTCATGCAATCGAATAGCCGCCGTCGGCCACGAGCGCATGCCCCGACACATAGCTGGAATCGTCCGATGCGAGGAACGCGACGATCGTCGCCATTTCCTCGGCGGACCCCCACCGTCCTGCCGGTGTCGCTGCGGCAAAGCCCTGCCGTGCATCGTCCGACGGCCAGATGCCGCGATGATGGAACGGCGTTTCGATCAGCCCGGGGCACAGTGCGTTGACGCGGACGCCTCGCTTGAACCACTCGATCGAAGCCGTCTTCGTCATCCCGATCACCGCGTGCTTGCTCGCGATATAGACCGACGCATTCTCGAAGCCAATGAGCCCGCCCATCGACGCATTGTTGATGATGCTGCCCGAGCCCTGACGCAGCATGATTTCGGCCGCGTACTTCATCGAATTGAACACGCCGCGCACGTTCGGTTCGAACACCATGTCGAACCGTTCGGCATCCTGCTCGAGCAGCGGCGCGAACACGCCTTCCGTGCCGGCATTGTTGAACGCGATGTCGAGGCGTCCGTAGGTCGATACCGTGAAATCGAAGAGCGTGCGGAGCGCGTCTTCATTCGCGACGTCCGCAACGAAGGCCTTCGCTTCGCCGCCGGCGGCCGTGATTTCCTCGACCAGTCGATCCAGTTCGGTCTTGCGCCGTGCGGAAACGACGACCTTCGCGCCGCGCCGCGCGAGTTCGATCGCGGATGCGCGGCCAATGCCGGAACTCGCACCCGTCACCAGTGCGATGCGGCCCTCGAGTTGAGCCGGATATGTGCTTGCGTTCATGATGAGATTCCCCAGAGTGGTTGACCATTCACGTCGAAACGACGTCTGACGCTCATTGTGGTCGTTCGCCGGTCGCAAAAAAATGGAACAATGGCGCATTCAGAATTCCCGTTTCGGGAATTAAAATCGCTTCTTCGCGAGCGTCAAAAGGGTTCCTCATGCTCAACCGGCTCGACATCCTGAAGATCTTTTCCGCGGCGGCCGCGGCGCCCACGTTCCGCGAGGCGGCCGCGCGGCTCGGGGTGTCGCCGCAGGTCGTGACGCGCGCGGTGCGCGAACTGGAAGAGATGCTGGGCGAAACCCTGTTCCATCGGACGACCCGCAGTATCCGGATTACCGCCTTCGGGCAGTCGTTTGCGCTTGAAGCGCAGGCGGCGCTTTCTGCCGTCGACGGGCTGTTCGGGCCCGCGAACGCTCAGGTCGACGAGCCGGTCGGCGTCGTCAGGATCACGGCCCCGTCAGGCATGGGGCGTCATTATGTCCAGCCGATCCTGACCGATCTCACGCAGCGGTATCCGGGTCTCGTGCCCGACCTGAGGCTGTCGGATGTGCCTTCGCCGGTGGTCGACGAACAGATCGACATCGGCGTGCGGGTCGGGGCGATCGGAGATAACCGCTTTGTCGCGCGAATGGTCGGGCCGTTGCCGATGTGGGTCGTTGGCGCCCCGTCGCTGATCAAACGGCTGGGCGAGCCGAAAAACCTCAAGGCACTCGAATCGATGCCGGTGACGTGCCTGATCGACCGCGCGAGCGGTCGGGCGTGGCCGTGGATTTTTCGCGGGGAGCAGCAATTCAAGCCCGCGTCGCCGGCCTATCTGACCGACGACGCCGAGGCTGAGATCGAGGCCGTGTGCGCAGGGCTGGGATTCGGCCAGTGCTCGGAATATCTCGTCCGGCCGACCATCAAGAAGGGGCGCCTGGTGCGGTTGCTGTCGAGCCTCGAACCCGAGCCGTGGAAGTTGCACGTCTATCGGCCGCGGCGTGGCCCGATGCCCAGTCGCATCCGGGTGGTGTACGACGAACTGGTGGCGAAGCTGGCGCAGGCAACGTGGCGAGGATAGGCGGCACCGCCGGGTCGAGTCGGCGTACCGACCGGGTAGTAAAGGCGGTCGCGTCATGCTCCGGGTGCGGACCTGACGACGTCCGTCTCCACGCGCCGGAAGGCATGTGGAAAGCCGACATATTGCGGCATCGCCATGGGGCAGACGCACCCGCGTCGGTGCCCGATGATCGACTGGAGACCCTGCATGCCGATACCCCGGATTGAAAACGCGCGACGCCATGGGCGATCCCGATGTCGTTTATGTGAACCCGGATCATGTGCTCTGGATGTCGCTGCCGCGCGCCGCGCAGCGGCGGCCGGACAGCATGGCCATCCGCGTGGACGACCGGGCCAAGGGCGGCACGCTGCTGATGGCCGATCATCCGCCGGCTACCCAGCTCCTGCATGACCTCGGCCCGTTCGTGACGGTGACGCTGGCGAACCCGTCGTCCGACTATCCGAACGGTCTCGCGCATATTTGTGCGCCTGCGATCGTCAAGATCGCGACGGACGAGCACGACAAGCCGCTGGCCGTCCGGACGCTTGGCCGGGTTCATGTCCAGGACGGCTCGGCTTTCAAGGTCAAGGATTACGCCGGCGTGGCCGTGCAATGGCAGGCGTCGGTCGCGGCGGCTGGCCGCTGACCGGATATTCACCGCTTGCGGGACGACGCAGCGGCCTGTCATGCCGCTGCCGCCCGGCCGGCTTTTCCCTCAGGAAAACCCTTGCTTCCCCGCGACGACCGCTGATTTCCGCGGTCGCTACCCGCCTGCAAGCGGCCACGGCGCAACGCTCGACCGTCCGCCTCCCGCATCCGTTCTCATCCCGCTCCAGCAAGGCTCTGCGCATCAATAACCAGCCAAAACAGGTATGGTGCATCGCACTAAAGCGCGAATATTCCCGTATTTCAATACCTTTCAGGTATTGAAATACGGGACTAAAAGTATTGGACGGTGAATTTGCCCGGCGCGTATAAATCCGTCCCATGAACTCCCCACAAGCAGCGCGCCCCATGTCCACCGTCACCATCGAACGCATCGAAACCCGTCTCGTCGACCTGCCGACGATCCGCCCGCACAAGCTGTCGGTCGCGACGATGCACGGCCAGACGCTGATGCTCGTGAAGGTGTTCTGCAGCGACGGCGTGACGGGCATCGGCGAAGGCACCACGATCGCCGGCATGGCGTACGGCCCGGAAAGCCCCGAGGCGATGAAGCTCGCGATCGACACGTACCTTGCACCGGCGATCGTCGGCAAGGACGCGACGCGCATCCAGACGCTGATGGCGTTCGTCGGCAAGCTCGCGAAGGTCAACCACTTCGCGAAGAGCGCGCTCGAAACCGCGCTGCTCGACGCGCACGGCAAGCGGCTCGGCGTGTCGGTCGGCGAATTGCTCGGCGGGCGCCGGCGCGACCGCCTGCCGGTTGCATGGACGCTCGCTTCGGGCGAAACGGCCACCGACATCGCCGAAGCCGAACGGATGCTCGACCTGCGCCGCCACAACGTGTTCAAGCTGAAGATCGGCGCGAAGTCGCCGGACGCGGATATCCGGCACGTGGCCGAGATCAAGCGGGCCGTCGGCGATCGCGCGTCGGTGCGCGTCGACGTGAACATGGCGTGGAGCGAAACGCAGGCCGCGCGCGCGATTCCGGCGCTGGCCGATGCCGGCTGCGAGCTGGTCGAGCAGCCGGTCGCGTCGGCCGCGGCGCTCGCGCGCCTGATGCGCCGCTTCCCGGTCGCGCTGATGGCCGATGAAATCCTGCAGGGCCCCGACAGCGCATTCGACATCGCGAAGCATCACGGCGCGGACGTATTCGCGATCAAGATCGAACAGAGCGGCGGGCTGTTCGCGGCACAACGCGTGGCCGCGATCGCGGACGCGGCCGGCATCGAGCTGTACGGCGGCACGATGCTCGAAGGCGCGTTCGGCACGGTCGCTTCCGCGCACCTGTTCGCGAGTTTCGCGAACCTGCAGTGGGGCACCGAACTGTTCGGGCCGCTGCTGATCACCGAAGAGATCCTGACGCAGCCGCTGGATTACAGCGATTTCGAACTGACCGTGCCGGACGGCCCCGGTCTCGGCATCGAACTCGACGAGGACAAGGTCAGGCGTTTCACCCGCGACGGGCTGACGAAAGTCGCGCGGTAACCCGAGTCACGCAAAGCCGTCATTCCCCCAAATACACGTGGAGACACCATCATGAGCGTCAAAGTTTTCGATACCCGGGAAGTGCAGGATCTGCTGAAGGCCGCGTCGAACGCCGGCGGCAACGGCGGCAGCGCGCGCACGCAGCAGATCGTGCTGCGCCTGCTCGGCGACCTGTTCAAGGCGGTCGACGATCTCGACATCACACCCGACGAAGTGTGGGCCGGCGTCAACTACCTGAACAAGCTTGGTCAGGATGGCGAAGCAGCGCTGCTCGCGGCCGGCCTCGGCCTCGAGAAGTATCTCGACATCCGGATGGATGCCGAGGACAAGGCCGTCGGCCTCGACGGCGGCACGCCGCGCACGATCGAAGGGCCGCTGTATGTGGCGGGCGCGCCGGTGCGCGACGGCGTATCGAAGATCGACCTCGACGCGGACGAAGGCGCGGGCCCGCTCGTGATCCACGGCACGGTGACCGGCCTCGACGGCAAGCCGGTAGCGGGCGCGGTGCTCGAATGCTGGCACGCGAACTCGAAGGGCTTCTACTCGCACTTCGACCCGACCGGCGCGCAGACCGAATTCAACCTGCGCGGCGCGGTGAGGACGGGCGCCGACGGCAAGTACGAATTCCGCACGCTGATGCCGGTCGGCTATGGCTGCCCGCCGCAGGGCGCGACCCAGCAGTTGCTGAACGGCCTCGGCCGCCACGGCAACCGCCCGGCGCACGTGCACTTCTTCGTCGACAGCCACGACCACCGCAAGCTGACGACGCAGTTCAACATCGCCGGCGATCCGCTGATCTGGGACGACTTTGCGTATGCGACGCGCGAGGAACTGATCCCGCCGGTGGTCGACAAGACCGGCGGCACGGCGCTCGGCATGAAGGCCGATGCGTACCAGGACATCGAGTTCAACTTCGTGCTGACGCCGCTGGTACAGGGCAAGGACAACCAGATCGTCCACCGCCTGCGCGCAGCCGCGACGGCCTGACCGCC
This sequence comes from Burkholderia sp. LFS061, assembly GCF_047978125.1. NCBI lineage: Bacteria > Pseudomonadati > Pseudomonadota > Betaproteobacteria > Burkholderiales > Burkholderiaceae > Burkholderia > Burkholderia sp. LFS061. The sequence continues at coordinate 162,174 of NZ_JBFPFS010000012.1, read as the reverse complement.
CGCCGGCGCGGCGCGCATGCGCCGCCGCCGGCCGGGTCCCCCAGAGATTCAACCGATACCGATGCGAGCGTGCGTTGCAGGACGCGGCACGCGCATGGGAGGAGCCAACATGTCCGCCACCCTCGACCAATCCAACGAACTGGATCACCTGCTTGCCACCGCCGTGCAGGATGACAAGGAGGCCGGCGTATTCCGCTGCCGCCGCGACATCTTCACCAATGCCGAGCTGTACGAGCTCGAGATGAAGCACATCTTCGAGAGCAACTGGGTGTATCTGGCGCACGAAAGCCAGATCCCGCACAACAACGACTACTACACGACGTGGATCGGCCGTCAGCCGGTGGTCGTCACGCGCGACAAGGCCGGCGAGCTGCACGCGGTCATCAATGCGTGCGCGCACAAGGGTGCGATGCTGTGCCGCCGCAAGCACGGCAACAAGGGCAGCTTCACGTGCCCGTTTCACGGCTGGACGTTCTCGAACACCGGCAAGCTGCTGAAGGTGAAGGACGAGAAGACGACCGAGTATCCGGTGCAGTTCAACACGAACGGGTCGCACGACCTGAAGAAGGTCGCGCGCTTCGCGAACTATCGCGGCTTCTTGTTCGGCAGCCTCAGCGCCGACGTGCTGCCGCTCGAGGATTACCTCGGCGAAACGCGCGTGATCATCGACCAGATCGTCGACCAGGCGCCGAACGGGCTCGAAGTGCTGCGCGGCAACTCTTCCTACATCTACGAAGGCAACTGGAAGATGCAGATGGAGAACGGTTGCGACGGCTACCACGTCAGCACCGTGCACTGGAACTACGCGGCGACCATGGGCCGCCGCAAGGAAGACGGCACCAAGGCCGTCGACGCGAACAGCTGGAGCAAGTCGGTCGCGGGCGTGTACGGCTTCGACAACGGCCACATCCTGCTGTGGACGAAAACGATGAACCCGGAAGTGCGGCCCGTGTACCAGCACCGTGAAGAGATCAAGGCGCGCGTCGGCGACGTGCAGGCCGATTTCATCGTCAACCAGACGCGCAACCTGTGCGTGTATCCGAACGTGTTCCTGATGGACCAGTTCAGCACGCAGATTCGCGTCGTGCGGCCGCTCGGCGTCGACAGGACCGAAGTCACGATCTTCTGTTTCGCGCCGAAGGGCGAGAGCGAAGCCGACCGTACGCTCCGTATTCGTCAGTACGAGGATTTCTTCAATGTGACGGGCATGGGTACCGCCGACGATCTCGAGGAGTTCCGCGCATGCCAGGCAGGCTACGCGGGCATCACGGCGATGTGGAACGACCTGTCGCGCGGCGCGCCGCTGTGGGTCGACGGCCCGGACGAGAACGCGAGGAAGATGGGGCTGAACCCGCGCATTTCCGGCGAGCGCAGCGAGGACGAAGGGCTGTTCGTGTGCCAGCACGAACACTGGGTGCAGGTGATGCGCGATGCGCTGAAGAAGGAACGCGGGGAGGTGGCGGCATGAACTTCGATTACCGGACTATCTGCGCCGCGTTGTATCGCGAAGCGCGCCTGCTCGACGATCGCCAGTGGGACGAGTGGCTGACCTGTTACGCGGAAGACGTCACGTACTGGATGCCCGCATGGGACGACGACGATCGGCCGACCGACGACCACCAGAGCCAGATCTCGCTGATGTACTACCCGGATCGCGGCGGCCTCGAGGATCGCGTGTTCCGGATCAAGACCGAGCGCAGCGGCGCGTCGACGCCCGAGCCGCGTACCAGCCACAACGTGACGAACGTCGAGGTGCTGGCCGAACGCGGCGACGAGGCCGACGTGCGCTACAACTTTCACACGCTGAACCATCGTTACCGCGTGACCGATCACTTCTTCGGCACGATGTTCGTCACGTTGCGCAGGGCGGGCGACGCGTGGCTGATCTCGTACAAGAAGATCGTGCTGAAGAACGACTACATCCGGCAGGTGCTCGACGTCTATCACGTCTGACGCCGTTGTTTTGTCATGAAGGGAAGTGGAGGTGATGCCATGTCCAGCTACAAGATTGCACTGAATTTCGAGGACGGGGTGACCCGCTTCATCGACTGCAAGGCCGGCGAGAAAGTCCTCGATGCGGCTTTCCGCGCGAAGATCAACTTGCCGATGGACTGTTCCGACGGCGTGTGCGGCACCTGCAAATGCCGCGCCGAAAGCGGCAGCTACGACCTCGGCGAAGACTACATCGACGACGCGCTCACCGAAGACGAAAAGGACGGCGGCCTCGTGCTGACCTGCCAGATGGTGCCGCAAAGCGATTGCGTGATCGCGGTGCCGACGTCGTCGGTCGCGTGCAAGACCGGCCACAGCGGGTTCGCCGCGACGGTGACCAAGGTCGAGCAGCACAACGATGCGGCCGTCGTGCTCGAACTCGACGTCGGCGCGGCCGCGCCCGTGTTTCTGCCGGGCCAGTACGTGAACATCGACGTGCCCGCGAGCGGCCAGCACCGTTCCTATTCGTTCTCGTCGGCGCCGGCCGATGCGAAGGTCAGCTTCCTGATCAAGAAGATTCCCGGCGGCGTGATGAGCACGTGGCTCGAATCGGCGCGGCCGGGCGACAAGCTGGAGCTGCACGGGCCGCTCGGCAGCTTCTACCTGCGCGACGTGCAGCGGCCGCTGCTGCTCCTCGCGGGCGGCACGGGCCTCGCGCCGTTCCTGTCGATGCTCGAGGTGCTGGCGCGTACCGGTTCGCGGCAGAAGGTGCACCTGATCTACGGCGTGACGCGCGATCTCGATCTCGTGCTGGTCGACGCGATCGAAGCGTATGCGGCGAAACTGCCGAACTTCAGCTTCGCAACCGTCGTCGCGGACGCCGGGTCGGGCCATCCGCGCAAGGGCTGGGTCACGCAGCACATTCCGGCCGATGCGCTGAACGACGGCGACGTCGACGTCTATCTGTGCGGGCCGCCGCCGATGGTCGACGCGGTGCGCACGTACTTCGACGACGAAGGCGTGAAGCCGAACAGCTTCCACTACGAGAAGTTCACCCCCAACGTCACGGCAAAGGCGGCATGATCATGCAACGATTCTCGGGCAAGGTCGTCGTCGTTACCGGCGCGGCGCAGGGCATCGGCCGCGGCGTCGCGCTGCGCGCGGCGGCCGAAGGCGGCAAGGTGCTGTTCGTCGATCGCGCGGATTTCGTCGCCGAGGTGGCGGCCGAAGCGATGGGCGGCGAGACAGGCGGCGAGACGGCCGGATTCGTCGCGGATCTCGAAACCTACGAAGGCGCGCACGCGGCGATCGCGTGTGCGGTGCAGACGTTCGGCGGCATCGACATCCTGATCAACGGCGTCGGCGGCGCGATTCGGATGCGCCCGTTCGCCGAATTCGAGCCGGCACAGATCGACGCGGAAATCCGCCGCTCGCTGATGCCGACGCTCTACACGTGCCACGCGGCGCTGCCGCACCTGCTTGCGCGCGGCGGCGGCACGATCGTCAACATCTCGTCGAACGCGACGCGCGGGATTCGCCGCGTGCCGTATTCGGCGGCGAAAGGCGGCGTCAATGCGCTGACGGCGGCGCTCGCGATGGAATACGCGGAGCACAACATCCGCGTCGTCGCGACCGCGCCGGGCGGCACCAGCGCGCCGCCGCGCCGCGTGCCGCGCAATGCGGCCGGCGACAGCGAGCAGGAACAGGCGTGGATGAGCGAAGCCGTGCGGCAGGTGACCGATTCGACGTTCTTCAAGCGTTACGGCAGCCTCGACGAGCAGATCGCGCCGATCCTGTTTCTGGCATCCGACGAGGCGAGCTACATCACCGGCACGGTGCTGCCGGTCGCGGGCGGCGATACGGGCTGAGCGGTGTGCCGCTTGCCTTTATTCATCGACAATCAACCGGCCGGCGCCGAGACGCCGGCCACGGAGACATCCATGCGTGATCGCAAAGCCATCGTTCCGGCGGGAATGGAAGCGGTGTACGAAAAAATCGGCTACGCGCCGGGCCTGCAGGTCGGCGATACGCTTTACGTGTCCGGCCAGATCGGCCGCGACGCGGCGATGCAACTGGTCGACGGCCGCGAAGCGCAGATCGTGCAGGCGTTCGAGAACCTGAAACGTGTGCTGGACGCGGCCGGCGCATCGTTCAACGATGTGGTCGACCTGACGACGTTCCACACCGACATGCGCGACCTGCCGCTGTTCATGCAGGTTCGCGACCGTTACATCGATGCGCATCCGAAGCCGGCGTGGACGGCGGTCGGCGCGCACATGCTGGGCGGGTCGCCCGGTTATATCGTCGAGATCAAGGCGGTGGCGGTGCTGCAACGGTGATCGCCGATGGTGCTCGACTTGTCAGGAATCCGGCGTATGCCGTTGGCGTCGATTGCGTACGGGATCAATCCTCCGAATGCGCGAATTCCCTCAGGCCTTCAAGATCCAGGATGTGCACCGCCCCGTATTCAGCGAGGATCAGGCCTGCATCGGCCAACGTGCGAAGCGCGCGATTGGCGTTCTGGCGGGAGAGCCCCGAAAGCCTGCCGATCTCTTCCTGCGAGAAGCCCAGCGTCATCGCCGTAGCAGGATACAACTGCCGGTTGAACAGCTCGGTCAGGCAAAACGCCACGCGGGCGGGCGCCTCGTGTATGCGCAAGTTTTGAACCAGACCGATGTAGTAGCCGCATCGGGCGTTGAGCTGGTCGATCACGTAGCGGCTGAACGTGTGGCTGTTCTCCAGGAGCCAAAGAAATGTCGAACGAGGCATGAAGGCCAGCCGGCTGTCCCGGACCGCGGTGACGGAGTAGGCGCGAGGTTCTTCCTTCAACACGCTGCCTTCCCCGAACCACGAGCCTGCCGGGATACCTGCGAACGTTACGACACGTCCTTTTTTCGACGCGGTATCGACTTTGACTATTCCTTCGATCACACCGAGCCAATGGTCCACGGCGTCGCCCCGGTGGCAAGCAATTGCACCGGGACTGTAAGACCTGTCGAAGCAATCGCGCTTGACTATCTCCCTTTGGCCATCGGTCAGATTGCCGTACCAGGAGCAGCGGGCGAGAAAGTCGTCGACGGCAAGGCCTTCGGATTTGCCGGGACCTTCGTCATGTTTGCGGACGCCGAGATCTTCCGAGTTGCAGGGCCGGGTTATCTCCGCGGCCGGAGGCGCCGCTTCCCGCTTTGCCTTGATGGTTTGCATGCCACAAAGTTGATTCATCGTTCGGAACAGTAGCGTGCCGTTGCGTGAGGGCTCTTTGCGCCACGGATCACGTGGTGCGAAGAGCCGTGCGCCGTCCGGAAAATCTGGAGGTGTCGATCGATCCGTTAAATAGAATTCAAGTTCGCTTAAGAGTAGATTCCGGCATACTGGCTGTCAAGAAGCGGGCGATAGGTGTTTGTACCGGCACATTGCAAACCCATGCTCGATTTTTCGCATAGGCGTATCATTCGCGACGTACAGGGGCTCAACGGTCAGACGATTCGACGTCAGTGATCATGGTCGTGCATGGAAGAACGACGGGATTCCAGCATGCGCTTCAGATGTGACGGTAAATGAAATGGAAATTCTAGGTAGTCCGGCGCGTGTTCGCGTTCGCCGCAGAGGGGCCGACAAGCATCCGTTGATCGTGAAAGCTGCTCGCGATCTGGTTGCCGAAGTGGGGTTTCGCGACGCGCAAATGTGTGCGATCGCGGAAGCCGCCGGGATAGCGATCGGCACGCTGTACCGCTATTTCGCATCGAAGACGGACCTGATGGTCGAGGTGGTCAAGACGACGGCGCAGCGTGAAGTCGATGTTGTCGCGGGCATCGCCATGCGCGACGGCACAGCCGCAGAGCGGCTAGGCGCCGCGGTCTGGACTTTCGCCAGCCGCGCGTTGCGAGGGCGGCGCCTGGCCTATGCGCTGGTTGCCGAACCTGTCGAGCCCGATGTCGAGGCAATGCGCCTGACCTATCACAGGGCGTTGGCGAGGGTATTCAAGACCATCATCGAGCAGGGGATGGCGGATGGAGAGTTCCCGGCACAAGATGCGATGGCTTCGGCGGATTGCATTGTCGGGTGTCTTTTCGAGGGACTGGTCGTCCCGTTAACCAGCAGCGCCGCGCCCGATGCAGAGCAGATGAGCGCCCACGTGACGGCTATCATCACGTTTTGCTTGCGTGGAGTTTCCGGCTCGCAGGTACTGCCGGTAACGGTCGCGCGGTAGCGACATCGTCTGCGGGGACGCGGCAGGCACGGTTCGCCGGCATCTCCCGCAGGGGCCCGGTACGATTGCGGCTTCGAATGCCCGCGCTGCGTCCTCTTCGCTGGCGATCTTGCAGCTTCGGCGCGTGAACGCGAACCCTGATCACCAGGTATCGATGCGCCGTTATCGATCGGCATCGACCGGGCCCCACCCTGGAATGAATCGTCTAGCTGCTGGCGGACGACGTGGCATCGAGGCGCGTCGGAGCCATGTCCGCATCGCGCAGAGATGCCGCGCTGCGGCGATGGTCGATCATCGTGACCGCGATGGTGCCAAGTACGCCCGCAAAAGCGATTGCCAGAAAATTCTGTTCGAGGGGCAGGCGCATTGTGACCAACATGCCGATCAGCACGGGCGCGGCAATCGCGCCAAGGCGACCGACGCCCGACGCGAACCCGACGCCCGTCGATCTGATCACCGCAGGGTAGAACTCCCCGGCATACGCGTAGGCCAGGAGTTGGGTTCCGAGCGTCGAGCCGCCCACCACGAACACGATCAGGAACAGCAGTTCGGTGGACCTGGTATACCCCATCAACGCCAGCGAGACGGCTCCCGCAGCATAGAATGCAACCAGCACATACTTGATGTTGTACTTGTCGCCAAGCCACCCTCCGCCGACTGCACCTACGACGGCACCGACGTTGAAGACGAGTACGAACGTCAATGCCGACCCCAGGCTGTAGCCCGACATTGCCATGAGTTTCGTCAGCCAGGAACTCAGCGCGTACACCATGAAGAGGCCCATGAAGAACGCAATCCAGATCATGACCGTGCTGAATCCGCGGCCATCGCGGAACAGGCTCGCCACGGGCGTGCTGCCCATTGCCTGTTGCGGTATGACGAACCGATCGCCGGGGTGAAGCCGGACATTCGGTGCAATCTTCCGAATCATCCTTGCGATCTTCTCGGTGCGATTTTTCCGTACCAGGAAAGCGAGAGAATCGGGCATCGTCATCAGGATGAACGGGATAAGCAACACCGGTGTCCCGGCAATGAAGAAGACCGATTGCCAGCCATAGGATTCGATCATCTGCTTGCCGGTCAGCGCGACGAGAATCCCGCCGATCGAGTAGCCGGCAAACACGATCGTCACGAGGCGCGCCCGGATGGCACGCGGTGCGAACTCACCCATCTGCGCGGTTACGATCGGAAGAACGCCGCCGATTCCCAGGCCGGCCAGAAACCGGGTGATGCCAAAGGACACGGGATCGTGTGTGAGACCGGCCGCAGCGGTAAAGACGCTGAATAACCCGATGCATGCACAGATCGAAATCGGACGACCGATCTTGTCAGCCAGTGTTCCGAGGTAAATGGCGCCGAACATCATGCCGAACAGTGCCGAGCTCGCCATGAAGCCGGCTTTTGCGGCATTGACGCCCATATCCTTCATGATCGACGGCAGCGCCGCGCCGACGACGGCGAGGTCGTAGCCGTCGAGCACCAGGATCAGCACACACCAGAACAGAATGACGCCGTGAAACCGGGAGAGCCTTGCGCCCTGAACAATCTTCTGAACATCGATGTCGTTACTCATTGTCTCCTCCATTTCCTTATGGATTTCGTGGATGCTGCAAGCGACCGCTCTGTGGGCGGATTCAGGTGGTGTGATAGACGGTGAAAGAGGAAGAGGGCGCTCGCTCGGAGACGAGTGCGTTTTCAATGCGGCTTTCGTCCGCATAGCCCATGCTCATTCCGATCAGGAACATTTCGCCGGACTCGAGAGCAAGCTCTTTCTCGATGATCTTGTGATACTTCATGAAGGCGGCCTGCGGGCACGTGCTGATGCCATGGGTGCGCGCGACGATCATGATGTTCTGCAAGAACATCCCGTAGTCGAGCAGACTGCCCTGCTGCATCACGCGGTCGATGGTGAAGAACAGCCCGACGGGCGCATCGAAGAATTGGTAGTTGCGGCCGTGCTGTTCGCGCATCCTCGATTTGTCTTCTTTCTGGATACCGAGCAGCCCGTATAGCGTCCATCCGAGCGCGCGACGCCGGTCGATGTAGGGTGATACCCATTCGTTCGGGTAGTAGTCCCACTCATCGGCGTGCATGTCTGCCAGCGACGGATCGGCGTCGATTTTTTTGATCGCGTTGCATACGCGATCTCGAGCCGCGCCGGTGACGACGTGGACTTTCCACGGTTGAATGTTCACGCCGGTTGCCGCGTAGCGAGCCACGTCAAGAATTGCCTTGATGGTCGCCTCGGGCACTGGCGTCGGGAGATAGGCTCTTGCGCTGCGTCGCGTGGTAATTGCCCATTCAACGGCCGACCGGATCGCTGACAGTTCATCCGGCGGTGCTGCTACTCGTTCCATCTACGACCTCGCTATCCAGTCATGCGGACCGCATGTCCACACGACGAGAGTAGCCATCTACCTCCGGCACCAATGTCTTGCACAAGACAATCGGCGTTTCGCTTCGATGAAATTTTCATGCTCCGCGGGAATGTCTCGGGGGTGACATTTCGCCTGCCGAACCTTCTCTAGACTGCTGTAGCAGATCAAAGACGGGATGCCTGGAAGGACGAGCATTCATAAACCGATGAGGAGACGTGGAAATGAGCGAAAACATCTATGGGAAAGGGCTGGATCGCACGCCGGCCAATCACGTGCCGCTGACACCGCTTCACTTTCTCGACAGATGCGCGGACCAGTATCCCGATCGCACTGCGATTGTTCACGGGGAATTGACGCAGTCATGGAAACAGACACGGGAGCGGTGTCGTCGTCTAGCCAGCGCGCTGGTCAAGCGCGGGATCAAGCGTGGGGACACGGTATCCATCGTTGCTCCGAACACCCCGGCGATGGTCGAAGCGCATCACGGAGTGCCGCTGTCCGGGGCAGTCCTCAACGCGATCAACTGCCGATTGGACGCCGATGGCGTCCGGTTCATCCTGCGTCATGGCGAATGCAAGATCTTGTTGGTGGACAGGGAGTTTTCTTCGTTGGCGGCAAGCGCGCTTGAACAGCTCGAGAACAAGCCGCTGGTCATTGATATTGCCGATATCGAAGCGGCGTCTGGAGATCCGATAGGTGAGCTCGAGTACGAGGCGTTCCTTGCGGAAGGCGATCCCGATTTTTCCGGCGTCTGGCCATCGGACGAGTGGGATGCAATCGCCTTGAACTACACGTCGGGAACGACTTCGGACCCCAAGGGCGTTGTCCCGAGCCACCGCGGCGCGTACCTGATGAGCATGCTTCAACTGACGGATTGGGGAATGCCGCGTCGCCCGGTATATCTCTGGACGCTTCCGTTGTTTCACGCGAACGGCTGGTGCTTCGCATGGGCCGTTACGGCGGCAGCGGGCACGCATGTTTGCCTGCGAAAGGTGACGGCCTCGAATATCTTCAAGGCCGTTCGGCAGCACCGCGTCGATCATTTCTGCGCCGCGCCCATCGTGCTCGCATCGTTGGCCAGTTCCTCCGAAGCGGAGCGCTTGCCGGTGCCGCATACCGTTCGTGTGCGCACGGCCGGTTCGCCTCCACCGGCTGCCGTACTGAAGGCCGTGTCGGAGATGGGCTTTGACGTCGAGCATGTCTACGGCATCACCGAAGCGTCGGGTACGCCCGTGAGTTGCTTCGTCGAGCCCGCCTGGAACGATCTGCTGCCGGACGACAAGGCGCGCCTGATGGCGAGACAGGGTAGTCGGGCGGCGGGCCTGGAGGGACTCCGCGTCGCGGATCAGGGTAGCGGTACGCCCGTGCCTTGGGACGGCAAGACGCAAGGCGAACTGCTGATCCGGGGCAATATCGTGATGAAGGGCTACCTCAAGAACGAGGCCGCGACAGCGGCTGCGTTCAGCGGAGGGTGGTTCCATACGGGCGACGTCGCCGTGGTGCATCCGGACGGCTATATCCAGATCACCGACCGCTCGAAAGACGTCATCATCTCGGGGGGAGAGAACATCTCTTCGGTTGAAGTCGAAGACGTTCTGCATCGGCATCCGGCGGTTCTGATCGCCGCTGTGGTAGCCCAGCCCGATGCCAAATGGGGTGAATCGCCCTGCGCCTTCATCGAGTTGAAGCCAGGTGCCTCGGTCCCGGACGAAGCCGAGATCATCGGCTTTTGCCGCGAACGGATTGCCCACTACAAATGCCCTGTTCGAGTCGTCTACGGGGTACTGCCCAAGACCGGCACGGGAAAGATCCAGAAATTCCGGCTTCGGGAACTGGTCGGAAGTCGAGAAGCCATTACAGCTTTATCCGGCGTGTAGTGTCTTGCGATCGAGCGGTTCCTCCCGCTGACCTCCGTGGAGTCAGGCGTCAAATTGCGCAATCGCTATCGAACCCTCTACGGTTTTCCGCGAAGAACCCAAAAATCGGGCTCGCAAATTTCCGAAGGACGAGATGTCAATCCGGGTGCGCGGAAAACTCGCCCGGGATAATGCACCGTGTCGCGAGATCCGCCCGACGAACAGGATGACTTAATTACGTGATGCCTGGAACGCTGGCGAAACCTCTGCTCGCGGCTCCGCATCACTTTCTCGAAAGGTGTGCGAAGCTCGTCGCATAACAAGATGACGTGCGACACATCGGCCCATTTTCTGATAGGTGTTTTCCCGAAAACGGTTTACGCAGCCGTCGAATGTCATTCGCAAGACAAATGTGGACGCGCAACGCGGGCAGCATTTCCTTGCGCGCTCGACCATGGCGCTATGCGATTCCAATCAGGAGGAGACAAAGGTGAGAAAGACGCCCAAACAGCCGGTGTTGGCCATGACCCTGGCCGTCATTGCATCCATGGGAATATCGGGTTGTGGTGGAAGCGACGACGCTCCACCGCCCCGGATATCGCTGTCAGCTCAACAAGCCTGCGACGCGTTGAAGGGAAAGTCCGCAGGGGGGGCATCGGTAACCGATGCATCGATGGTGCCGGCGACAAGTGCCGGTCCAGCCTACTGCAAGGTCTCGGCGCTGATCTCGTCTCAACTCGTCATGCAGGTGCAGTTACCCGATAACTGGAACGGCAAACTGCTGTATGCGGGCGGTGGCGGTTACGACGGTTCGATCCAGAATTTCGTATGGAGCGGACCGGAAATCCTGAAGGCAGGATACGCAATCGTTCAAAGCAATGGCGGGCACATCGGTACTTCCGTCGCGGACGCCTCATTCGCTGCGGATCCTTTTTTGGCATCCATGTTCGGCTCAGGCTCGGTTCCGACGACTGCTGCGGCCGCCAAGGACATGCTGCATCTGGTCTATGGCAAGGCACCGGATCGGTCGTATTACGAAGGCTGCTCCAACGGCGGGCGCGAGGGCCTGATGGCTATCCAGCGGAACCCCGATCTCTTCGACGGTGTGATTGTCCGGGCGCCGGCATACGATTGGCCGGGCTTCATGGGCGCATTCAATCGCAACGCCAAGGCGATCGCGGCCCCCGGGGCGGCATTCACTGCCGGGAAGATTTTGCTACTGGCGAAAGCGGTTCGAGACAAATGCGATGCTGCGGACGGAATCGCGGATGGAGTGGTGTCAAACCCGTCCGCATGCAACTTCGATCCCGCGGTGCTTCGCTGTCCCGGCGGGAGCGACGCTGGCGATTCGTGTCTATCCGACGCTCAGCTTGCCGTGGCGAACACCTGGACGAGTGCGTCAAGTTTTGCCAATGGTGCGTACACCTATCAAGGCTGGGCACTGACGGGAAATGAAGACGATCCGGGCGGATGGCCGCAATGGCTCACGGGCGCAACGGGCAACGGTAGCGGTTCGGCCCAGTTCCTTCTTCAGGATGCGACAGTGAAGTCCTATCTGAGCAATGACCCCAACGCGAATTCCCTGACGTACGACTGGAATTCGAACACGGCGGCATTGTTCACGATGGCTGCGCTCAATAGCGCGACGAATGCGGACCTGAGCCCGTTCGTCAGCCATGGCGGGAAGCTGCTTCTCTGGCACGGCACGTCGGATATGGCATTGAGTCACCGTGCAACGACGGCGTATTACCAGAAGCTGCAAGCTACGCTCGGTGCATCGACGGTTGGCTCGTTCGCCCGGTATTACCAGGCGCCGGGGGTTGATCACTGCTCGGGCGGACCGGGTGCGGATTCCGTCAACCTGGTGGCCGTGCTGGATCAATGGGTAACGAAAGACAAGGCGCCGGAGAACCTTGTTGCATCGAAGTTGAACACGGATGGCAGCGTGGCGTTCACCCGACCCTTGTGCCAGTATCCGCAGTACCCGCGCTACACCGGACCCTCCAATGACGCAAAGGCGGCGACGCTGGCGGAGAACTATACGTGTACGTCACCGTAAGCGTTTCGCGTCGGAGGCGATAGGTCGCGGTCAATCATGAGTCGAGCCGAAAGGCTCGACCTTCGATCATGTATTTCGACGCTCGATGTCGTGAATGCCCGACTCAGCGCTCGATCAACGCAAGCTGCCGATCGAAATCGGTCGGATCGAAATAGTCCCGCCACACGGTGATCATGCCGTCTTCGATCGTGAGCGTCCCCATGACGGGCAGCACGATCGTGCCGCCGCTGGCAGCAACCAGGCGGCTCTTGTTCAAGGCCGTTTCATTGCCAACCGCATTACGCGAGCCGGAATTTCTTTCTCAGGCTCGCATCGACAGGGCCGGCCGGCATGAAGCGCCGCAACTTGCGCAAAAGCGATGCCTCGCCGTTCGGCGTGCGCCGCATGCGCCATGCGCCGAGCGCCGCTTCGACAATGGTGGCGGCCACGCCGTCGGGCTCGGGCGCGGTTTTCACGCTGTCGACGACCGCGCGCGATGCAAGCGTTCGCTCGCGGTCGTAATCGGCGATCGGCGCGCTTGCTTGCGGCGCATTGACGTCCAGGTTGGTTCGCGTAAACGACGGTTCGACCAGCGTCGCGCGAATACCGAACTGGCGCACCTCGTGATCCAGCGTTTCGGTCAGCCCCTCCACCGCGTGCTTGGACGCCGCATAGAGTCCCATGTATGGCGCCGGCAAAAAGCCGAGCACCGAGCTGACATTGACGATCCGTCCGCGCCGTTGTGCCCGCATGTGCGGAAGTACGGCCTGGGTCGTACGCAGGATGCTGAACACGTTGGTGTCGAACAACGCCGTTGCTTCCGTCACGGAGGTTTCCTCCACCGCGCCGATCAGGCTTGTTCCCGCATTGTTGACGAGCACGTCGATACGCCCGGCGCGATCGACGATCGTTCGAATACCTGATTGAACGGACGCGTCGTCGCGAACGTCCATCTCGATCAGCTCGACGCCGGCGACGGGTGCCGTTCTGGCCATGCTGCGCACGGTGCCGAATACGCGGCACCCGCGTTTGGCAAACTTCTCTGCGGCGGCGCGCCCGATACCCGACGACACCCCGGTCACGAGAACAACGGTGGAATTCGACATGCTGTTTCCTTCGATACGATGAATGGAGGGGGTGTCAATCGCGCGCGTCGAGCGCATGCTGGAGCACGGGCTCGGCAGGCGCATGTCGGCCATCGCGCGAACCGGCGGTATGGCCGGGCCGAATCCTGAACCAGATCGCGTACATGGCCGGCAGGAACACCAGCGTGAGGACCGTCCCGGCGAACGTGCCACCGATCAGCGTGTACGCGAGCGTTCCCCAGAACACCGAATGGGTCAGCGGGATGAATGCGAGCACCGCCGCCATGGCCGTGAGAATCACCGGGCGCGCGCGCTGCACGGTCGCCTCGACGACCGCATGAAACGGATCGAGGCCCGCCTGTTCGTTCTGATGGATCTGCCCGATCAGAATCAGCGTGTTGCGCATCAGGATGCCCGACAGCGCAATGAGGCCGACCAGCGCGTTGATGCCGAACGGTTGCCCGAACAGGATCAGCGTCGGCACCACGCCGATCAGGCCGAGCGGGCTCGTCAGGAACACCATCACCATCGCGGAGATCGAGCGCACCTGGAAGATGATGATGATCAGCGTGACCGCGAGCATGATCGGGAACAGCGGCAGCATCGCGGCTGTCGCCTTGCCCGATTCCTCGATGGAGCCGGCCTGCTCGATCCGATAACCGCTCGGCAGTTTCGCGATGATCGGCTGAAGCTGCTTGGTGATCGCCGTCGAGACATCCGGTGGTTGCAGACCCTCGGCGATATCGCCGCGCACCGTGATCGTGGGCACTCGATCGCGCCAGCGCATGATCGGCTCCTCCATCCGCACGTCGACCTTGCCGACCTGCGACAACGGAATGCGCTGCCCGTTCGCACCGGCGAGCGTGAAGTCGCCGAGGCGGGCCGGGTCGAGCCGCGCATCGCCGGCCGAGCGCGCGACGACCTGCACGGTCCGAATATCCTCGCGCACGGCAGTGACCGGCACGCCGGTAAGCAGGAACTGCAGTTGCTGCGCGACGGCGCTGGACGTCAGCCCCACCGCCTGCAAGCGATCCTGCTGCAACGTGAAGTGCAGCGTCGGCGCACGCGTGCCCCAGTCGGCATTGACCGTGCGCATCATCGGGCTGCCTGCCATCAGGTGCTGAACCTCGACTGCGATATCACGCAGCTTGTCCGGATCGGGGCCCGTGATCCGGTAGGCCACCGGGAACGGCGAATACGGGCCGAACACGAGTTGCGTGACGCGCACCCGTGCTTCGGGTGCAAGACCGTCGGCGATCGCCCGCCGCAGTCGCGCCTTCAGCGCATCGCGTTCCTCCTGACTGTCCGTGCGAATCACGATCTTCGCGAACGACGGATCGGGCAGTTCCGGTCCCATTGCCAGGAAAAAGCGTGGCGCACCCTGGCCGACATAGGCGGTAACGATCCTCGCTTCCTTTTGCTTGGCGAGCCATGCCTCGACCTTTGCCGTCGCGGCGCTCGTTTGTGTGATCGAAGTGCCGTACGGCATCTGCACTTCGACCAGCACTTCGGGTCGATCGGAGATCGGGAAGAACTGCTTCTTGACGACCGCCATGCCGAGAATGGCCAGCACGAACAGGCCGACGACCGACCCGGCGACCAGCCATTTGCGCGCGATCACGCGTGCGAGCACCTGGCGGAAACGGTTGTAGCGGGGCGTGGCGTAGATCGCGTCGTGACCGCCTTCGACCTTCTTGAAGTCGGGCAGCATCTTCACGCCGAGATACGGCGTGAAGACCACCGCGACGATCCACGATGCGATCAGCGCGATTCCCACGATCCAGAACATGTTGCTGGTGTATTCGCCGGCGGTGGAGCGTGCGAAGCCGTTCGGCATGAAGCCGACCGCGGTCACCAGCGTGCCGGCCAGCATCGGCGCGGCCGTATGGCTCCACGCATAGGCCGACGCGGCCACGCGGCCGTAGCCTTCCTCCATCTTCACGACCATCATTTCGATCGCGATGATCGCGTCGTCCACCAGCAGCCCCAGCGCGAGGATCAGCGAACCGAGCGTGATGCGGTCGAAGTTCTTGCCGGTCGCGGCCATCACGACGAACACGACGGCCAGCGTCAGCGGCACGGCCGCGGCGACGACGAGGCCCACGCGCCAGCCCATGCTGACGAAGCTCACCAGCATGACCACCAGCAGCGCGGCGAAGAACTTGACCATGAACTCGTCGACGGCCGAGCTGATGTTCACGGCCTGATCGGTGACCTTGGTGAGGCTCATGCCGAGCGGCAGCGCGCCATTGATCGCGCCGACTTCGCTGTCCAGCGCGTGGCCGAGGTCGAGCCCGTTCCAGCCGTCGCGCATCACGATGCCCAGCAGCAGCGCGGGTTCGCCGTTGTTGCGGATCATGAATGTCGCCGGATCTTCATAACCGCGCTCGACGGTGGCGATGTCCGACAGTTTCAGCGTGCGGCCCTGCGAGACGATCGGCGTGTCGCGAATCTTCTGCAGCTTGTCGAACGCGCCGTCCAGCCGAATGAAGATCTCCGGCCCGCGGGTCTCGACGGAGCCGGCGGGCGTCAGCGCATTCTGGCCGTTGAGCGCGGCGAACACGTCCTGCGGGCTGACGCCGAGTGTCGCGAGCCGGTCGTGCGACAACTGCACGTAGATGCGTTCGGCCTGCTCGCCGACGATGTTGACCTTCTTCACGCCCGGCACATGCAGCAGCCGCTGGCGCAGCGTTTCCGCATCGCGCACCAGCAGGCGCTGCGGTTCGCCCTTCGCCTTCAGCGCGAACAGCGCAAAGGTGACGTCCGCATATTCGTCGTTGACCAGCGGCCCGATCACGCCGGCCGGAAGGTTGCTTGCCTCGTCGCCGATCTTTTTCCGCGCCTGATAGAACTGCTCCTGTACTTCCGACGGGGGCGTGCTGTCGAGCAAGGTCAGCGTCGTGAACGCGAGGCCGGGCCGCGTATAGGTTTCGGTCCGGTCGTACCAGCGCAGCTCCTGCATGCGCTTCTCGATCTTTTCGGCAACCTGGTCGTGCATTTCCTGCGCGGTGGCGCCCGGCCATGCGGTGACGATCGTCATTACCTTGACCGTGAACGCCGGGTCTTCCGCGCGGCCGAGCTTGAAGAACGAAACGAGCCCGGCCAGCGAGATCAGGCAGATCAGGAACAGCGTGATCGCGCGCTCGCGCACGGCGAGCGCCGACAGATTGAATCGACCTTCGCTCACGGCCGTGCTCCCTCGTTGGCCGCCGCGACGGTCTGACCGGACATCCGGACCTGTGCGCCTTCGTGCAGCAACTGCGCGCCGAGCGCGACGACCCGGTCCCCTTGCTTCAATGCGCCGGACACGCGGGCGCTGTCGTCGTCCAGACGCTCGACCGCGACCGGCCGCCACGCCACCCTGGCCGGCTCGCCCGCGACCACCCACACGCCGGGCCCTTTGCCGGCGTCGAGCAGCGCGCCGATCGGCACCTGCAGGCCGCCCGCCAGCGTCGCACGCGCGTCGGATATCTCGATCGTGACGGTCGTGCCCAACGGGGCGTCGGCCAGCGCGCCTTGCAGCACATAGCGCGCTTCGAAGGTGCGCGTGCGGATATCCGCGGTATCGGAGAGCTGGCGCAGCGTCGCGGGAACGCTCACGCCCGGCTTGCCGAACAGCTCGGCTTGCGCGGCCGAGCCGATGGCGGGGCGCAGGGTTTCCGGCAGCTGGATCACGGCTTCCCGGCTACCGGCGTGGGCGATGCGTACCACCGGCTGGCCCGCGCTGACGACCTGGCCCGGCTCTGCCAGCGTTTCCATGACGACGCCGTCGCCGTCCGCGACGAGCTGCGCATAGCCGGTCGCATTGCGCGCGACGTCGGCGTTGGCCGCGGCAGCGCTCAGCTGCGCTTTCGCGGCATCGGCCGCCGCCTTGACCTGGTCATACGCCGATGCCGAGATTGCGCCGGTGCCGCGCAGGTCGCGGTAGCGGGCTTCGTCCTCGGCAGTCTGCCGCGCGCGTGCCCGCGCGGCCGCGACGGCCTCGTCGCGTGCGCGCGCCGCGAGCTTCAGGTCGACGGGATCGATCCGCATCAGCGGCTGGCCGCGCCTGACGGTTTGCCCGGCGTCCACGAGCCGCTCGAGCACCTTGCCGGACACGCGAAACCCGAGGTCGCTCTGCACGCGGGCGGCGACGGTGCCGGTAAACGAGCGGGACGCGGGAGCCGCTGCCTGCACGATGGCGGTACGCACGAGCGGCGCCTCCGTGCGCGGATCGGAAGGTGCTTTTCCGCTGCAAGCGGCTAGCGCAAAGGGCAGTGCGGAAGCGAGTGCGGAGAGAGCGAGGCGACGCCGAAGCATGAAAGTCCCATTGGCGAAGTGATCGGGACTTTCATTGTGGTTCTAGTGACTAAATTAGTCAATAGTCACAAACGGTGCCGCATCACGGCGACAGGCTGCGAAGCACGAGGCTGGACAGTTGGGCGGGCGCGACGTCGGTCGTGTCGAGGTTGTACTGCAACAGCAGCGGATTGAGATACGGCCGCATGACCAGGTAGATCGCCATCGCGGTTTCATCGAGCGGCGTCTTGCGCTCGAAGTCGCCGCTTTGGCGGCCTTCCTGCAGCACGTCCTGCAGCAGCGTCTGCACGCGCGCTTCGTACGCCTGCACCGACTGCCAGTTCCCGGTGGCGGCCGATGCGGCGATGTCGTACAGCTTCCGATCGCGGAAAAACAGCCGGAGGCTCGCTTCGGTAAAGACCCGGAACATCCGCCGCAGCTTTTCGGTCGGCAGGCCGGCGTCGGCCACGGCCGCCCGGACGTCGGTTTCGATCTGGTGCAGGCAGTTCGCGCAGATCATTTCGCCGATCGCCTGCTTCGACTCGAAGAACTTGTAGATATACGCCTTCGAAAAGCCGATGGACTTGGCGAGATCGGACACGGTCGTTTTTTCATAGCCGTACCGGCTGAAGTGCTCGGTGGCGGCGGCCACGATCTGATCCCGTACGTCGTGGTCGGCCGGACCGCGTGCGGGGATCGGGGAAGGGGCGTCTTTTTTCATGGGCTGCGGGCTGACAGGAATGGACAACGAGTGACTATTTGGTATTATAGTCACTACCGGATTCTTGCGAAGACCCTCATGCTACCCAAACCCATCGTTGCCGCGGTTCTTGCCGCTGCTCTGTCGGCCGGCTGCGCCGTCGGGCCCGATTACGTGCAGTCGGATCCGGCCATGCCGGAGCGGTTCCAGGGCCAGGCCGCCGTGGAGCAGCGGCACGCGGCCGCCGAAGCCGAACTCGCGACGTGGTGGACGGGTTTCGGCGATCCGCAATTGACGCAGTTCGTCACGCTCGCGCTCGCGCAGAACCTCGATCTTGCGCAGGCCGCAGCTCGCGTCGCGCAGGCCCGCGCGGCGCTAGGGTCGGCGAACGCCGCGCTGTTGCCGTCCGGCAATGTCAGCGGCCAGGCCGCGCGCGTCTACCAGTCTGTCGAGACCCCGTTGGGACGGGTGTTGAATTCGACGCCCGGTTTCGACCGTTACGGCAACGACTATGAGGCCAATTTCAGCGCGAGCTGGGAACTCGACGTGTTCGGCGGCCTGCGCCGCGGCCGGGAAGCGGCGCTCGCCGACTATCGGGCCTCGGAAGCGGGGGCGGTGGCGACGCGGCTGGCCGTCGCGGCGCAGACCGCGGACATTTACATCGTCATTCGCGGGTTGCAGGGCCGCCTGAAGGTCGCGCGGCGCCAGGTGCAGACGCAGCAGGATCTGCTGTCGACCATCAATCTGTTGTATGGAAAAGGTCTGGCGGCGGAGCTTCAGGTCAGGCAGGCCGAAGGCGCGCTGGCTCAGGTTCGCGCATCTGTCCCGGTGCTGGAAGCGGCGCTGGACGCATCGATGAATGCGCTCGATGTGATGCTCGGTTCGCAGCCCGGCACGCATCGGGCCGAACTTCTGGACGACGGTGATATCCCGGTTGCTCCGCAGATCGCGACGATGGGATCCCCGCGAGAGCTGCTCAGGCGCCGGCCCGACCTGCTCGTGGCCGAGCGTCGCGTCGCGGCGTCGAACGCGCGCATCGGTGTGGCCATTGCCGAGTATTACCCGAAGTTCTCGCTGAGCGGGCTGATCGGCAGCGCAACGACAATGGGCGCGGGCAACCTGTTTTCCGGCGGCGCGAATCAGGCTGCCGGCGTGCTCGGCTTGCGCTGGCGTCTGTTCGACTTCGGCCGGATCAATGCGCAGATCGCGCAGGCAAAAGGACAGGAGGCCGAAATGCTGGCCGCCTACCGGCTCGCCGCGCTGCACGCCACCGAGGACGTCGAAAACGCGTTCTCGGCGCTCGTCAAGCGCGAGGAGCAGGCTACCGTTCTGGCCGACGGAGTGAACTCGCTCGGCAGGGCGCGGGCGGCATCGTTTGCGGCCTACCAGAAGGGCGTCGTCAGTCTGATCGAGGTCTTGCAGGCCGATGAAAGCTTGCTGCGTGCCTCCGATGAGCGCGTGCAGGCGCAAACAGAATCGGCACGAGCAGCGGTTGCCGCGTTCAAGGCACTCGGTGGCGGCTGGCAACCTGGCGCATCCGAAGCGGTCGCCGCTCGATAGCGGCCGTATATGCCAGGGAGTTACCGGGAACGCGGCTCTTGTTCCTTGCCGGGATGAGGACTTTGCCGCATGCGACCCAAACGGATGATGCGGGCAGAAAGCCGCAAGCGAACGCGGCAGCGCTTGCTCGATGCGGCGGCATCGTGCATTGCCGAAAGAGGCCTGTCCGCTACCAGCGTCGAGGACATTGCCACCCACGCCGGCTACACCCGAGGCGGGTTCTACTCGAACTTCAGCAGCAGGAACGATCTTTTCATCGAACTGCTTCGCGTCGATCATCGGAAGATGCAGGGAGTCCTGCAGACGTTGCCGGATGCCGCGTCGTCCGCCGAAGAGGCCATGCCGTTCTCCCTGGTTTCCGATGAGCCGTGCACGGTGCGCATCGTGCGTGGCACTGCGCGGCGAGGCGACCGGGCATGCGACCTGCTCCTGGGTGTGCAGCGCTTGCATACGGGACCGAACCCCGGGCATGCGTCGCGATCCGACATTCATATCCGGGAGGCGCCATGCGAGAATCGAACGATCCTTCCCGCGTCCGGCAGGACGCGGGCGGCGAACTCAGAGCCGGCGTCGCAGCGGCGTACCGGCCGGCGCGCCGTCCCGTCACGCGCCTCTTCGAACGCTTTGCGTCGCACGTGACCGTGTGGGCCGGTTCGCCGGTCGCGTTCGGCAGCGCGGTCGCCGTCACGGTGCTGTGGCTCTTCACCGGGCCGCTCTTCCACTATTCGGATGCGTGGCAGCTCGTCATCAATACCGGGACGACGATCATCACGTTCCTGATGGTGTTCCTGCTTCAACGCAACCAGAACCGCGACAGCGTCGCGCTGCATCTGAAGCTCGACGAGCTTCTCGCGGTCACGCACGCGGCGAGCGACCGGCTGATCGGGATCGAGGACGCATCGGAGGAAGAATTGCGCGCACTCGCGCAGACCTACCTCGACATGGCGAAGCGGGCCGCCGAGCGGGAAGGCGAGCCGGCCGACAATCCGCCCGAATCGTGACGGGGAGAATGGGGGCGCGGTACGGCTGCGGAACGATCGGCACGAGAACTGCGGACGTTTTTTCAACCGGTTGTCATTTCCGTCCCGGCATCGTGGATCGCAACGCATCCGCGCGGTGAATGCCGGTTGCGCGTCGGTTGCAGTCGGCGTGTTCGTGCAGGGGAACGGCGCGCTGCAGACGACCGATCTCTGCCTGTCGTGCAAGGCGCCGGGCGGAGGATGGCAGACCGGCGGCGCGCAAGGGGCGGCACGCGCGCAATAGCCGGTGGTTAGCCGATCGATGCGAGCGCTCGTGCGCCGCACATGCGGTACACGACGCAACGCGACGGCACGCATTCGGCGTTATTCCCAGGCGTGCTTGCTGAACTGATAGCCCTTGCAGCGGATCGTTTTAATTCGCTTCGGTTCGAGCGCGTCGTCACGCAGTTTGCGGCGCAGCTTCGAGATGTGACAGTCGATCGAGCGATCGAGGCCGTCGAACTCGATGCGGCGTAACAGCAGCGTCAGGTCTTCCCGGCTGACCACCTCGCCGGCGCGGCTGGCAAGGGCCCACAGCAGGTCGAATTCGGTCGAGGTAAGGCGAGGCGAGCTACCGTCAGGAAGGTGAACCTTGCGATCCGTCCGGTCGATCGAGAACTTGCCGAACACGAATCGCTGGGGCGATTCGGGCACGCAGCCGGCCGGACGCATTCGTAGCCGTCGCAACTGCGCCTTGATCCGAGCGAGCAGAATGCGTGGCTCGATCGGCTTGTGGAGAAAGTCGTCTGCGCCGAATTCCAGGCCGAGCAACTCGTCGAACTTTTCGTCGCGTGCCGTCACCATGATGACGATGCCGTCATATTGCGTGCGTGCCTCGCGGCAAATCTCGAAGCCGTCCTTGCCCGGCAGGTTGATGTCGAGAAGCACGAGATCGGGGCAATTCGCGACGATCGTGGATACGGCGTCGGTGCCGTCGAACAGCGTGTCCACCTCGTACTGATGCTTGCGCAGATAGTCCGCGATCAGCGCGGACAATTGGACGTCGTCTTCGACGAGCAGGATTCGGATGGGCATCGGTAAACGAGGGGCAATACGGGAAAATGGCGAGCGGTCAGGCCCTGTCCGAACGCGTGGCAACCGAAGCGAGGTGCATGATACTGCGCAACATTCCGATGGAATGTGATGAAATCTGCATCGTTTGTTGAACACATCTGCATGTAAATCGTCGCCGGCTTGCGGAAAAGCGAACGGATGACGGTGTGGAATCGTGTCGGCGGCGAACGGCTCGATATTCGGGTGAAAAGAGTCGGAGCGATATCCGGCGTGTAGCCGGCAGGGAACCCTGACGAGGCGTCGTTCGGGCGAAAACGTTTGCGGAAAACCGCTTGCGCGAACGCCGCTTGCGCTGGCCAATGCGAAGCCCCGTAAAGGTTGCTCGACGCATCATTACAAAATATTACGTACGCCGCAGCGCATGGTTCCCTACAATCCTCGCAACTGACGGACGCGCAGGTCTTGCAGCGATTTCCGCTCTGTCGTCAAAGGGCTTGCAGCGACGAAGGCGGTGGCCGATACACGCGGTTGCCCGCATTCAGCGCGCCACAGCCGGCAATGAACGCATGTGAATCGGTGTTGACGTCGCACGGGACTTCGAGGGGCAGGCATCCGGACCGTACGATGTATTGACAGGAGTGCGAAATGGAACCGCTGCAAGTCATCCAGAATCTCGATGTGCTCACGAATGCGATCGAAGTCGCGGTCGCCCGGGCTGACTGGAGCGAGGCCGTCCGGGCCGCGGAAACACGTTCAAGGTTTGTGATTGCGCTTGCGCCCGATCAACCGGACGAGGTTCGCGCGGCGATCGGGAGAATGCAGGAGATCGATGTCCGGATCTCCACCGTCGCCCGGGAAACGTTCGAGGCACTCATCGCCGAGGGCTGGATTGCGTTGTACGAAACCGGGCCGGCGACGCAGGTGTTGGCGGCGCAGCCGCTATCGCCCGGGGCGGATGCGATGGCATCCCGGCCCCCTTCTTTTCCCGCATGAGCGTCACTATCCGGGCGCCCATGCTCAATACGCGGACAGATCTTTGGAAGTGCCTGTCAGGGGGTAACGTTTCGGTGGCGGTATGCGATTTCGAAAACGCATCAATTATGTCGATGCAACACGGTGGTTCGCCGATGGCGACCATGATCGAGTGGAGAACCGTGAAGGCGTGTGGGCGGTCGCGACACCGGAGGGTTGGCGTTCGGTGAAGCCTGGCGACTGGATATTGCTCGACGAGCGCGGCAACTGCTGGCCGATGGACGACAGGCTCTTTGCGAATTTCTACGAACCGGTTGCGGAGTGAGTACGGCTGAAGCACACGCGCCGCAAGCGGATGCGGCACGCCCGCGATAGCGGGTGCGCCGTCGTGCTTACCGGCTCGCGCGTGAAAACAGCAACGAATCGGTGTCGTTGAACCTGATGCGCACCGGATCGCCGTAACCGGCTTTCTCCGCCACGCGGATCGACGCGACGTTGGTCGGCGCGATCAGACACACGCTGCGTTCGAACCGCTGCTACGCATCGAGCCACGCGAGCGCGGCCGCGAGCGCCTCGGTCGCATAGCCCTTGCCGTGCGCCCACGTCGCCAGCGCCCAGCCGGCTTCAGGCACGCCGCGAATCGACGGCTCGACGAGCCGGTGGAAATCGGCGAAGCCGAGATCGCCGACATAACGGCCCGACGCCTTCTCGCGAATCGCCCAGTAGCCGTAGCCGAGCAGCGGCCACAGCCCGCGATACGCGAGCAGGCGCATCCATGAATCGCGCGGCGCGGACGGCTCGCCGTTGAAGATGTGCGCGACGACGTCCGGCTCGGCCCACATCGCGGCGAGCGTGTCGAAGTCGCCGAGCGGATGGCCCTCGAGGACGAGGCGCGGCGTGTCGAGGACGGGCGGGGAGGCGACGGGCGGCGGGACGTTCGACGTCATCGGGCATTCCATGGGCAGGAAGGGGGGGAGGCACGCGGGCCGGCCGCGCGGAACGTGCCGGTACGATACCGCGGAATCCGCCCGCGCGGCCGCTACTTCAGGCTTTTCAGGAAGGACCGTCCTGCGGACGTGATCGAAATGCCGGAGCGGCCGTGCGGCGGATGGCTGGCGAAGCCCGCACCGACGAGTTCCCGCGCGATCGACCAGCCGAGCGCCGGCGCATCCCGGCCGTAGCGAACGTCGGCGAGGCGTTCGAGTGCCCAGACGGCGGACGCCGACAGGTTGGGGGCGTTTGACGTGTGTTGGTCGCTCATGACTTCCTCCGGGAATGGGTGTGCGGTGTGGATCGCGGCAGCGCGGCTGCGGAATGCGGCGGCGGGCATTCCGTCATCGGGCGCGTGTCTCGCGGCGTGAGCGCATCGGCAGCAGCAGGTCGACGCGCGACGGGGCGGAGGGCGGCACGCGGGTCAGCCCTCCTGCAGCAACGGCAGCAGCGCCTGAAGCGCCGCTTCCTCATCGGGCCCGGCGGCCAGCACCTGGGCGGACGTGCCGCCGCGCAACTCCAGCGACGCGATCGCGGCGTCGTTTTTCGCGTTGCCGCGGCACCCGTTCACGATCAGCACGATGTCGCTTTCGAAGCGGCGTGCCGCTGTGACGACCGCATCCCTGGCCGCGCCCGCGCGGGTCCGGTTCCACGCGGCGCCGATTTGAAGGTAGACGACGGTTGCCACGTTTTTTTACGAAAGCCTCTGGTTGAGTCGTCGGGGGCCGTGCGCGGCGCCAAGCCCGCAGTGCGCGAGAAACGCGCGAAACGCGGTTTCCCACGCGGCGTCGCGCAAGTCGATGTCGATGCCGGCGAGTCGTTCCATTTCCGGGTTGACGAACACGGCGCGCAGCGATCGAGGCGGCACGCCGCGCGCGAAGCAATGGTCGTCGGCATCGAGCAGCAGGTGCGGATGGCGCCGGAACCGCACGCAGGCGACCGAGATCGGGTCCGTCACGTGCCGGGCCGATTCCGCCGGATACACGAAAGCCAGGTGGATCTCGGCCGCCGCGAGCTGAGCGCCGACGTCGTGGAAGCGATGAATCAGCTGGAAGCCGCGTTCGACGCCGCGCCCGACGCCCACGACGACGATCGGCCGGTTTTCCGTGATTTCCCGAAGGGTAACGGGGCGCCGATCGGGCCGCAGCAGTGCACCATCCAGCTCGAACATGTCGACATCCTCAGCGAAACCGCCTGCAAGTCCGATGAACGGCGGAAAGCGAGGATTATAGTACAGCGATGGAGAACATGTGTATTGTATTATAATGCCGTGTGCAGCAAATGCTGCACGCACCCGTTTTTTCGACTCGAACCTTACCCGATGGATGCTGCAATGAACGCCGCCCCTGCCTGCCCGCAATGCGCGATGGAAAACACCTACCCGGACGGCACGCTCTACGTGTGCCCGGACTGCGGTCACGAATGGTCGGCGACGGCCGGTGCCGAAGCCGGCGATGAAGCGGCCGGCGACGTCGTCAGGGACGCGAACGGCAACGTGCTGTCGGACGGCGATTCGGTCGTGCTGATCAAGGACCTGCGCGTGAAGGGCTCGTCGATCACGCTGAAGATGGGCACCAAGGTCAAGAGCATCCGGATCGTCGGCGGCGATCACGAAGTCGACTGCAAGACGGACGCCGGCGGCTTCATGCTGAAGGCCTGTTTCCTGAAAAAGGTGTGATTGCGCGCGTGCGCCGCCGCGGCGGCGCTTCGTTCGCGCGGCCGGCCGCCCGTGCTTCGAGCGGCTTCGACTGTTTGACTACCCGGGCATAACAAGCATGGCAGAGGATCGAACCTCCTACGATGCGTTCGTCAGATTCCTGTCGACGCCGTTGCGCGATGGCCGGCCGTTCGTGCTGGAGACGCGCCATGCGGTGTCGCTGCACTTCGATCATCTCGCCACGCAGAGCTTCATGTCGCTGAAGAATCCGGCCGCGCTCGCGCTCGGCTATACGCGCGTGATGATGGGCTTCCTGCTGCTGCAGCCCGCGCCCGCGCGCATCTGCATGCTCGGGCTCGGCGGCGGCTCGCTGGCGAAATACTGCCACCGGCATCTGCCCGATACGGCGATCGATGCGGTCGAGATCAATCCCGAGGTGATCGCGCTGCGCGACGTGTTCAGGATTCCTGCGGACGATGCGCGCTTCAGGGTGGTGTGTGCCGACGGCGCAGACTACATGACGGAGGCGGACGTGCGCACGGACGTGATCCTGCACGACGCGTTCGTCGCCGAAGGCATGCCGGGCCGGTGCGCGAGTGCCGCCTTCTTCGCGGCGTGCCGCGAGCGGCTGAACGACGCGGGCGTGCTCGCGATCAACTTCACCGACGACGATCCGGCGCTGCCGCTGTACCTTGAGCGGCTGCGCGCCGTGTTCGGTGCGTCGTATGCGCTGGTCCCGTGCGGTGACGACAACAACTTCATCGCGTTCGCATGGAAGGGCAGCGATCGCTTGCCGTCGTTGCGCATCCTGCTCGAGCGCGCGCTTCAGTTCGCCGTTGCCGGCGAACTGAAGCTGGCTTCCACGGCCCGGCGGCTGAAGAGCGGCGCGGGCATCGATCCGGCGCGGCTGGTCTGGCGCGAGCAAGCGCCCGGGAGCTGGGAAATCGGGGCTTGACCGGCGGTTACTTCATGCGCTTGCCGAGCGGGCTCTTGGTCTTGTAGGTCACGCCGTGATGCTCGAGATACTCGCGGATCAACTGACGTACGACTTGCGACGGCGTGAGATCCTGCGCCGCGCAGAGCATCTCGAATGCTTCCTTCTTGGCGGGATCGATCAGGACGGTCAGGCGGGCGGTTTTCGTTTCCATTGCGCGGACAGGTCGGCGGATATGTTAATCAAATTATAATACATCTGCTTTCGGCGTCACGGCCGAAACGGGTTGTCCGGCCGGTTGCCGTGCGGTCCGGTCATCCATCCGGGCGGCCCGCCGGGATGCGCCCGCGCGGGTCGGGTTTCGCGCCGGCTCAGGGCCGGCGATCGAGCCGGCAGAACCAGGTCAGCACGTCGTCGGCCACGGGCACGATCGCGAGCATGACGAGCATGCCGGCGAGCGGTACCGTCGACACGTAACCGACATACTTGAAGCCGATTGCGCCGGCCAGGCCGCCGACGAAGAACGACGCCAGCATCGTGGCGTGAATCCTCAGCTTCGCGCGGTTGGCGACAACCGCGTGCATGTCCACGTCGACGGCCGAGCGGTTCCAGTAAAACAGCTTGCCCAGTTCGATGCCGAGGTCGGTCACGATGCCGGTCATGTGCGTCGTGCGGATCTCCGCGCCCGACAGCTTCGTGATCATCGCGTTTTGCAGCCCCATGATGAAGCACAGCAGGATCACGGTCACGGGCACGAAGAACGCCTCCCACAGCGCCAGGTGGCTGCCGAGCAGCCCGAACAGCAGGAGCAGCACGGCCTCGACCAGCAGCGGCAGCACGTACTGGCTCTGCAGGCCGCGGCGGCGCCCCCAGTTGACGAGCACCGCCGAGCAGCCGGCGCCGACGAGAAACGACGCCAGCGAACTGATGCCGGCCAGCGCGAGCGGAATGTCGCCGAGCGCCGCCTGGTCGGCGATCGCCGACACGATGCCGCTCATGTGCGACGTGTATTGCCTGACCGCAAGGAAGCCGCCCGCGTTGGTCGCGCCGGCGACGAACGCGAGCGAAAAGCCGAGCTGGCGGTTCGCGGTTGCGCTGCGGTGTTTACCCGTCAGGCTTCGAAAGTACTGCGCTGGCATAGGGGCTTCGCTCAATAGCCGGGATCGCGGGCGCGGACGTGCCGGACGGCGCCCTTCGGGCCGAACGGGCGGCCCGCGAAGGCGCCGGCTTCCTCGAATCATGTGGCTTGTATGATAATGCCATTATCATATCCTGTTAGCCAGCTTTGGCTTTCGATGCAATAATGCAAGTGGAGCCGGCGCGCCTGCCGTCGCCGTTCCATGCCCCCGTTCAACCCGAGCGTACTGGAGACAATCCGGATGGCACCCGTGCCGGTCGTCCATTTCGTGCTGCTGGTCGTGGCTGCCTGGCTCGCGATCGGCGCGCTGGGGCTCGGGGCGCTGCATCGCACGCGGGTCGTCGCGCACGGGCTGTTTCCGCTCGGTGCGCTGGGCGGGCTGCTGCTGTCGGCCGCGGGGCTCGCGGGCGTGTTTGCCGAGCCGTCCGTCGCGGTGCTGCCGATCGGGCTGCCCGACCTGCCGTTCCATCTGCGGCTCGACCGCCTGTCCGGCTATTTCCTGTTCGTGCTCGGCCTCGTCAGCGCCGGGATCGGCGCGTTTTCCGCCGGCTACTTCCGCAAGGGCGAGGGCGCCGCGCCCGGGCTCATCTGCTGCGAATATCACGTGTGCGTCGCGAGCATCGCGCTCGTGCTCGTCGCGGACGACGCGTACGCGTTCATGGTCGCGTGGGAAACGCTGACGCTGTCCGCGACCTTCCTCGTGATGACCAATCACCGGATCGGCGAAATCCGCCGTGCGGGCTACCTGTATTTCCTGATTTCGCATGTCGGCGCGCTCGCGCTGCTGCTGTGCTTCGGCATCCTGCAGGCGCGCACCGGCGATTACACGTTCGCGAACATGCGCACCCAGTCGCTCGATGCAACCTGGGCGTCGCTCGCGTTCCTGCTCGCGCTCGTCGGCTTCGGCGCGAAGGCGGGCGTATTTCCGCTGCATGTGTGGCTGCCCGATGCGCATCCGGCCGCACCGTCCCCCGTGTCGGCGCTCCTGAGCGGGTTCGTGCTGAAGGTGGGGCTGTACGGGCTGCTGCGCACCGTGTTCGACCTGCTGCACGTGCAGATCGCGTGGTGGGGCGTGCTGCTGCTCGTGCTCGGCGGCGGCACCGCGCTGCTCGGCGTGGTCTTCAGCACGATTCAGGTCGACATGAAGCGCCTGCTCGCCTATTCGTCGATCGACAACATCGGCCTGATGTTCGTGTCGCTCGGGCTCGCGGTGCTGTTTCGCGCGTTCGGCATGACGACCCTGGCGGCGCTCGCGCTGACCGCGATGCTCTATCAGGTCGTCGCGCATGCGGCATACAAGAGCCTGCTGTTCCTGGGGACGGGCGCCGTGCTGCACGCCACCGGCGAGCGCAATCTCGGCAAGCTCGGCGGGTTGATCCGTTTCATGCCGTGGACGGCCTGGGCCGTGCTCGCTGGCGTCGCGGCGAGCGCGGGCCTGCCGCCGATGAGCGGTTTCGTCGCGGAGTGGCTGTTGCTGCAGGCGTTTCTGTTTACGCCGGGCCTGCCGGATTCGGTGCTGGCGATGACGGTGCCGATCGCGGCCGCGCTGGTGGCGATGTCGGCCGCGCTCGCCGGCTACACGATGGTCAAGTTCTTCGGCATCGTGTTTCTCGGGCAGCCGAGGGAAGCCAAACTGAGCCGCGCCCGCGACGCGAATGCGTGGGAGCGGCTCGCGTTCTGCTGGTTCGCGGCGCTCAGCGTGCTGCTCGGGCTGATGCCCGCGCAGTTCGTCAAGCTGCTGGATCCGGTCACGCGCGGGCTCGTCGGCGCCGGCGTCGGCGCGGACAATCACGGCTGGCTGCTGCTCGTGCCGGTGTCGACCGCGCGCGCAAGCTACATGCCGGCCGTGTTCATGCTGTTTTTCGTCGCGTGCTGCGGGCTTGCGTGGCTGCTGGTGCGGCGCTTCTACCACGGCCGGCTGCGCCGCGCCGCGCCGTGGGGTTGCGGTTTCCCGTTTCCGACCACGCGGATGCAGGACACGGCCGAGGGGTTCGGGCAGCCTATCCGCGAGATCTTCGCGCCGCTGCTGCGCATCGAGCGGCAGGTGCCGTCGCCGTTCGACGCGCAGCCCGCGTACCGGGTGTCGGTCGCCGATCGCACCTGGCTGCTCTACGAGCGCATCGCGGCGATCACGCTGCGCGCGGCCGAATGGGCGGGCCGGCTGCAGACAGGCCGGATCGCCGTCTACCTGACCTACAGCTTCGCGGTGCTGATCCTGCTCCTGATGCTGGTGAGAAGATGGTGACCGTCTCCGGCGTGGCATCGCAGATCCTCGAGATCGTGGTGGCGCTCGCCGCCG
The DNA here is from genome assembly GCF_047978125.1 of Burkholderia sp. LFS061. Classification (NCBI taxonomy): domain Bacteria; kingdom Pseudomonadati; phylum Pseudomonadota; class Betaproteobacteria; order Burkholderiales; family Burkholderiaceae; genus Burkholderia; species Burkholderia sp. LFS061. The sequence continues at coordinate 132,114 of NZ_JBFPFS010000012.1, read as the reverse complement.
CGCCGCTGCTGTCCGGCTGGATCAACCAGTGCCGCGCGTGGCTGCAGAACCGGCGCGCGCCGTCGGTCTGGCAGCCGTACCGGATGCTCCACAAGCTGTTCAACAAGGAATCGGTCGTCGCGCACGGCGCGAGCGCGGTGTTCCGCGGCGCGCCCTACGTCGTCTGGGCCGCGATGACGCTCGCGTGCGCGATCGTGCCGACGCTGTCGACGGAGCTGCCGCTGTCGCCCGCCGCGGACGCGATCGCGCTCGTCGGCCTGTTCGCGCTCGCGCGCGTCGCGCTGTCGCTCGCCGCGATGGACATCGGCACGGCATTTGGCACGCTCGGCGCGCGGCGCGAGATGCTGATCGGCTTTCTCGCGGAGCCGGCGCTGCTGATGGTCCTGCTGTCCGCGTCGCTGATCACGCAGTCGACGCTGCTGACGAGCATCGTCGGCACGCTCGGGCGCGGCGAGCTCACGCTCTATCCGAGCCTGGCGTTTGCCGGCATCGCGTTCACGCTGGTGTCGCTCGCCGAAAACGCACGGCTGCCCGTCGACAATCCGGCCACCCATCTCGAACTGACGATGATCCACGAGGCGCTGCTGCTCGAATACTCGGGGCGTCATCTCGCGCTGATGGAATGGGCGGCGAGCCTCAAGCTGTTCGCCTATTCGTGCATCGGCCTCGCGCTGTTCGTCCCGTGGGGCATTGCCGAGGCGGGTAATCCGCTCGCGCTGCTGCTGGCGGTGCCGGTGCTGTTCGTCAAGCTGATGGCGGGCGGCGCGGCGCTCGCCGCGGTCGAGACCGTCAATGCGAAGATGCGGCTGTTCAGGGTGCCCGAGTTTCTCGCCACCGCGTTCCTGCTCGCGGTGATCGGCATGCTCGTGCACATCCTGCTGGGGGCGTGAATGCACGGCTACGCGACGCAACTGATCAACTTCCTGGCGGCGCTGCTGCTGATCCTGTCGTTCGCGATGCTGAGCCAGCGACGCACGCTGTCGCTGATCCATCTCTATACGCTGCAGGGCGTCGCGCTCGTGTCGGCCAACCTGATTCTCGGCGTGCTGACGGGCGACGCGCACCTGTTCGTGTCCGCCGGGCTGACGCTCGTGCTGAAGGTCGGCGTGATCCCGTGGCTCCTGTATCGGCTCGTGCGCCGGCTCGACGTGCGCGCCGACGTCGAACCGCTCATCAATATCCCGACCACGCAGCTGATCGGCATCGTGCTGGTGATCGTCGCGTTCAACGTCGCTTCGCCGATCAGCCAGCTCGCGACCTCGGTCGCGCGCGGCGCGCTCGGCATCGCGCTCGCCTGCGTGCTGCTGTCGTTCATGGCGATGATCACGCGCGCCAAGGCGATTCCGCAGGTGATCGGCTTCCTGTCGATGGAGAACGGGCTGTTTTTCGCGGCGACGGCCGCGACCAACGGGATGCCGATGATCGTCGAGCTCGGCATCGGGCTCGACGTGCTGGTCGGCATCCTGATCCTGGGCGTGTTCATGTTCCAGATCCGCGAGCAGTTCGACAGCCTGGACATCCATCACCTCGAGACGCTCAAAGATGAATGAGGCCCATGTCGTGCTTGCCGTGCTCGGCCTGCCGCTCGCGGCCGCCGCGACGCTCGCGTGCGTGCGGTCCAGCCGCGTCGCGCGCAACCTGAACGCCGGCTTCAGTTTCGCGACGTTCGCGGCGACGCTCGCGCTCGCCGCGCACACCGTCGAAAACGGCCCGTCGAGCGTGTTCGACGGCGCGTTCTTCGTCGATCCGCTCAACGTCTACCTGGTCGCGCTGACCGCGTTCGTCGGCTGGACGACGTCGTTGTTCTCGCGTCCGTACATGCAGGTCGAGGAGGATCGCGGCCGGATGACGGCCGCGCGGATGCGGCTCTATCACGCGATGTATCAGCTCTTCATGTTCGCGATGCTGCTCGCGCTGCTGACCGACAACCTCGGCGTGCTGTGGGTCGCGATGGAGGCGGCGACGCTGGCGACCGTGCTGCTCGTCAGCGTCTACCGGACGGCCGCGAGCCTCGAGGCCGCGTGGAAGTATTTCATCCTGTGCGGCGTAGGCATCGCGCAGGCGCTGTTCGGCACGATCCTGCTGTACCTCGCCGCAAGCCGGCAGCTGGCCGGCGGGGATGCGCTGCTGTGGACGAGCCTCGTCGCGGTCAAGGCGCACCTCGACCCGACCATCGTGTCGATCGCCTTCGTGTTCCTGCTCGTCGGCTACGGCACGAAGGTCGGCCTCGTGCCGATGCACAGCTGGCTGCCGGACGCGCATGCCGAAGGCCCGACGCCGATTTCGGCGGTGCTGTCCGGCTTGCTGCTGAACGTCGCGCTGTATGCGGTACTGCGCTGCAAGGTGCTGGCCGACGGGGCGCTCGGCAACGGGCTGCCGGGGCGGCTGCTGGTCGGGTTCGGGCTCGTGTCGGTGCTGGTCGCGTCGTTCTCGCTGTTCCGGCAGAAGGACGTGAAGCGGCTGTTCTCGTATTCGTCGATCGAGCACATGGGGCTGGTGACGTTCGCCTTCGGCCTCGGCGGCCCGGTCGCGACTTTCGCCGGATTGCTGCACATGACGGTGCACTCGCTCGTCAAGTCGGCGATCTTCTTCGCGGTCGGCCATGCGGCGCAGAAGGCCGGCACGCAGGCGATCGACGGCATTCGCGGGCTGCTGCAGGTCAGCCCGACCGTCGGCTGGGGGATGATGCTCGGCACGCTCGCGATTCTCGGCCTGCCGCCGTTCGGCGTGTTCGCGAGCGAATTCCTGATCCTGACGACCGCGATGAATACGCTGCCGTGGACGGCGCCGCTGCTGCTGCTCGGGCTCGCCGTCGCCTTCGCGGCGATCTTTTCGCGCGTGCAGCGGATGGTGTTCGGCGGCACGACGACGGCGAAACCGCTCGGACACCGGCCGGCGCTGTTGCCGGTGTTCGTCCATCTGGCGCTCGGCCTGATGCTCGGCCTGTACGTGCCGCCTTATCTGGCGACCTGGTATCGCCAGGCCGCGACGATGCTGGCGGGGTGACGCATGCGACTCGAATCGATACCCCTGGAGGCCGCGGTCCCGCTCGAATGCCGGGCGGGCCAGGTGCGCGCTGCGCTGATGGAAGTCGACCCGGCGGGGTGGCTCGAGACGGCGCGCGTCGCACGGTCGGAGCGGAGCCGGCTCGTCGCGATGTGGGGCGGCGAAGCGCGCGACGCGGGTTTCGCGGTGAATGCCGCGTACGAATGCGACGACGGCATCCTGTGGGTGCGTCTCGCGACCGGGAGGCAGCCCGACGCCGGCGGGGATTTCCCCGACCTGGCGCCGCTGTTTCCGTCCGCCGCCCGGATGCAGCGGGCGATCTTCGACCTGACCGGCCTGAGCGCGCGCGGCGCGCAGGACGCGCGGCCGTGGCTCAATCACGGCAACTGGCCCGACGACTATTTCCCGCTGCAACGATCGGCGACCGGTGTCGAGGCGTTCGAATCGAACGAGGCGAACTACCGGTTCGTGCCGGTGGCCGGCGACGGCGTGCACGAGATCGCGGTCGGGCCCATCCACGCCGGCATCATCGAGCCGGGACATTTCCGGTTTTCGGTCGTCGGAGAGAAGGTGCTGCGCCTCGAGGAACGCCTCGGCTACGCGCATCGCGGCGTCGAGCGACTGTTCGAGCGGACGGCCGCGTCGAACGGCCATCGGGTCGCGGGCCGGATCGCCGGCGATTCGACCGTCGCGTTCTCGTGGGCCTATTGCATGGCGCTCGAGCACGCGTGCCGCACCGCAGTGCCGAAGCGCGCGCTGTATCTGCGCGCGCTCCTGCTCGAACGCGAACGCGTGGCGAATCACCTGGGCGATCTCGGCGCGCTCGGCAACGACGCCGGGTTCGGGTTCGGTCTCGCGCAGTTTTCCCGGCTCAAGGAGGACTGGGTCCGGATGAACGATCGCGCGTTCGGGCATCGATACCTGATGGACCGGATCGTGCCCGGCGGCGTGGCGGTCGACGTCGGGCACGACAGCGTCGCGAGCCTGTCGGACGCGTGCGAACGCATCGAACATGACGTGCGCGTCATGCGGACAATCTACGAAGACCAGTCGGGGCTGCAGGACCGGTTCGTGGGCACCGGCAGATTGACCGCCGAGGTCGCCGCGCACTTCGGCGTGCGCGGCCTGGCCGCCCGCGCCAGCGCTCACGCGTTCGACGTGCGCGCGGCGATGCGCTCCGCGCCGTACGACGAGGTCGCCGTCAACGCGGCGAGCGATCCGCGCGGCGATGTTGCCGCACGCGTGGCCGTGCGGTTCGCCGAGATCGACGAATCGGTGCGCGTGATGCGCGTGCTGCTGGCGAATCTGCCGGCGGGCCCGGTCGCCGTCGAGGTGGCGACCGCCGCGGCGCCTGCCCGCGGGATCGGCTGGGTCGAGGGATGGCGCGGCGATATATTCGTCGCGCTCGAGACGGAAGCGGACGACGCGATCGCGCGGTGCCATTGCCACGATCCGTCGTGGCAGAACTGGCCGGCGCTCGAACATGCGATCATCGGCAATATCGTTGCCGATTTTCCGTTGATCAACAAATCGTTCAACCTGAATTACGCGGGGCACGACCTCTGATGTGGCAGCTTATCCGGCAATTTGCGCGCACCGATTTTCCCGACGAGCCCGTGCCGGCCGCGGAGGACGCGTGGCGTCGCGAGGAGGGGCGCATCCGGCAGGACATTCTCGATCTGCTCGGGCGCGCGCTCTGCATCCGGCAGATCGACGCGGGATCCTGCAACGGCTGCGAGCTGGAGATCCATGCGCTGAACAACGCCTACTACAACATCGAGGGGCTCGGCATCAAGTTCGTCGCGAGTCCCCGCCATGCGGACCTGCTGCTCGTGACCGGGCCCGTGACGCTGAACATGCGGGCGGCCGTGCTCGCCGCATACGACGCGACGCCGGCGCCGAAGCTCGTCGTCGCGGCCGGCGAGTGCGCGTGCACGGGCGGCATCTTTGCCGACAGCTATGCGGTGTGCGGCCCGGTTGCGTCGATCCTGCCGGTCGACGTGACGATTCCCGGCTGCCCGCCGCCGCCTCGCGACTTGCTGCGCGGGATCCTGACGGCCTGCCGGGCGCGCGGCGCTTGATGAGGCGGGCCGTGGCGATTTTCAGCGCGTTCGTTCGGGGATCCTGCGTTCATCGTGCCGCGGCAGGGCGTGCGACGCGACGGGCGCCGGGAACGCGGCAGAATCCTGTTTTCATCCCCGCTTTTATCGGCTGGCGAGCCGGATATCCGGCTCGTTCGCCATGACTTCGACTCCTGCTTCATGACACCTGGCAAATTCATTCTTCGCTACACGGCGATCCCTTTCACGGCCATCGTGGCCGTGGTGATCTGGACCGTCATACCATCGTCGAAAGAGATCGATGCGAGACAATATGCGGCGCTGTCGCGTGCGTATGCAGGTTTCCCGCTGCCGTTCCGGCACGAGATCTCGGAAGCGATGGACCACGGCCGGATCAACGACCGGCGCTACCAGGCACTCGTGCGCGATTCGCTGGGCAACGGCGTCGCGCTGGACTGGCCGGCATCAGGCGTCGGCGGCATCGCGGACGAACGACAAAAACTGGCCGAACTGATTCAGGCCGATTCGGATCTTCAAAGGCAACACCCATGAAAACCCTGCTGGTCTCCGTGGCATTCGCGATGATCATCGCGAGCCTGATTTTCGCGCTGTATTTCATGAATCACGATCGCGGCAAGTCCAAGCGAATGGCGTGGTCGCTCGCGGCACGCGTCGGGCTGTCGGTCACGCTGTTTCTGTCGCTGCTGATCGCGTACAAGCTCGGCTGGATCGAACCGACCGGATTGCCGATCGGGCGTTGAGCGGGGCATGCCCCGCTGCATGCGGGGCGTTTTCTCAAATGCAAGTTTGATTCAGTAATCGAGGTGTTGTGATAAGAATACTTATCCCGATGCGATTGATGCGATTGATATGATTGATGCGATTGAAGGCGATTGACGGAATTGCAGCAACGCTTGCGCGGCTGAAGCGGGTTTCGGGTTTCAACAGAAGCGGTAACGACCGGCGCAACGGCGCTAGCTGCCCGACTCGTTGGTCATGTCATGGCGATACGCGCGTGGCGAGCAGCCCACGATGCGCTTGAACGCATGGCCGAACGCGCTATCCGAGTCGTAGCCGAGCGTCTGCGCGATCGCCGATATCGATGCGCTGGAGCGTCTCAGCTCCCGCATCGCGAGCTGTATCCGCCAGCGCAGCACGTATTCGAGCGGCCCGAATCCCAGCCGCCGCTTGAAATGCAGCGCGAACGTCGAACGCGATATGTGGCAGCAGGTCGCGAGTTCGTCGACGGTCCAGCGTCGCGCGGGGGCCGCATGAATGGCGGCAAGCGCCGCGCTCACCCTCGAATCCGCGAACCCGGCGAGCCATCCGACATCGCCGTTCGCGCCGTCGTCCACGTAGCGCCGCAGGATCTGCACCAGCATCATGTGTCCGAGATGCCGAACCATCAACGACCCGCCCGGCGGCGACGCGACGAATTCATGCGCGAGTTGCTGCAGCGCCCAGCGCAGCACGGCCGCCTGCTCGGAGTCGCCGCTCACGACGACCACGGGCGGCAGGCTGCCGAGCAGCAACGGCATGCCCTCTTCGTACGAGAAGCGGCCGCCGATCAGGAAGCAATCCGCCGGCTCGCCATAGTGTGCGATACCGCGATCGACATGCCGGTACACGTCGGCGGCCGGCACCGGCGCGACCGACGGATCGCTCGCCAGCGAAAATGCCCGCGGCGCCGCCAGCAGGAAGCAGTCCCCCGTGCGCAGCCGGATGGGTGGCCCCGCGCCGTCGACGCTCAGCCAGCAGCTCCCTTCGACGACCGCGTTGAACTTGATTCCGTCGGGAGGCGGAATGGCGACCGCCCAATCGCCGCCGGCTCGCAAGCCGATGAAATACGAATCGCGCGTTTCCAGCAGCGACAGCACCTCGGATAGTGGATCCACGCGTTATCTCCGGACGATCTCGACGAAAAACCGGATTCTATTGCATTCACAGTCCGGGTGCGTGATCGGAGAATGACTTCGTGCAGCGACGTGACCGACGGGCGGTCGCGTGCTTCACGCATCGTTCCTGGAGCCTTCAATGACGAGCAGGCAGCAACCCCTTCATTCCGGATTCGGCGCCGCGTCGACGGCAAGCGACGTGCTGGCCGACCTCGACCTCCGCGGCAAAACCGCGATCGTCACGGGCGGGCATTCGGGCCTCGGCCTGGAAACGACGCGCGCGCTGGCGCAGGCCGGCGCGAACGTCGTCGTTGGCGCACGCAACCCCGCTGCCGTGCGCGAAGCGACGCGCGGCTTGCCCGGCGTGGAGATTGCGGCACTCGACCTCGCCGATCTCGCGAGCGTGGCCGCATTCGCCGCGCGGTTCGTCGATGCGCGGCGCGACGTGCATATCGTGATCAACAGCGCGGGCATCATGGCGTGTCCCGAGACGCGGGTCGGCAATGGCCGGGAAGCGCAGATGGCCGTCAATCATCTCGGTCATTACGCACTCGTCAACCGGCTGTGGCCTGCGCTCGCGCACGGCCACGGCGCCCGCGTGGTCGCGGTGTCGTCGCTCGGGCATCGACTGTCGCCGATTCGCTGGGATGACATTCAGTTCGCGCACGGCTACGACAAATGGCTTGCGTACGGACAGTCGAAGACCGCAAACGCGCTGTTTGCGGTGCAACTCGATGTGCTCGGCGCCCGGTTCGGCGTCCGCGCCTATTCGCTGCATCCGGGCAAGATCGCGACGCCGCTGCAGCGACATCTGACACGCGAAGAGATGATGGCGCAAGGCTGGGTGGACGAGCACGGGGCACCCATCGATCCGACTTTCAAGACACCTGCGCAGGGTGCGGCGACGCAGGTATGGGCAGCAACGTCGCCGCGCCTCGCCGGTATCGGCGGCGTCTACTGCGAGGATTGCGACGTCGCGGTGGTCACGCGGGGAAACGAGGAAGCGGGCGTGCGGCCACATGCGATCGATCCCGAGGAGGCGGCACGTCTGTGGACATGGTCGGCGGAATTGACGGGCGTCGATGCCTTTGCGGTGCGCCGCTGACGCAAGTGTTCACGCGGATCAACGCGTTGAAACCGGACGCTGAGCGACACCTTCGGTCGTGCGGCCGATGCGCGAGCGCAGAAAGCCGCTCATCCGCGCGCCTGACGAAGCGCGCGGCTCATCTCCGCGATCGGCATCGAGACAATCGAGTTCAGCAGGCGCATCTCCCCAGCATCCGGGCGGGCGATCTCGCGCACTTCATCGAGTGTCTGCGCGACGCTGCGATCGAGCGGTTCGAGAAAGCGCCGGAGCTCGCTTTCGGCCGCCTTCTCCTTGAGCCCGAGCGCATTGCCGAACGCGATCAGCGCGCCCATGTCGATATCGGAGAACCGCGTCGCCGTGCCGAGCGGCATCGTCAGTTCGCAGTGCGGCCAGTGATCGCCGCGATGGTCGGGCCGGTGCGTGGGCGTGTGATAGACGACCGTGCTGACGATGTCGTAGAACGGCGCAAGCCGGTAGCCGCGCGCGTCGACGAAGAACGACAGGTTTTTCAGGTGCGCGTCGCCATTGCCGACCACCACGTTGAAGATCGTCCAGCGGAACACCGACAGGCGCGCGCGTGCACGCGTGCTGGTCTGCCCGATCGCGCGGCCGAGCTCCTCCGCGTTCGCGCGCTGGTACTTGAAGCCGCGATCGTAGTTCAGCAACTGCATCGCATCGATCGTGTGCAGGCGCCCGGCCGGCTCCGACGCGGTGTCGCGGTCAAAGCGGTCGATCACGTAGCACGCGGACGGCGCGCGAAGAAAATGCACGGCCGGGACGTCGAGGCCCATCCGCTTCGCGAGCTTCATGCAGAAGAATTCGTTGATCGCCGAATGCGGGTAGCCGGCGGCGCGCATGTCCGGCTTCAGCAGATGCATCGACGGCTCGCTGCCGACCGGTTCGAACAGCGCATAGTCCGGCGCGTCGCCGCGCAGGATCAGCAGCAGCTTCTGCTGCGCGCCGGCTGCCGACATGCGCTTGGGCGCGGTGGCCGTCAGTGCGTGCTCGGGCATCGCCTGGATGCGGCGCTCGAGTTCGTCGAGCGCAAGCGGCTGCATGCTGCCGGCCGCTTCCTGCTCGCCTTCGGCCAGCAGCGTGAGCGCGCCGGCCGATTCGCGCCCGAAGTAGGCGAGCAGGCCCCACGCGTCGGCGGCATCGACCTGCGCCTCGCGCGCGAGCGACGTCCGCATGCCTTCTTCGGGCAGCAGGTTGTCGAAGAACCACTGGACCGGGCGATCGGTCGAGCTGTCGGTGAAGGTACCGGCGCGCAGCGCGAACGCGGGCGACAGCGGGTACGCGTGCGGCGAGGCGAGCCACTGCGCGTCGTACGTGAACGACCAGATGCCTTTGTCGTCGGTCAGCCTGCCCATGCGCAATCCGTTCGCGGATGCAATCAACGTTCTAGCCGCCATGGCTGCTCCTGCGGCGTCGAGCGGCCTTGAGCGCGTTTTCCGCCGAAATCTCGATCGACGACTGCGCGAACAGGCTTACGCCGAGCTCGCCGAGCAGCAGCAGCACCTTGCCGATCTGGGCGGTCGGCTTTCCGGCTTCCACCTGGCTGATGAATTTCGGCGAAAGCCCCGTGGCGTTCGCGAGTTCGTCGCGCGTGAACCCCTGCTGGAGCCGCACGGCGCGAATGAGGTTGGCGAGGGCGCCGATCGTGTTGACGGACCGAGTCTCCGGCATGACGTTCTCCGTGCTTCGTATCTGAGCGGGAACAGTATTGCACAATTTGCGGGTTCGGGCATTGATTCGTATTCGTTCGGAAACGAAAGTGCTCAGCAGGTGACTGGATAATTGTTTCGTTCCCGATCGGGAACCGGATGGCATCGAATCGCGGGCGGCGGCACTTCCGTATCCGGGCGGATACGTGATTGGCGCGCACGACGGGGCCGGCCTGCCGCGCGTGCAACCCGGGCACGGGACGGCGTGCATCGGCGCCGACGCGACGTTGTGCTCGTCCGGACCGACATGAGCGTGCACGCCGGTCCGACGATCGTACGGCGCGCGTCAATGCCGCCGTGCAGCGGTCGGCAGCGCGCGTCGACATCGTTGGAATGACCGCGGCACGTCAGTCCATTCCGTGACCCGTCACCCGATCGACATGACTGAAGGTTCCGATCGGACGGTTTCGCGCGCGGCGCAACCGCCCGTTGCCGCACGTATGCCCGAGCAGCGATCTTTATGACCGCGGCAGATAAACGTATCCGAATCGCTTCGTTGACGCATCCCGGCACGCACTCGTAGATTCGCGTTTTGACCGAATCAGGGGCCGTGCCGTGACGACTACCGCCATCCGCGACGCCGCAACGCTTTCCGCCGGGCATCCGCCCGCATCGCGGCCAGGCGGTGCGGCGCAGCGCTTCGACATCGTTCCGTTCGACGCGCCGCTCGGCGCCGAAGTGGTCGGCCTCGACCTGTCGCGGCCGCTGGACGCCGACGGTTTCGCGCGCATCCATCGCGCGCATCTCGACCATCACGTGCTGGTGTTTCGCGACCAGCGCATCACGCCGGACGAGCACGTCGCATTCAGCCGCCGCTTCGGCCCGCTGCAGATCCATGTGCTGCACCAGTTCGCGCTTGCCGGCCACCCGGAGGTGCTGATCGTGTCGAACATCGTCGAGAACGGCAAGCCGATCGGGCTCGGCGACGCGGGCCATTTCTGGCATTCCGACCTGTCGTACAAGGAGAAGCCGAGCCTCGGTTCGCTGCTGCACGCGCAGGAATTGCCGGCGGAGGGCGGCGACACGCTGTTCGCGAACATGCATCTCGCGTGGGACACGCTGCCGGCCCATCTGCGCCGTGCGATCGAAGGGCGGCGCGCCGAGCATACGTATCTCGCGCGCTATGCGGAACTGCAGGCGCGCAGCCCGTGGCGGCCGAACCTGTCGCCCGAGCAGATCGCGCAGGTCGATGCGGTCGTCCATCCGGTCGTGCGCACGCATCCGGAAACGGGCCGCAACGCGCTGTTCGTCAGCGAGCATTTCACGACGCGCATCGTCGGCCTGCCCGACGACGAAAGCCGCGCGCTGCTCGACGAACTGTTCGCGCACAGCGTGCGCGCCGAACACCTGTACCGGCACCGGTGGCGCGAGCACGATCTCGTGTTCTGGGACAACCGTTCGCTGATGCATCTCGCCGCCGGCACGCCCGACCATCTGCGCCGCAAGCTGTACCGCACGACGATCGAAGGCGACGCGCCTTTCTGAGCCGCGTGCCGCGTCATTCTTTCGCCCCATTCCGACCGGAGTTCCGATGTCGTTTTCGTTTTTGCCGGCGCGCCGCGCGCTGGCGGCCACGCTCACCGCCGCGCTCGCGTTTGCGGGCACGCTCGCACCGCATGCCGCGCACGCGGAAGGCCGCATCCGCATCGCCGAGCAGTTCGGCGTCGTCTACCTGATGCTGAACGTCGCGCGCGACCAGCAACTGATCGAAAAGGAAGGGCGCAAGGCCGGCATCGACATCAAGGTCGACTGGGTGCGGCTGTCGGGCGGCGCGGCCGTGAACGACGCGCTGCTGTCCGGCGCGGTCGATATCGCGGGCGCGGGCGTCGGGCCGCTGCTGACCGTGTGGGACCGCACGCGCGGCCGGCAGAACGTGAAGGGCGTCGCGTCGCTCGGCAATTTCCCGTATTACCTCGTGAGCAGCAATCCGAACGTGAAGACGATCGCCGACCTCGGCGCGAAGGACCGCATCGCGGTGCCGGCGGTCGGCGTGTCGGTGCAGTCGCGCGTGCTGCAGTACGCGGCCGCGAAGCAGTGGGGCGACAAGCAGTTCGACAAGCTCGACGCGCTCACGCAGGCGATTCCGCACCCCGACGCGACGGCCGCGATCCTCGCGAACAGCAGCGTGATTACCGGCCACTTCGGCAATCCGCCGTTCCAGGAGCAGGAGCTTGCCGGCAACCCGAATGCGCATATCGTGCTGAACTCCTATGACGTGCTCGGCGGCCCGAGCTCGGCGACCGTGCTGTACGCCACCGAGAAATTCCGCGACGACAACCCGAAGACCTACCGCGCGTTCGTCGCCGCGCTGGCCGACGCCGCGCGGCAGATCGCGGCCGACCCCGAGCGCGCGGCCGATACCTATATCCGCGTGAACGCGTCGAAGATCGATCGTGCGCTGCTGTTGAAGATCCTGCGCAATCCGCAGGTGCAGTTCAAGACCGCGCCGCAGAACACGCTGCCGCTCGCGCAATTCATGCATCGCACCGGCGCGATCCGCAACGAGCCGAAGTCGTGGCGCGACTACTTCTTCGACGATCCGGCAACCGCCGGCGGCAGTTGAGCGGTGCCGCCGCTTCGACGCCGCGATCGACGCTTATGCGTCGGCACGGTTTCGATATGCGCAATCGTTGGTTGGTCCACGCGATGCCCGGCCGTATGTTGACGCTTTACCCGCAAGAGATTCGATCGTGAACGCCACCTCTCCCCGAACCTGGCTGCCGCCGTATGCGGCGCGCGGCGGCGCGTCGCCCGCCGCCCAGGCCGCGCCCGACGCGCGCGCGGCGATCCGGCCCGCGCAGGCCGGCGCGCACAGCGAACGCCTGCTCGCCATCGACCGCGTGAATCTCGAATACCGAAGCGGCGCGCGGATCGTTCGCGCGACGCACCAGGTGAGCTTCGACGTGTACGGCAGCGACCGCTTCGTGCTGCTCGGCCCGTCGGGTTGCGGGAAGTCGACGCTGCTGAAGGCAATTGCCGGCTTCATCGAGCCCGTGTCGGGTTCGATCGCGCTCGACGGCCGGCCCGTGCGCGGGCCGGGGCCCGACCGCATCGTGGTGTTCCAGGAGTTCGACCAGTTGCCGCCTTGGAAGACGGTCGTCGAGAACGTCGCGTTTCCGTTGCGCGCCGCCGCGAAGCTGTCGCGTGCCGAAGCACGCGAACGTGCGCTGCACTATCTCGACAAGGTCGGGCTGGGCGCATTCGCCGAAGCGTATCCGCACACGCTGTCGGGCGGCATGAAGCAGCGCGTCGCGATCGCGCGCGCACTGGCGATGCAGCCGCGCGTGCTGCTGATGGACGAACCGTTCGCCGCGCTCGACGCGCTCACGCGCCGCAAGATGCAGCAGGAACTGTTGCGGCTGTGGGACGAGTTTCGCTTCACGCTGCTGTTCGTCACGCATTCGATCGAGGAAGCGCTCGTCGTCGGCAACCGGATCCTGCTGCTGTCGCCGCATCCGGGCCGCGTGCGCGCGGAACTCAACAGTCACGAGCATTCGCTCGACAGCGTCGACACCGGCGACTTCCGCGACAACGTCGCGCGGATCCATCGCCTGCTGTTCGATACCGATGCAACGAACGCGCCGACGACCGAGGAAGCCGCATCATGAGCACGATCGATCCGGTCCTGCCGCCGCTGCCGCCCGTTCGCGCCGAATACGAACGCACGCTCGACACGCTGCCCGACGCCGAACGCGCGGCGCCGGCCCCGCTGTTGCGCCGCATCGCCGGCGCGGGCTGGTTTCGCCGCAGCGTCATCGCGCTCGTGCTGATCGCCGCATGGGAGATCGTCGCGCGCATCGTCGCGAACGATCTGCTCGTGCCGACCTTCGGCGCGACGCTGGCCGCGTTCGTGCAGGGCATCGAGTCGGGAGAGCTGCTCGTGAAGACGGGCATCTCGATGTCGGTGCTGCTGCGCGGCTACGCGCTGGGCGTGTTCTTCGCGTTCGCGCTGACGTCGCTCGCGGTATCGACGCGCATCGGCCGCGACCTGCTGACGATGCTCACGTCGATGTTCAATCCGCTGCCGTCGATCGCGTTGCTGCCGATCGCGCTGCTGTGGTTCGGGCTCGGCACCGGCAGCCTGCTGTTCGTGCTCGTGCACGCGGTGCTGTGGCCGCTCGCGCTCAGCATGTACACGGGCTTCGCCGGCGTGCCGGCCACGCTGAGGATGGCCGGGCGCAACTACGGCCTCACGGGCCTGCGCCAGATCGCGCTGATCCTCGTGCCGGCCGCGCTGCCGTCGATCCTGTCGGGCCTGCGCGTCGGCTGGGCGTTCGCGTGGCGCACGCTGATCGCGGCCGAGCTCGTGTTCGGCGCGAGCGCGGGGCAGGGCGGGCTCGGCTGGTACATCTTCCAGAACCGCAACGAGTTGTATACCGACCGCGTGTTCGCGGGTCTCGCGGCCGTCATCGTGATCGGCCTGCTCGTCGAGAACCTCGTGTTCGACACGCTCGAACGCGCGACCGTGCGGCGCTGGGGCATCCAGCACTGACGCGATGGTGCGCCGCCATTCCCGGCGCGCGCATAACAAAAGCTGAAATCGGTTTTTCGCGCGCGCCGGGTGCGTCCCTATACTTTGCGATGCCGCGCGTGCGCCGTGTCGCGAATGCCTCGACCACGCGACGCAGCGACGCTCCCGATCTTTTCGCATAAGGAACCGCCGAATGACTGCCCGTGATGCCGTCGACCCGCGCGACGCGTTGCGCGACGCGCTCGCCGCGCTGCCCGATCTCGCGAATGCGATCGGGCAGGATGCCGCGCAACGCGAGGCGCGCCGCGAGCTGCCGTTCGAAGGCTTCGCGATTTTCCGGCGCTCGGCGCTGGGCGTGCTGCGGATTCCTGTGGCGCGCGGCGGCCTCGGAGGCACGCTGGTCGATCTGTTCGACACGATCGCGACGCTGGCCGCGGCCGATTCGAATCTCGCGCACGCGCTGCGCATCCACTACGACATGACCGAGACGCTGCGGCTGTCGCCGCGCACGCCGTTCAACGACGTGCAGCTCGAACGCGCGCTGGCCGGCGCGATCTTCGGCGGTGCATCGACCGAGCGCGGCACGTCGCGGCCCGGCGAGAACACGACCGTACTGCGCCGGGACGGCGCTCATCATCGCGTGACGGGGCGCAAATACTATTCGACGGGCACCGCGTTTGCCGATTTCGCGCGTATCAACGTGGAGAACGAGCGGGGCGACGCGCTCGCCGTGATCATTCCGGTGGCGCGCGACGGCGTGCAGGTGCTCGACGACTGGGACGGGATGGGGCAGCGCATGACCGCGAGCGGCAGCCTGCTGCTCGACGACGTGCAGGTGTTCGCGGACGAAGTGGCCGCGCGCGACGGTTCGTCGCTCGTCGGCCGCCATTGCGGCGCGCTGCGTCAGCTTCATCTCGTCGCGACGGGTGCGGGCATCGTGCGCAACGTGGTCGCCGATGCGCGCCGCTACGTGCTCGCGCACGGCCGCCCGGCGCTGCACAGCCCGGCGCCGACCGCGCGCGACGATCATTTCATCCAGCAGATCGTCGGCGAACTGTCCGCACACAGTCACGCGATCGATGGGCTCGTGCGCGAAAACGCGCGGGCGCTCGACCGCTCCGCCGACGCGATCGAGGCCGGCGACGCCGATGCGCATGTGCTCGTGCTCGACAGCGCGCTCGCGACCGCGCGCACGCAGTTGATCGTCAGCAAGCTCGCGTTGCATGCGGCCGAGCGGCTGTTCGAAGTCGGCGGCGCGTCGGCGACGGCGCGCGAACACAACCTCGATCGGCACTGGCGCAACCTGCGCACGATCTTCAGCCACAACCCGTTGCTGCACAAGGCGCGCGTGATCGGCGACTACGAACTGAACGGCGTGACGACGCACCTGACCGAAGGGCGCGTGTTCTGATCCTGCCGCGCGCGGCCATTGGCAGCTCGTCGGCACGGCGGGGCAGATCGTCGACCAGCTCGAGGAGCGGTTCGTGTGCTACGGCGCCGACGGCTACAACGTGATGGCACCGACGCTACCCGGCGGGCTCGACGGTTTCATCGCGCTGGTGCTGCCCGAACTGCGCCGCCGCCGGTTGTTTCGCAGCGACTATGCGGGTCGCACGCTGCGTGACCACTTCGGGTTGTAGCGGCCAGTGCGTCGCGCTGCAGCGGCGCGCGAGGTGTCCGGCGCCTGACTGACTTCAGCGCCGCAACCCGGCGTCGCGCAGCAGCGGCAGCACGCGCTCGCCGAAGAAGTCGAGATCGGGCTTGAAGTCGTAGAAGCTCAACTGGATCCCGTCGATGCCCGCGCGGTGCAGTCGCACGATGGTGTCGGCGACTTCGTCGGGCGAGCCCGTGATCGAGATATTGCCGCCGATCGCGCGTGCCGCTGCCTGCGAGCGCTGTTCGAAGCCGCCGCGCCACGCATGCGCGTCGCTGTCGAAGCGGTGGAAGCTGCCTTCGTCCGCGTGCGCGACGATCGCGTCGCGGTACGCGCGCGCTTCGGCCGCCGTCTCGCGGCAGATCACGAGCGGATTGAGCAGCGTGCGGATCGTCCGGCCGCGTGCCGCGGCGGCCGCCTTCACGCGTGCGGTATGCGCAGGCAGCGCGTCGAGCGCGAGGGCGACGTCGGGGCCGGCCGGGCTCGTGACGAACACGATGTCCGAATAGCGCGCCGCGAAATCGATGCCGGCGTCGGAGCCGGTCGCGTTGATCAGCAGCGGGCGGCCGTAGCGCGGCTTCGGCGTCACGAATGCGCCGCCCAGGCGCCAGCTCGACAGTGCGGGCGCGTAGCTGAAATTGTCCGGTTGCGCCCACAACTGCTGGACCGCGTCGAGGAATTCGGCGGCCATCTCGTAGCGCCGGTCGTGCTCGATCCGGTTCCAGCCGAACATCTCGTGCTCGATCGCGCGATGGCCGGTCACGACGTTGATGCCCCAGCGCCCGCGCGAGATGTGATCGAGCGTCGCGGTGAATTTCGCGAAATGCAGCGGATGCCACGGCCCGTAGAGCACATGACTCGTCGCGACGAGGATGATCCGCTCGGTGCGCGCGGTCAGCGCGGCAAGCGTCATGAACGAGTCGAGTGCCTGGCCGTCGAACACGCCGCCGTAGCCGCCTTTCGGCAGCCACTGCGACAGCGCGAACACGAGATCGAAACCGAGCGCTTCGGCGCGCGCGACCAGGTCGGCGTTGTAGTCGAAGGTCCAGTCGGTCGAGCGCGGCAGCGTCGATGCGCTCCATCCGCCGGCCTGGATCGGCAGGAACAGCCCGAGCATCAGCGGCTGCGCGAGCGTGCGCGACACGGGGCTGTCGGGGAAGTCCGCCGGCGAGCGGACGTCGACGAACGGCGACGATGCGACGGGGGCGGCGAGGGAGATGTCGCTCATGATGGGTTCCTTGCGGGGTGTGTGCGCGCTGAAGCCGGACGAAGACGATACGCACGCGCTGCGGCAGTTCGCGCGGGAACGACTGCGGATTGCACGGCGAGCGGATCGCGCCGCGTCATAACCGGCCCGGCCTCGGATCGGGCACGAAGCCGTCGCGGTTCGGCATCTTCACGCGCGGCAGCGTGCGCGCATCGAGCCGCGCGTCATCGGGCACGATGCCGTTCAGGTGCAGCACGTATGCGGTGACCGCGTAGACGTCGTCCGCGCTCAGCGATTGCGGCGCGTTGTACGGCATCGCACGGCGGATGTAGTCGAACAGCGTCGTTGCATACGGCCAGTAGCTGCCGACGGTCTTTTTCGGCTTGGTGCCCGCGAGCGAGCCGAGGCCGCCGACGAGCGGATCGCCGACGCCGCCTTCGCCGCCGGCGCCGTGGCACATCGCGCACTTGTCCGCGAACACATGACCGCCGCGCGCCACCGTGCCCGAGCCGGGCGGCAGGCCGCTGCCGTCGGGCGCGACGTCGATGTCCCACGCGGCGAGCGCCGCGCGGTCGACCGGCTGCCCGAGGCCGAAGCCGGCACCGAATGCGTTCGACACGACCACGGACGCAGCGAGCAGGCAGGCGAGCGGCTTACGCATTGCGCACCTCGCCGTCCGTGCCGACGCGCCAGTTCTGGATGCCGTTGTAGTGATACTGCGAATTGAGCCCGCGCGCGGCGACGAGCGCGTCGCGGGTCGGCTGCACGTAGCCCGTGTCGTCGGTCGCGCGGCTTTGCAGGTCGGCCGGCTCGCCGTTCCAGACCCAGTCGGCCTCGAAGCGCGTCAATGCGCGATCGCGCACGTCGCCGGCGAGCCGCGCGGGTCGCCATGTGCGGCCGCCGTCGGTCGATACGTCGACCGCGCGAATCCGGCCGCGGCCCGACCACGCGTAGCCGCCGATCGGGTGATAGCCGTGCGCAGCGAGACGATGGCCGGCCGACGGCCGCGTGATCACCGACTTCGCGTCCATCTCGAACACGAACTGGCGCGCGCAGCCGCCGGGCAGCAGGTTCGTGTATTTCGACGTTTCCTCGCGCGTCATCTCCGGCGCGCGAACCAGCTTCAGCCGCCGCAGCCACTTGATGTTCGTGTTGCCTTCGAAGCCCGGCACGATCAGCCGCACCGGGTAGCCGTTCTCGGGGCGCAGCCGCTCGCCGTTCTGCGCATAGACGACGAGCGCGCGTTCGAGGATCCGGTCGAGCGGCAGGCTGCGCGTCATCGCCGCGCCATCGGCGCCTTCGGCGAGCAGCCAGCGCGCGGACGGGTCGACGCCGGTTTCGTCGAGCAGCGTCGACAGCCGGACGCCGGTCCATTCGCAGCACGACAGCAGCCCGTGCGTGAACTGGACGGGCAGCCCGCTCGGGCCGTTCCATTCGCTGCCGGTGTTGCCCGAGCATTCGAGGAAGTGGATTCGTGATTCGGACGGGAAGCGCAGCAGGTCGTCGATCGTGAACACGCGCGGCTCGCGCACGAGGCCGTGCACGACGACGCGATGGCGCTGCGCATCGATCTCGGGCACCCCGGCGTGATGACGTTCGTACACGAGGCCGTTCGGCGTGAGGTCGCCGAACAGGTCGGCGAGCGGCGTCATCGACGAGCCGGAGCCGGGCAGCGCAGGCGTGCGGGCGCTGCGGCGGATCACGTCGCGTTCGTGCGGGCCCGGCACGCCGTACGGCGGCGACAGCAGCGGCGCGCCCGGCGAACGGGTCCACGGCGGCACGTCCAGCGGGGAGAGCGGCTGGCTTGCGAGCGCGCCGCCGGCAGGCAGCAGCGCGGCGGCCCATCCGCCGGCGAGCTGGCGCAGCGCCGCGCGCCGGCCGGTGCGCGGCGGGCGGGAAGGAAAACGGGAATCGGTCATGGTCGAACGCGTATCGCGTGCGGCGGCCGCACGCGGGGAAACGGACATTCTCGGCAACCGGGCGCGACGCGGCAAACAACGATTCCCGCTTTGCTTATCGTGCTTATCGCGCCGCGCCCGATGCGCGTGCCGTCAGAACTTCACGCGCAGCCCGCTGACGATCGCGACCTGGCGGTTCGTCGACGACGCGCTGCCGATGTTCGAGATCGCCGCGACCTTGCGATAGCCGCCCGACGTTGCCGTGCTCGGATCGCCGGCCGCGAGCTGGTAGATGCCGGACAGGTAGAGATCGGTGCGCTTCGACAACGCGTAATCGAACCCGAGCGTGAACTGGTGCCAGCGCGGCTTCAGCGTCTGGCCGCCGGTGCCCGGCAAGCCGCTCGCTCGCCCGTCGGTGAACGTATAGACGCCGATCAGCGTGGCCGCCGGCGTGATCTGGTAACGCGCGTTCGCGTCGTAGTTGTTGAACTTGCGCGACGAACCGTCGACATAGTCGAGCTGCGTGTGGCTCCATGCGAAGCCGAGCGTCGCTCGGCCGAGCGCGTAGTTCGCGCCCACGGCGCCGATCTGCTGCTTGAGCACGCCGCCGTTCAGCCCGTAGAAGAATGCGCCGCTGTAGTCGTTGCCGGTGGTCGAGGTCGCGCCGCCCACCGCGCCGCTGGTATTCGACGTCGCGTTCGGATGATTGAGCCGCACGTAGCCGCCGCCGAGCGACAGCGGGCCGTTCACGTAGTTCGCCGACACGCCCCACGCGTTGTTGTTCGAGAAACCGGTGCCCGCGCCGCCGTTCGCCTGGTTGCTGAACGCATAGAGCAGGCCGGCCGTGAAGCCGGCGATCGTGTCGCTGCGGAACTTCACCGCGTTGTTGAGCCGGAAGCTCTGGTTCAGGTTGTCGTTGTCGCCTACGTGCGTGGCCGGCGACCAGAAGCCGGACCCCGAGTACTGCGCGACGAGATCGGTGATCGGCTCGTACTGGCGGCCGAACGTCAGCGTGCCGAGCCCCTTCTTCGCGAGGCCCACGTACGCGGAGCGGCCGAACAGGCGGCCGCCCTGGCCGAGCCCGCCGTCGCTCGGCCGGAACCCGCTTTCGAGCGTGAAGACCGCCTGCAGGCCGCCGCCGAGATCCTCCGCGCCTTTCAGGCCCCAGCGGCTGCCGCTCAGCTTGCCGCTCGTCTGCTGGATGTTGCTCGCGCCGCCCTGGTTGTTCGTATAGGCGATACCGGCATCGACGACGCCGTACAACGTCACCGAACTCTGCGCATGCGCGCCGACCGAACCGATCGAAACCAAACCCAGGACTACCGATTTTTTGATCATGACCATCCTCTGCTTTTATGACTACGTCTGCGAGGATCACGATGCTATTGACGACGGGCGCCGCGCTGAACGGTCGATCCGTGGTTTGTAAATCGCTGCGCGGCGGATTTGCAATGTGCGTCGCCGCACGCTCGACACGTGCGTCGCGATCGCGTCCGGCGCACATGCTGCGGCGAACGCATCGCACCGACGGCGAACGTCGAGCGCTGCAAACGTGCGGCTGCCGTCATATCGATCGATGAAATCGTTCGATGTCCGCAATGCATGCGGGGCGGCTCGCGATGCTTTTATGCAACGCCCCCTGTGCGGCGAATGGCCGATGCGCTATGCGCGGCCGCATATCGATTTCGCAAAACGTTGGTAGGGCAGTGCGATGCGTGACGGTAGAGTCGGGCATCCGGTCGCGGGCCGGCATGCTCCGGGAACACGAGGGCGCCGACGCGCGCGTTCGTCCCGGTCGTACAACGAACACGGGAGCCGTTTGACATGAGTCGCGATGTGCTGTTTTTGCTGGAACCGGGCTTTAGCGATCCGAAGCATCCGGGCCGACGCTTCGTCTGTCCGCATGGACTGTCGATCGAAGGGCTGCTGGCGAGCGCGCCCGACCGCGCCGGCCGCATCGACGTGAAGCGAATCGGTTTCGAGCGGCCGCGGCACGCGGTGATCGACGCGCTCGACGACGCGCACCAGGGCCTGCCGGTGCTCGTGCTCGGCCGCGACCAGCCGGCGCCCGACGACGCGCGGACGCTCGGCGACGTGCGCTTCGTCACCGACGCGCGGCGCATCCTCGAACTGCTGGCCGAACGCCACGGGTTTCCGGTGCTTCATTGATGCGGTGGCTTTCACTTCTTGTCCGATTCCGATCCGACTGACAGGAGCATCCGATGTCGTCAATTTCGGCGGCGCGCCGCCGCCTGCTGCTCGCCGGTGCCGCGGCCGTGTCGGCCCCGCTGGCCCCGTTTTCCTCAAGGGCCGTGTTCGCCGCGCCGGCCGTCAATGCCGATCTCGCCGGCACGACGTTGCGCGTCGCGACCTACAAGGGCGGCTGGCGCGCGCTGCTGCAGGCGGCCGGCCTCGGCGACACGCCGTACCGGATCGAATGGCGCGAGCTGAACAACGGCGTGCTGCACATCGAGGCGCTCAATGCGGATGCGCTCGATATCGGTTCGGGTAGCGAAATTCCGGCGGTGTTCGCCGCGCGGCAGAAGGCCAATGTGCGGTTCATCTCCCGCGCACGCGAAGACCTGAACAACCAGGTCACGCTCGCGCGCAAGGACACGCCGATCCGCAGCATCGCGGAACTGAAGGGCAAGCGCGTCGGCTACGTGCGCGCGACGACGTCGCACTATTTCCTGTATCGCCAGCTGGCGGAGGCCGGCCTGAGCTTCGACGACATCCAGCCGATCAACCTGTCGCCGACGGATGGTCTGTCCGCATACGATCGCGGCGACATCGACGCGTGGGCGATCTACGGCTACAACGGCCAGCTCGCGCGCAATCGCTACGGCGCGCGCGTGCTGAAGACGGGGAAGGGTTATCTGTCGGGCAATTTTCCGGTCTACGCGAACCCGCGCACGCTCGACGATGCGCGCCGTCGTGCCGCGACGGGCGATCTGCTGCTGCGGTTCCGGCACGCGTATGCGTGGGCGAACGGGCGTTTCCGCGACTATGCGCTCGTGCAGAATCGCGAGACGCGCGTGCCGGTTGCCGATCTCGTCGCGATGTTCGAGCAGCGCAGCGACGACTATGCGCTGCTGCCGGTGACGCCCGACGTGGTGGCGCAGCATCAGCAGGTCGCGGATGTGTTCGCTCGCATCGGCGTGCTGGACGGGCCGGCGAATGTCGCGCCGTTCTGGGATACGTCGTTTAATTCGCTGGTTGCGGCGGGTACATGACCGGTCCCGGCGCTCGAATGAAACCGGCGCCTGGTTCAAGCACTTGAAAAATAAAAGGTTGCGCCGCCGCTTCGCCAGTCGACGGCAACGTGTCGGAGACCATCGCATGATCGAACGATGCACCGCGCGCATCCGATGGCCGGTCATGCGCGCCCCATGATCCGGGTGCCGAGCGAGATGCCGAGTTCGGACAGCGACGCATTGGCGGCGAGCTGACGGGCCTCCCAGCGCGACAGCGCGGCGTCGAACGCGGGGCCGTGCACGACGCCGCGCAGCGCATCGGCGAGACCGACCGCATTCTCCGCCGCTTTCGCGACGCCGGCGGCCGTGTGCGGCCGGACGAGGCAGGCCGCGTCGCCGAGCAACACCGCGCGGCCGAAAGCCATGCGGTCGACCGCGAGATCCAGGATCGCCTGCGCGAACGGTGCTTGCGTCGCGTCGACGAGCGCGGCGAGCGTCGGCGCAAGCATCCGGCGGCCGGCGTCCACGAGTTCGAGCCGGTTGTCGTCCCGCATCGCGCCGGGCGGCAGCGACCCGTCGCGCTGCGTGCCGTCCTGCGCGAGGAACAGCGACGGCAGGCGATCCGCTGCGAGCCGCCGGTACCAGACCCAGTTCACGCGCCGCTTGCCCGGTTCGATCGCGCCGTCGCGGCCGGGTACCAGATAGGTCAGGAGCAGGTGCGCGTCGCCTTGCTGAAACGTGAAGCGGTCGCGCAGCACCCGCAGCACCGTGTCGGGAAGCAGATGCTCGTCGACGAGCCCGCGCCACGCGACATAACCCGCATACGCGGGCCGCGTTTCGGGAAGCAGTTGCGCGCGGACGTTCGAGCGGCCGCCGTCGGCGCCGACCAGCAGGTCGGCCTGCTCGACGCGGCCGTCCGCGAAATGCGCGATCACGCGGTCGCCTTCCTGCGCGAACCGCTCGAACGATACGCCGGCGTGCACGACGCCGGCCGGCAGCGCGCGCTTCAGGGCCGTGTAGATCACGTTCCACGCGGTCTGCGTTTGCGGCATGTGCAGGCGTTGCACGATCCGGTCGTGCTCGTCGAGATAGATCCGGTCGACCGAATCGACGCCCGCATCGCGCGGCACGGGCACGCCGCCGAACGTGAATGCGCGTTCGATCGGCGCTTGCAGCACGATGCCGCCGCCGCGGCTGTCGAGGTCGTTCGGCGATTGCTCGAAGACCTTGACGCGCCATCCGGCCGCGCGCAGCGCGGTGGCCGTGAAAAGCCCGCCCACCGATCCGCCGATGACGACCGCCAGCGGGCCCGAAACGTCGCTCATGGTTCCTTCCTCCCGATGATCCGTCGCGCGCGGCGGTTCAGCCTTCCCAGTGCTTCAGGAAGTCGAGCAGCAGCGCGTTCACGCGCTCCGGCTGCTCCTCTTGCGGCAGGTGGCCGCACTGCGCGATCGGCTCGGCACGCAGGTTCGTCGCCATGCTTTCCCACACGGATTTCATGTCGAACATCTTGCCGACCGCATAAAAATCCTCGCCCCAGATGGCCATGGTCGGGCATGCGATCCGGACGTCCGCATCGACGAGATCCTGCTTCACGTCTTCCGCGTTCGCGCGATAGTCGGCCAGCGCGCCGCGCACGGCGCCCGGACGCCGATACGCACGCACGTACGTGTCGAACGCGTCGCCGGAGATCGCGTGCGGGTTGTAGCACCAGTCGGAGAAGAAATAGCTCAGCCATTCGGCCTCTTTGCCGGCGATCAACGCTTCGGGCAAATCCGGCACCTGGTGGAACAGGAAGAACCAGTACGCGCGCGCCGTTTGCGCGGTCATGTTCTGCGCGACGATGCGCGTCGGCACGTTGTCCATCACGACGAGCCGCTCGACGCGCTCGGGGAAGTCTTTCGAGAAACGCGTCGCGACGCGCGCGCCGCGATCGTGCCCGACGAGCGCGATGCGGCCGATGCCGAGCGTGTCGAGCAGTTCGGCGAGGTCGCGCGCCATGTTGCGTTTGTCGTAACCGGCGGCCGGCTTGTCGGTTTCGCCGTAGCCGCGCAGGTCGGGCGCGATCACGCGGTAGCGCTGCGCCAGCGCGGGGATCTGGAAGCGCCACGCGAAGCTGGTTTCCGGGAAGCCGTGCAGCAGGACGACGACGGGCCCGCTGCCAGCATCGATGTAGTGCTGGCGGATGCCGTTCGCAGTGACGGTGTGATGGGTGATCGAAGGCGTGGCGATGGTCATGTGACGGTCCCTGTTCGGTTCGTCCCGCGCGCGGCAGGCGTGGGCGCGAATGCCTGTCGAGGATAGGCGAAGCGCGCGGTGCGCCGGATAAATTGTTCTGAATTCGTCTGGTGGCGCGTACGGCCGGCATCGACCGCTTCATCACGATCGCGCCCTGGCCGGGTGGCCGGTGTCCGCTGACCCTCGCGTGAATCGCGCCGCAAACGGCGGTCCGACGATCGGCACGACCAACGAAGGCGCCAGGGCGTAAAAATGCAGGATGCCAATTCGACCGTCGTCGAGCGTCGCGCCGCGATTGCACGCGATCCGAGCGCGATCGCCGGCCGCCGCCGCGTCACGCGCGCCGGCGGCGGCGGCCGGTCGCGCCCGACGCGAGCTGCTTCAGCGCGGCGGGTGTGCCGTGCAGGAATGCGTCGATCAGCCGTTCGATTTCGGTGTCGAGATCGTCGGGCACCGGCAGGCCGTAGACCCATTTGCGGACGCCGAAATAGAAGATGCTCGCGTGCAGGCTCCAGACCAGTTCGATTTCCGCATTGCGCTGGGCCTCCGTCGCAGGCGTGGCGATGTCGTATTCGTACCGCAGCTCGCGCAGCACCGGCAGGAATACGCGTTCGCGCAGCCGCGACAGGTAGCGCGTGTTGAACCCCTCGCGGCTGAGCCCCGCGAAGATGAAGGTGCGGATCCATTCGCGCCGCAGGATGGTTTGCGCGTACGCGCGGTAGAACGCGACGAGCCGCTCCTGCAGCGGCACCGCGCGATCGGAGATCAGCTTTTCCCAGTCGGGATCCCACGTGTAGATCTCGTCGTAGACACGGTCGATCAGCGCTTCCTTGCTCGGAAAGTACCGGTACAGCAGCGGCTGGGTGACACCGATCTGCCGCGCGAGCTCGCGCGTGCTGCCGGAGAAGCCGTGCGTCGCGAAGTGCTCGATCGCCTTCTCGACGATCTGACGCTCGCGCGCTTCCGGCGCGAGCCGGCGGCCCGGCGTGACGGCGTTGCCGTCGGTGTTGGTCCCGGGCTCGCGGGCCGGCGTGCTGCGTTTTCTTTCGGTCATTCCTCGGCTCCTGATGGCGCGCATGCCTAAACTATCGATCGAAAAATAGCACGATCGGGGCCGCGAATACGGTTTGCGGCGCGGCTTTTGTCGCGGCGCTGAATTCCTTGCGGGATCTCCCTGCGTCGAACCGGACCGGCGCCCCCGTCCTGCGCTCGAGCCGGCGGATTCAGAAAATTTCAGGCCGCCGCCAAGACATTTAGGCCGGCCTTCACTACTCTAGCTTCCGAACCGCCGCACGGGCCGGATGCCAGTCGGCAAGCCGGACCGGTCGGCGAAACCGGAGCGGAACATGCTTTATCTGATCTCGTCGGGCGCCGGCATTGCGGGCGCCGGCGCAGCCGACACATTCCAGGAAACCGGCTCATGCCTTCGCAGCAAGTAACCGCGGGCGCCGCCGCCGCGCCCGATCACGTGCGCGGCGAGGACGTGTTTCTCGCGTCGATCGCCGGTTATGTCGACACGCTCGGCTTCGTCGCGCTGTTCGGCCTGTTCACCGCGCACGTCACCGGCAACTTCATCCTGATCGGTTCGGGGCTGGCCGGCGTCGGGCAAGGGCTCGTGATCAAGTGGCTCGCGTTTCCGGCCTTCATCGCCGGCATCGTCGGCGCGCGCGTGCTCGACCATCGGATGCGCGCGCTGGGCCATGGCGTGCGCGCACGTTCGCTGTATGCGCTGCAGGCCGTGCTGCTGGCCGGGTTCATGCTGGCCGGCGTGATGGCATCGCCGATCGCCGACGCCGACGCGCCGCGGACGATCCTGTGCGGCCTGCTCGGCGCCGCGGCGATGGGCGTCCAGAACGCGCACGGCCGGCTGACGGCCCGCTCGGTCGTCGCCAACACGGTGATGACGGGCAATGTCACGCAGGCGGTGATCGATGCATTCGACTGGCTCGTGCCGCTCGCAGCTCCTGCCGAACGGGACGCCGCGCGGGCACGGCTGCGGCGCACGCTGCCGCCGGTCGCGGGCTTTGCGCTCGGGGCCGGCGCGGGGGCGGCGGCTTATGTGTTCGCCGCCTTCTGGGCGCTGGCGCTGCCGCTCGCGGCGCTGTGCTTCCTCGCCTATCAATCCGGTCGGCCCGATGCGGGGCCGACGTCACGCTGAATGCGCGCGCAGCATACGGCTGCGCTTGCCACTTTCAAGGAGAATTCGATGATTGCACTGAAGTTGCGACAAGTATTGCGGATGACGGCCGCGTCGACGGCCGTGCTCGGCGCTTTGCTGGCGACCGCGCCGGCCCATGCCGACGAGACGCGCCTGCTCCAGTCCTCGTCCGCGCGTGTGCCGGCCGTCGCGGTCGGCCCGCAATACGACACGACGCACGTGTGCGTCGCGCCGGAAGATTTCGACCGCTTCACCGACAGCTTCGTCGCGACGTTCGGCGGCAAGAAGTCGCAGCAGGGTGTGTTCCAGGTCACGCCGACGCCGAGCCAGACGATGTCGCAGCTGGTGCTGACGCCGGTCGGCACGGTCTCGGTGTTCGGCTTCAAGACGCCGATCCCGTATCCGTTCTGCGAGGAGCGCACCGGCTATCTCGTCACCGACATGGACGTCGCGGTGAAGTCGGCGCGCGCGCACGGCGCGGACGTGATCGTCGACACGTTCCCCGACCCGATCGGCCGCGACGCGATCGTCCGCTGGCCGGGCGGCGTGAACATGCAGCTGTACTGGCACACCCAGGCGCCGAAGTATGACCCGCTGCAGACGGTGCCGGAAAACCGCGTGTACGTGTCGCCGGAAAGCGCGAGCAAGCTGGTGCACGACTTCGTCGCGTTCTCGCGCGGCAAGGTCGTGTCCGACGTGCGCAAGGCGCCGGGCATCGAGATCGGCCGGCCGAACGACACGTATCGCCGCATCCGCATCGAGTCGGGCTTCGGCAAGATGACCGTGCTGGCTACTGACGGCCATCTGCCTTACCCGTTCGGCCGCGAGATGACCGGCTACGAAGTGCAGGATCTGGCCGCGACATTGAAGCAGGCGCAGGCAGCGGGCGTGACCGTGCTGGTGCCGACCTTCACGTCGGACGGGCGCGATGCGGCGCTCGTGCAGTTCCCGGGCGGCTACGTCGCCGAGATCCACGCGCGGTCGAAATGATGGACCGCCGGCCGATGAGACGGGCGTGGCGGCGCGTGCTGCCGGCCGCCGTGCTGGCGGGCGGTGTCGCGACGTACGCCGGGACGGCGGCCGGCGCCGAGGAAGCCGCGGCGGCCGATGCCGCGGCGCCGGCCCCGACCGCCGGCGCGACGTGCACCGCAAAGCGCCCCACGTTGCTGTTCAACCGCTGGCAGGAAGACTGGTCGGTACTCGCGGATCCGTGCGTGCCGCGCAAGCCGCTCGATGCGCTGAAGTACATCCCGCTGGGCGCCGACCCGTCGACCTACCTGTCGCTCGGCGCGAACCTGCGCGAGCGCTTCGAGCTGAACAACGCGCCGCTGTTCGGGCTCGGCGCCGCGCATGACGACAATTACGTGATCCAGCGCGCGACGGTGCACGCGGATCTGCGTTATGCGGGGCATTTCCAGGCGTTCGTCCAGTTCGTCGATGCGCGGCCGTTCGGCAAGGATACGGTCGGCCCCGTCGACAAGGATCAGCTCGATATCGAGCAGGCGTTCGTCGCGTATGTCGACCAGGTGGGCGGAGGCACGTTCAAGGCGCGCATCGGCCGGCAGGAGATGGCGTTCGACTTGCAGCGGTTCGTGTCGGTGCGCGACGGGCCGAACGTGCGCCAGGCGTTCGACGCGCTGTGGGCAAACTACGAAATCGGCAAATGGCGGCTGATCGGCTATGTGACGCGCCCGGTGCAATATCGCAACGACGCGGTGTTCGACGACGTGTCGAACCGGCACCTGAGATTCGACGGCGTGCGCGTCGAGCGCAGCGGCACGGGCCCCGGCGACCTGTCGGCCTACTGGTCGCGCTATACGCGCGACAACGCGCGTTATCTCGCCGGAGCCGGTACCGAGCGGCGCGACGTGTTCGACATGCGCTACGCGGGCAAATCCGGCCGGCTCGACTGGGACGTCGAGGCGATGCTCCAGACGGGGCACATCGGACAGGACACGATCGGTGCGTGGGCGTTCGGCGCGCTGGGCGGCTACACGTTCACGAAGACGGCGGGCACGCCGCGCATCGGCATTCAGGTCGACGGCGCGTCGGGCGACAAGCATCCCGGCGACGGGCGCATGGGCACCTTCAACCCGCTGTTTCCGAACGGCTATTACTTCACGCTCGCCGGCTACACCGGTTACAGCAACCTGATTCACGTGAAGCCTTCGCTGACGTTCAAGCCGTCCAGCACCGTGACGGTGCTGACCGCGGTCGGTTTCCAGTGGCGCGAGTCGACGGCCGACGCGATCTACGGGCAAGGGATGTCGGCGGTGCCCGGCACGGCCGGCAAGGGCGGTTCGTGGACGGGCATGTATGCGCAGGCCCGCGTGGACTGGCTCGTCAATGCGAACGTGGCGCTGGCCGTCGAGGCCGTGCACTTCCAGGTCGCCAACTCGATTCGCGCGCTCGGTGCGCGCCATGCCGACTATGTCGGCATGGAAGCGAAGTTCGGCTGGTAATACGGCGCGGCGCGCGGCTCAGTGCTGCGCGCGCGCCAGCGCCTCGACAAAATCGATGAACGCCGTGACGCGCTTCGAGCCGCGCTGATTCGGCAGGTAGAGCGCGGTGACGACCGAGCGCGCCGCATCGGGCGTGACGTCGTACTGTTCGAAGAGCCTGCGCAGGCGGCCCGACTGGACGTCGGCGTCGACCAGCCAGTCGGGCAGCAGCGCAATGCCTGCGCCGTCGAGCACGGCATCGCGCAACACCTCGCTGTGATTCGACTTCAGGCGCCCGGCGACCAGCACTTTCGTCGTGCCGTGCGCATCGGCAAACGTCCACGCCTGCTGGTCGCCGCCGAAGTGAAAGCGCAGGCACCCGTGATCGACCAGCTCGCCCGGCACCGATGGCGTGCCGTGCGCGTCGAGGTAGTCGTGGCTCGCGACGACATAGCGCTGGAACGTGCCGAGCTGCCGCGCGACGACTTCCGCGGACGGCGCCGCTTCGCCGAGCCGGATCGCGACGTCGATCCGGCCGGCGACGAGATCGACGCGTTCGTCGGTGAGCTGCAGGTCGAGGTCGAGCTTCGGATAGCGTGCGAGAAATGCCGCGACGTGCGGCGCGATGCGGCGCACGCCGTACGCGACCGGCACCGACACGCGCAGCGGTCCGGACGGCTCGTCGCCGCGATCGGAAACCAGTGCGTCGGCTTCCGCGAGTTCCTCTAGCAGCCGCTTCGCGCGTGCATAGTACACGGAGCCGGCATCGGACAGCGTGACCTGTCGCGTCGTGCGGTTCAGCAGCACGGTGCCGAGCGACGCCTCGAGCGCATCCACCGCGCGCACCACCGACGACGCCGCGAGTTCGAGACGCCGTCCCGCGCTCGAGAAGCCGCCGGCTTCCGCTACTTCCACGAACGCGCGCAGCGCGGAGAATTTGTCCATGTCGTCGCCTTTGTGACTTCGTGCCTTTGTGCCTTTGTGCGTATCGCAACGATGCATTGCGTGCCGTTCGCATTCTATCGTCGGCCCGCACGCGCTATCTTCCGGACTGCAATGTACAGGAAGGAGCCTGCGATGAAACCCCTCGAAGTAACGGTGACCTACGACCTCATCTGCCCGTGGTGCTGGATCGCGGAGCACCGGCTCGCGGAGGCGCTTGACGAAGCCGGCCTGGCCGGCAACGTGAGCGTCCGGTTCGTGCCGTTCGAACTGAACCCGTCGATGCCGGCCGGCGGCATGGACCGCAAGGCGTACCGGAGCGCGAAGTTCGGCAGCTGGGCGCGCTCGCAGGCACTCGACGCGCATGTGGCCGAAGCCGGCCGGGCGGCCGGCCTCGTGTTCGATCATGCGCGGATCGCACGCACGCCGAACACGCGGCTTGCACACCGGCTCGTCTGGTTCGCTCAACAACGCGGCAGTGCGGTCGCGCTCGTCGACGCGCTGTTTGCCGCGTATTTCCGCGACGGCCGCGATATCGGCGACGCGGACGTGCTGGTCGAGACGGCGGCCGGCGCCGGTTTGCCGGGCGACGCGGTGCGTGCGTTCCTGGCGTCCGGCGAAGGGCTCGATGCGGTGGTCGCGCTCGAAGCGCAGGCGGTGCGTGAAGGCGTCGCGTCGGTGCCGTCGACGCGCATCGGGCTGTCGGTCGTCAGCGGCGCGCAGCCGGCCGCCGTCTTTCGCGATGCGTTGATTGCCGCGCAGCACGCGCGTGACCGGGCCGCCTGAATCCGGGCCGGCGCCGCCGAGGGCCGGCCTTCAGAACGATTCATGTCCCGCTCAGGACTATTGCGAATCCGGCCGGTAAGCTCGGTATCGCGCGCATCCATGCCGGCTGGACCGCCAAGCTGGCGCGCGCCACGTCGATACGCAACCGGGGAGTGGACATGAAGAACTTGAACTGGCGCACGCGCGCGGCGCGCTCGGGCCGCATGCTGCTCATCGCGTGGTGCGTCGGCATCGTCGCATCGGTCGCGTTGGCCGGCGAGCCGGGCGGCGGGAACCAGGCACCCGGCTTCTATCGGCAGAAGCTCGGCAACCTTCGGATCGTCGCGCTGTCCGACGGCACGCATCCGTTTCCGGTCGATACGGTCTTCCGCGATGTGTCGAAGGACGACATCCGGCGCGATCTCGATCGCGAGTTTCTGGAGCCGCCCGTCCAGGGTTCGATCAACGCGTTCCTGGTCGATACGGGATCGAAGCGGATTCTTGTCGATACGGGCGCCGGCGTCCTGTATGGCGACTGCTGCGGCAAGCTGCTCGCGAACCTGCGCGCGGCAGGCTATGCGCCGGAGCAGATCGACGAAGTGTTGCTCACGCACCTGCACAAGGATCACGTCGGCGGCATTGCGTCGAACGGCAGGATGACCTTTCCGAATGCGGTCGTTCGCGTGAACGAGATCGAAGCGAATTACTGGCTCGATTCGGACAACAAGGCACAAGCGCCGGCGTTCCTGTCGTCGTTTTTTGATGCGGCGGCCGCGTCGGTCGCACCGTACGTCGCGGCTGGACGCTTCAAGACGTTTCACGGCGAAGCGACACTCGCCCCCGGCATTCGCGCGGTGCCGATGCCCGGCCATACGCCGGGCCATACGGCCTATCTGATCGAGAGCGGCGACGCCGGGCTGCTCGCGTGGGGCGACATCGTGCACGTCGCGGCGATCCAGTTGCAGGATCCGGACGCAACCGTCCAGTACGACAGCGATGCCGACGCGGCGCGCCGCACCCGGCGCGATACGCTGAAGCGCGTCGCGGACAAGCGTTATCTGGTCGGTGCCGCGCACATCGCGTTTCCCGGGCTCGGGCATCTGCGCAGGGACGGGGAGCAGTACGACTGGGTGCCGGTCAACTACGACGCGACGCCGCTTCAATGACGAGCATGGCGCGCGCGGCGGCCGTTTCAGCGCGACAGTTCGCGCCGCCATGCGCCGGGCGGATGGCCGACGATGCGCGCGAACACGCGGTTCAGGTGGCTCTGGTCCGCGAAGCCGCAGGCGGCCGCGATTTCCGCGAGCGTCATGTCGGTCGTCTCGATCAGTTGCCGGGCGCGGATCACGCGCTGTTCGAGCAGCCATTGATGCGGCGTGCGTCCCGTCGTGCGCGAGAACGCGCGGATGAAATAGCCGCGCGACAGATCGCATTCGTTGGCCACTTCCTCGATCGACACGCCGAGGTTCGCCTTTTCCATCAGGAGTTCCTTGGCGAGCGCCGCCTTGGCCGGCGACAGCAGGCCCTTGCGCTGCAGGTCGCGCGCGTGCGCATTGCCGTAGCGGCATGCGAGATGCGTGCCGATCGCGAGCCCCATCTGCTCGACGAACAGCGTGTTCAGCGCGCCCGGCGCGTCGAGGCTGTTCGCGACGGCGTGCGCGAGATGGCCCAGCACCGCGTCCTGCACGTCGGGCGCGCAGGTCAGGCCGCCGATTTCCGTTCCGCCGTGCTCGCGGCCGAGGCGGTCGAGGTAGCTGCGCGACAGCTCGACGAGCAGGAAGTCGAATTTGCCGTACAGGTCGGCGCGGAAATTCCGGGAAAAGTCGCGAATGTAGATCGAGTTGTGCTGAAACCGCCGCTCGGATTTGCCGGCCCCGCCGTAGATCGTGCGCCGGTGCCCGCCATTCAGCGACACGCCGATCAGGAAGCCGCGATCGCTGGCCGCCATCTCGATGCGCTCGAATTGCTCGTCGCGCATGCATTTGCGGTGGAGCGTCAGGCCGCCGACCGACCTTTCAATATCCTTGGATAGCAGGCTCGAGATGCATCCGAGCGTGTCTTTCGGCGCCGCAGGCGGCGCGACGAGGGGGGCTGGCATGGTGGAGCAATCCTTCGATGGGGTATGGCGCGCGAGCATCCTGACTGCGTGCAGTGTATACGGCGCGCCCGACAGGCCCAAGATAACTTGAATAAATGTCCGCTGGCTGACGAAATGCATCGTGAGGGCCGAACCGCGCCGCGCCAGGCCTGGCCGGCGCATGAATGCCGCATTCCGATCGATCCTGCTCCCGTTGTATTCGCGCCGTCAGGCTTCCGCCGAGCGCCCAAGCGCCGGGTGTCAGCGCATTTTCCTTCAAGATTTTTGTATTTGCGGCGTTTACACTCGGCCCACTTTTTGAGACTTTGCGCCGGCCTGCAACGCAGGCCGGATGCGGACTCCCGCCCCGGTGAACCGTGCGTTCACATGGCGGTCATCGTGGGGAACCTGGAGGCGGCCATGATCCAGATCGGGAATTTGTCGGTGGATTTCGAGCAGCGCGACATTCGCCATCACGGCGCGTCGCTGCGTATCGGCGCACGCGCGCTCGACATCCTTGAAGTACTGCATCGCGCGAACGGTTCCGTCGTGTCGAAGGACGACATCATGGATGCCGTCTGGCCGGGCCTGATCGTCGAGGAAAACCGGCTGCAGGTTCATGTCGCGACGTTGCGCAAGGCACTGGGCGCGAATCGCGACCTGATCAAGACGGTGCCGGGCCGCGGCTACCTGCTGATCGCGCAGCCGCCGGTCGCGCATTCGGCGGCGCCGCGCGCGGCCGAATGTCCGCCCGAGGTTGCCGCTGCCTTTCATCCGGTTCCGCTGGTCGGACGTCAGGCCGAGATCGAGCAGATCGTCGACATGATCGGACGTGCGCCGGTCGTCACGCTGGTCGGCGCGGGCGGCATCGGCAAGACCAGCCTGGCCAACCGCGTCGCGCACGAGCTGCGCGGCCGGTCCGGCGAGCGTGGCCTGTTCGTGGAGCTGGCCAGTGCCGCGACGCGCGACGACGTGCTGCTCGCGATTGCCGCGGAACTGGGGCTCGAGACGGACGGCGTGCCTGCCGCCGACCGGATCGGCGACGCATGCGCCGCTTCGCGCGGCCTGCTCGTGCTCGACAACGCGGAGCACGTCGTCGACCTGGTGGCCGACCTCGTCGAAACGCTGACGTCGCGCGCCGCGCCGCTGCGCGTGCTCGTGACGAGTCGCGAGCCGCTTCATATCTCGGTCGAAGCCGTGTTTCGCGTGGCCCCGCTGGCGGTGCCGGACGGCAGTGAGTCGGTCGACGAGATCGTGCGCCATTCGGCCGTCGAGCTGTTTCTGGCGCGGATTCGCGCCGCCACGCCCGATTGCGAGGTCGACGCGGCCGGCGTCAGGCTGATCGGCGACATCTGCCGGCGCCTCGACGGGCTGCCGCTGGCGATCGAGCTGGCCGCCGCGCGCGTCGCGACGCTCGGGCTCGAGGTCGTCGCGTCGCGACTCGACGACCGGCTGAACCTGCTGACGGGCGGGCTGCGCTCGGCGCTGCCGCGCCACCAGACGCTGCGGGCGACGTTCGACTGGAGCTACGTGCTGCTGGATGCGGCCGCCCGGTCGCTGTTTCGTCGCATGGCGTGCTTCATCGGCCCGTTTACGTTCGATGCGGCCCGCGAGGTGGCGATGGATCCCGGCATGTCGGCCGCCGCGATGATCGCGGTGCTCGGCGAACTGGTCGCGAAGTCGCTGGTGACCGTCGAGTTCGACGGCGCGCAGGCGCGCTACCGGTTGACGGAATCGACGCGCGCGTATGCGCTCGAGAAACTGCACAACGAGGGCGAATTCGAAGCCGTCGCCGAGCGTCATGCGCGCTACGAACGCGAGCAGGGGGAAGCGCGGATGCTGACGCACGCACAAGCCGCGGACCTCGCGAGCCTGCGTCTCGCCGCGGGCGAGCCGGCGCCGCGCGAACCCGCGGCGGCCGAGCCGCACGCGCTGGAAGTGGACGCGCTGACGCTCGCGTTGCGGGAGCCGGCGCGGATGCGCGAATGTTCGATACCGGCGAGGAGAGCGCTCGACGCAATCGAGGCCGGGGCGGCCGAGGGCATCGATGCGGCGCGCGAAATGCGCTTGCGCGCGGCCTATGCGGCGGCGCTGCTGCATACCGATGGCGATACGCACACGGCCGCGGCGATGTGGGACCGGACGCTCGGTCTCGCGGGCCGGATCGGCGACGAGGCGTTCGACGCGCGCGCGCTGGTCGGGCTGTGGAACACGATGCTGACGCGCTCCGACATCCACGAATCGCTGCGCTACGCGACGCGCTTCGAGCGCGCCGCGGAGCGGCGGGGCGACCGGTCGCAGCGGCTGCTGGCGAACGCGATGGTCGCGACCTCGCTGCATTACTTCGGCGAGCATGCGCAGGCGCGCGAGCGGCTGGAGGCGGCGATGGCCGAACTGGCCGAGGTCGGCGAACCGTCCTGCGCAGAAGCGGCGCTGGGGGTCGACGTCGCGACGCTCGGCCGGACGATGCTGACGCGGCTCGTGTGGATGCAGGGCGACCCGGAATATGCGATGCGACTGGCGGCGCAGGCGGTCGAATGCGCGCGCCGCAGCGGTTCGGCGCCGGCATTGTGCGTGGTGCTCGGCGCCGCGGCCGTGCCGATTGCATTGCGCTATGGCGATCACGACGTGATTTCCGATTATCTCGGGACGCTGCGATCGACCGCAGAGGCGAACGGGTTCGACATCTGGCTCAGCCATGCGGAATGCCTTGCCGGGCAGTTCGACATGCAGACCGGGCATCCCGGTGCCGGTCTCGCGCGGCTCGAGCCCGCGCTGCGGCGCATCGAAGCGAGCGGCTTTCAGCGCGCGCTCGCGCCGCTGATCGTCGCGTACGCGGAAGCGCTGACGCGCACGGGCCGCGCGGCCGAGGCATGCACGAAGCTCGATGCGACGCTCGCGCGCTGCCGCACGCACGGCGAGCATCTGTTCGTGCCCGAGCTGCTGCGCGCCAGGGGGCTGGCGATGCTCGAACAGGCACGCACCGCCGATGCCGACCTCGCGATCGCGTGCGAAGCCGACGGGCACCGTCATCTGCTGATGGGGATTCATACCGCGAACGGGCAAGGGGCAGCCATGTGGGCGCTGCGCGGCACGCTCGATCTCGCGGATCACCTGATCGAGCGCGGACGGACCGGGCAGGCTTCGTCGCTGCTGGCCGGTCTGTCAGGGCATTTCGATCCGCAATCGCGTGCGTTCGACGTGCGCCGGCTGGCGCGCGTGCAGAACTTCGTCCGGCCGGAGACGACGCCGTCGACGGGCCGTACGCGGATGCGGCATGAGGCGGCGGATGCGATGCAGCAGGTGGCGTAACGGCGCGCCCGGCCCGCGCAGGACGCAGCCGCGCCATCGCGCCGCAGTCTGCCGGTCCGATCGATCAACGTTCAAGGGGAAGTGGATGGTCCGTGTATCGTCAATCCGGGTGCATGCCGCGTGCGGCCGTATGCCGGCTTTCGGCGCAAACAGGAGGCCGGACGGTGCTTAAGGCGACGGAATCCGCCGAAACGGCGGACCTCATCGTATGCAACGGCAAGATCGCGACGCAGGACGACCGGCAGTCGTTCGTGACCGCGCTCGCGGTGAAGGACGGCCGGATCCTCGCGACCGGCAGCGGGCACGAGGTGATGCGCCATGCGCGCGCCGACACGCTGCGCATCGACCTGAACGGCCGCACCGTGATCCCGGGGCTGAACGATTCGCACCTGCACGTGATCCGCGGCGGCCTGAACTTCAACCTGGAACTGCGCTGGGACGGCGTGCCGACGCTCGCCGATGCGCTCTGCATGCTGCGTCGCCAGGTGCTGCGCACGCCTGCGCCGCAGTGGGTGCGCGTCGTCGGCGGCTGGACCGAATTCCAGTTCGCGGAAAAGCGCGGGCCGACGGCGGCCGAACTCAACGCGATCGCGCCCGACACGCCGGTCTTCATCATGCACCTGGGCGATAGCGCGCTGCTGAACGCGGCCGCGCTGCGCGCGATCGGCTATGGCCGCGATACGTCCGATCCGCCCGGCGGCGAAATCCAGCGCGATCGCCTCGGCAGGCCGACCGGCATGCTGATCGCGCGCCCGGACATGGGCATCCTGCATGCGGCGCTCGAGAAAGGCCCGAAGCTCGGCTACGACGAGCAGATGAATTCGATGCGGCACTTCCTGCGCGAACTGAACCGCCTCGGCGTGACGAGCGCGATTGACGCGGGCGGCGATTTCCAGGCCTATCCGGACGACTATGGCGCGATCATGGCGCTCGCGAAGCGCGGCGAACTGACGGTGCGCATCGCCTACAGCCTGTTCGTGCAGCATGCCGGACAGGAACTCGACGACTACGCGCGATGGGTAACGCTGGCGCGGCCCGGCGACGGCGACGGGTTCCTGCGGATGAACGGCGCCGGCGAACTGCTGGTGTATTCGGCAGCCGATTTCGGGAATTTTCTCGAACCGCGCCCCGATCTGCCCGCAGCGCTCGAGGCTGAGCTGGCCGCGGTGGTCCGGCTGCTGGTGCGGCACCGCTGGCCGTTCCGGCTGCACGCGACCTACGACGAATCGATCGGCCGCTTCCTGAACGTGCTCGAAGCCGTGAACCGCGACATCCCGTTCGATGGGCTGCGCTGGTTCTTCGATCACTGCGAGACGATTTCGGATGCGAACATCGCGCGCATCGCCGCGCTCGGCGGCGGCGTGACGGTCCAGCACCGGATGGCGTTCCAGGGCGAGTACTTCATTGCACGCTACGGCGCGGAAGCGGCCGCGCGCACGCCGCCGATCCGCGCGATGCTGGCGGCCGGGCTGCCGGTCGGCGCGGGCACCGATGCGACGCGCATCGCGAGCTACAACCCGTTCGTGTCGCTGTACTGGATGGTGTCCGGGCGCACGGTCGGCGGCACGGCGCTCTATCCCGAACGCAACCGGCTCAGCCGGATGGAAGCGCTGCGCCGCTACACGGTCGGCAGCGCATGGTTCTCGAACGAGGACGACCGCAAGGGCGCGCTGGTGCCCGGCCAGTACGCGGATTTCGCGGTGCTGACGGACGACTACTTCACGATCGACGAGGCGCGGATCAAGTTCCTTTCGTCGGTGCTGACGGTCGTCGACGGCAAGGTCGTGCATGCGGACGACGAGTTCGCGCCGCTTGCGCCGCCGCCGCTGGCGGTCCGCCCCGCGTGGTCGCCGGTGGCCGAATTCGGCGGTGTCGGCGGATTCGGCCAGCGTCGTCCGGCCGCGCCGGCACAGCCGCGTGCGGCGGCCGACGCCGGCCAGGATGCCGGTTCCGTGCGCGGTTACGGGCGTCGTTTCACGCAGTGCCTGCATGCGGCCGCGACAGAGTCCGTCAAGCAGTGCGAAGCATTCGATCAGCCCGGTGTCGCCTTTTAGGATGGCGTCGCTCAGCGGGCAGGCCGGCGACCCCGGCGCGTGCCGCGCGATGAATGGACAATTTCCCGCCCCGGCGCGGGGCAGAAGGAGACGAGATGAATTCTGCGCACACGTGCGCATCGGCCCATGATGAAGTCGCCGGCGTCCGCATTCCCCGGACACCGATGGCGATCGAAGCCGCCGAAGCGGCATGCGCGTCGCTGCCGCGGGTGATTACCGACCACGCGCGCCGGGTGTTCGTCCTCGCGTCGCTTGCCGCGCGACGTGCAAGCGAGACCTGCGATGCCGATACGCTGTACGTGGCCGCGATGTACGCGAACATGGGCTTGAGCACCGCGTATTGCCGCTCGACCGAGCGCTACGAGATCGACAGCGCCGATGCCGCGCAGGCGTTCCTGCTGCGCCATCGGACGCCGCAGCGCATGCGCGACGACGTGTGGCACGCGATCGCGCTGCACACGACGCCCGGTGTGGCCGCGCGCGTGTCGCCGCTCGCGCGCGTGCTGGCGTCCGCCATATCGACCGACCTGATGGCAACCGGCGTCGATGCGTATTCGGTCGACGCGCGGCGGGCGCTGCTCGCCGCGTACCCGCGCGGCGACGGGTTCGGCGACGCGTTCCTCGATGCGATCGCCCGCGGGGTCGCGCACCGGCCGGCGTCGACGTTCGGCACGTGGAGCGCCGACGTGCTCGAGCGCGCCGATCCGGATTTTCACCGGCCGAACTTCTGCGGACGCGTGCTGGGCGCGCGCTGGAACGACGCGTGAGCGGGTCCGACCGACGGGTTCGACCACGGTCGGCGACGGCCTGAGCGAGGCTGCATCGGGCCGCCGCCGGAGCGGGGCTCAGGCCGCCCGGCTGGCCGCGTCGTGACGCGCATAGTCGACGTATCCCGTGCGGTCGCCGCCATACCAGCCGACCGGCTTCGGCGCGGCGAGCGGCGCATTCGCCGCGATGCGCTCGACGAGATCGGGGTTCGCGATGTACGCGCGCGCAAACGCGACGAGATCGGCGTCGCCGGCATCGATCAGTGCGTTCGCGGCGTCCGGCGCGATGCCGCCGTTGACGATCAGCGTGCCGCCGAAGGTCTTGCGCGTGTTCTCGACGATGCGCGGCAGGTCGGGCTCGCCGCTCCAGCCGTTGGTGTCGGCCGCGTGCAGATAGGCGACGCCGGCTTCGTCGAGCATGCGGCCGACGTACGCGTACGTCGCGTCCGGATCCGCGTCGCGCACGTTGTTGTACTTCGCGTACGGCGAGATGCGCACGCCCACGCGGTCGAGCGGCATCACGCCGCCGACCGCGTCGACGATTTCCTCGAGGAAGCGCGCGCGGTTCGCGACCGAGCCGCCGTAACGGTCGTCGCGGCGGTTCAGCGTCGACGACAGGAACTGGTGCGGCAGGTAGCCGTTGGCCGCGTGGATCTCGACGCCGTCGAAGCCGGCCGCCATCGCGCGGATGGCCGCCTGGCGGAATTCGTCGACCGTCCCGGCAACTTCGTCCGTCGTCATCGCGCGCGACGGTGTCGCGTGAATCTTCGTGTAATAGCCGTTCTGCAACTGCGCCCATACCTGCAGCTGCTCGAGATCGTCGTTGATGCCGGACGGCGACAGCGGCGCATCGCCGCCGAGCAGCGTCAGCGAGCTGACCCGGCCGCCGTGCCACAGCTGCGCGAAGATCCGGCCGCCGTTCGCGTGGACCGCGTCCGTGATCTGCTTCCAGCCGGCCGCCTGTTCGTCGGTGACGAGCCCCGGCGTCAGTTCGAACGACGCGGAGGCCGGGCTGACGTTGGTCGCTTCGGTCACGATCAGGCCGGCGGACGCGCGCTGCGCGTAGTACTCGGCCATGAGTTCGGTCGGCTGGCCGCGCGACGGCGCGCGCGAACGCGTCATCGGCCCCATCACGACACGGTTGGGAAGCGGCAGGCCGCGCAGGTCGTAGTGGCTGAGCAGGGAAGACATGATGGATTCCTTTTGCGTGGAGCAGGGCGGCGCCGCTTATCGTGCGATAGCGTCCGGTTGCGACCGGAGCAACGGCGGGCCCTGCGGAAAGTTCGGGAGTGACGCGGGTGACGTGCCGGCAGCGTTCCGGCGCGCGAACGGCCCGGGCGGGATTCGCGCGTGAACCGGTGCCGGCGCCGGTTCAGGTCCGTGCGTGGCGTTCCGCGTGCGGACGCCCGATCGCGAGGTAGTGTGCGAGCGCGACGATCGGGAACGCGCCGGCGACGGCGGCGACGAGCGGCCAGCCGCCATGCTCGTACAGGGGGCTCGCGAGCGCGGAGCCGATGGCGCCGCCGACGAAGATGCTCGTCATGTACAGCGCGTTCAGGCGGTTGCGGCTCGCCGCGTGCAGCGCGTAGATCTCGCGCTGGCCGAGCACCATGTTCATCTGCACCGCGAAATCGAGCACGATGCCCGTGACGACCAGGCCATACAGGCCGGCGCCGTGGATCGGCGCGACCGCGTACGACAGGGCGCCGGCGACCAGCGCGATCAGCGTCGCCCGCACGGTATGGCCGGCATCCGCGAGGCGGCCCGCGACCGGTGCCGACGTTGCGCCGATCGCGCCGACGAGCGCGAACAGGCCGATGGCCGATTGCGACAGCCCGTAGTGACGCGTCAGCTCGACCGGCACGGCAGTCCAGAACAGGCTGAACGACGCGAACATCAGGCCCTGGTAGAACGCGCGATGGCGCAGCACCGGCATCGTGCGGACCAGATGCAGCAGCGAGCCGATCAGCTCGAAATAGGTCGCGCGATGATCGGGCTGGCGCGACGGAATCGTCAGCGCGAGCACGGCCGTCACGAGCGTCATCAGCACGGCGGCGGCCGCGAACACGAAGCGCCAGCCGAACGCGTCGGCCACCACGCTCGACAGCGGGCGCGCGAGCAGGATGCCGAGCAGCAGCCCGCTCATGATCGTGCCGACCACGCGGCCGCGCGAATGATCCGGCGCGAGGTGCGCGGCGAGCGGCACCAGGATTTGCACGGCAACCGAGCTGAAGCCGACCAGCAGCGAAATCGCGAGGAACAGCCCGGGCGTCTGGACGACCGCGGCGGCAGCGAGGCTCGCGATCGACACGACGGCCGTGACGATCATCAGCTTGCGGTTCTCGAGCAGGTCGCCGAGCGGCACGATGAAGAACAGGCCGAGCGCGTAGCCGATCTGCGTCAGCGATACGATGAGGCTCGCGGTTTCGCCGGACATGTGCAGGCTCGGCGCGATGAGTTCGGTGATCGGTTGCGCGTAGTACAGGTTCGCGACGATCGCGCCGCAACTGAACGCGAACAGCAGGATGAGGCCCTGCGTAAGCTTGGCCGCGTGCCCGTGGGGCGCGAGCGGGGTGGATTCTGCTGACATGGTCGACTCCTTGGAAAGAGATGTCGGGTGCCCGTTCGTCGGGCGGGCGTTGCGATTGCCGTCGCGGCGAAACGGAAGCCGCCGCATTGCCGTCAAGATTATTGATCGATCGATAACAAGGGAATACGTCCGGGGCGCAATCGAGCATTGCGCGCCACGCAAAGGGGTGGATCGTGCGCGGGTTCATGCGCGTCGGGCGGCCGCGCCCGCGCGAGGAGGGGCCGCGTCGGCGACTAGCGCGATGCGGCCGCTGGCGAAGGCGGGGCTGGGGACATCGAAAACGGCCAGGACGGATCGCGCGGCGGTCACGATTTTCATGATGTGCGTCTCGAAACGGGCCTCCGGCGCGGATACCGCGGATCGCGAAGCCCGATGAGGCCAGTCTGGATCGGCAGGACGGAATAGTCCTGAACGCCGTCTTAAATCATGTGATTCATGCTGTGCGCGCGGTGGCGCGGACGATCAGTTGCAACTGCGGGTTTCAACAGCGCTTGCCCTGCAGCGTCGGAATCTCCGCGAACAGCCCCGCGAGCCAGTCGACGAAGACCTTGAGCTTGACGGGCGTATGCCGATTGGGCGGATACAGGATCGAGATCGGCCGGGGCGGCGTGTTGAAATCGGTCAGCACCTCGCGCAGGCGCCCCGATTTCAGATATGGCTCGACCAGGTACAGCGAGGTCTTGATCAGGCCGATCCCCGCGACGCCGCACTCGATGTAGGTGTCGGCATCGTTGACCGCGACCGTGCCGCACATCTGCACGATGCGCGTTTCGCCGTCGACGACGTAGTCCCAGGGGCGCGGGCGGCCCGTATCGGCCGAGATGTGGCTGATCGCGACGTGCTGGGCGAGATCGTCCACCGTTTCGGGCGCGCCGCATCGGTCGAGATACGTGGGGGACGCGCAGGTGCAGGTCGTCAGGCTGCCGATCCGTTTCGCGACCATCCCCGAATCGTCGAGCGCGCCGATCCGCACCACGCAGTCGACGCCTTCGCCGACGAGGTCGATCTGGCGATCGGTCACGCCGAGCTCGACCATGATGCCCGGATGGGCGGCGAGAAATTCGGGCAGCGCGGGCACCATGATCTGCTTCGCCATGGCCGGCGGCAGGTTCACTTTCAGACGGCCGCGCGGCACGTTGCGCGCTTGCGATACCGATGCCTCCATGTCGTCGATCTCGCGCAGCACCGCGACCGAGCGTTCGTAGTACGCCTGCCCGTCCTCGGTGAGCGAGATCCGTCGCGTGGTGCGGTTCAGCAGCCGGCAGCCGAGATGCTGTTCGAGCGCGCTCAGCAGCGCGGACACGCGCGGCGTCGTGAGACCGGTCGTGTCGGACGCGCGCGTGAAGCTGCCTGTCTCGACGATGCGCGTAAACACGCGCATTGAAAGCAAGGTATCCATCGTTCCGAAATCTCCAGCCTGTTTGTTGTCCGCGCCGGTTCATGCCGGCGCGATTTGTCGTGTCGTGCCGCTAGGCGTCGATGCGTTTCCTGAGCGCGTCGCCCGCAAACGGCATCTCGCGCAGGCGCTGGCCGGTCGCGTCGAAGATCGCGTTGGCAAGCGCGCCGGCGGTCGGTCCCATCGACGCCTCGGCCGCGCCGAGGAACGGCGCGCCGGGGCGATTGATCAGATTGACCCGCACGCTTTGCGGCGCCGCCGAGAAGCGCAGGATCGGATAGCTGCTCCAGTCGAAGCTGCGCACGCGCTGCGTATCGTATTTCAGCGCCTCGTACAGCGTCCAGCTCGCGGACTGGATGATACCGCCCTCGATCTGGTTGCGAATGCCGTCCGGCGACACGATCTGGCCCGCGTCGACGGCCGCTTCCGCATGTTCGAGCGTCACCTGGCCGGTTTCAGGCACGACCGACACCTCGACCGCGATCGCGACGTAGGCCATCAGGTTCTTGTATTTGCCGAATGCGAAGCCGACGCCGCGGTTGCGTTCGCGCGGCGGCCGCGGCCAGCCGAATTTCGTCGCGGCGAGCTTGATCACCTGGCTCGCGCGGTGATCCTGCATGTGACGCAGCCTGAATTCGACGGGATCGACGCCGGCCGCGTGCGCGAGCTCGTCCATGAAGCTTTCGATCGACCAGACGTTCGTGTGCGCGCCGAGCGAGCGCATCGCCGACGTCTGCAGCGGCATCGTCGGCGAGAAGTTGTTGACGATGTGCATGTTCGGCAGCGCATACAGCGGGATCGCGTTGCGGTCGCCGCCGCCCTCGGGTTGCAGCATCGGCGTCGACGGTGCGGGCACGAACGGCGGCTCGAGCATGCGCGCGGGCAGCAGCCGGCCGGCGTTGACGATCCGCTCGTTGTGCGAACTGCTCCACAGCGCGTATTTCCAGTCGACGATGCGGCCGCTCGCGTCGAGCGACGCGCTGAGCTCGGTGACCATCGCCGGCGTGAAGTGGTC
This sequence comes from Burkholderia sp. LFS061, assembly GCF_047978125.1. Taxonomy (NCBI): domain Bacteria; kingdom Pseudomonadati; phylum Pseudomonadota; class Betaproteobacteria; order Burkholderiales; family Burkholderiaceae; genus Burkholderia; species Burkholderia sp. LFS061. The sequence goes on along the minus strand of NZ_JBFPFS010000012.1, from coordinate 88,163 downwards.
CCACGTATGTTCCTGTTCGCGCATCCACTGGACGCGGATCGGCTTGCCGGGCATCGCGGCCGCGATCAGCGCCGCATGCGCGGCCGCGTCGTCCGCGCCGTTGTGCCCGTAGCAGCCGGAGCCCTCGGTGTGAATGCAGCGGACGTTCGCCTTCGGCATCGACAGCATCTCGGCGAGCGCGTCGCGCAGCGGGTAGACGCCTTGCGAGTGGGTCCACACGGTCAGCATGCCGTTCTCGAGATGCGCGACCGAGCAGGACGGCCCGATCGAGCCGTGCAGCAGGTAGTTCTTCAGGAACGTGGCGGACAGCGTCTTCGTCGCCGGCGCGGTTTGCGCATGCGTATCGGCGATCTCGATGCGCTGCGTCGAGATTCGTTTCAGGTCCTCGTGAACCGTGTCGCGATCGGGCAGCGCCCGGCCGGGCGACCAGCGGCAGCCGGCGGCCAGTGCGCGCTGCGCGACGACCGCCTGCCATTCGCCCTGCGCGACCACCGCGAGCATGCTGCCGTTGCGCACGATCCGCACGACACCCGGCATCTTCAGGATCGCGGCTTCGTCGAACGACAGCAGCTTCGCGTCGTACACCGGCGGCATCACGGCGCGCGCATGCAGCATGCCGGGCAGCGTCATGTCCTGCACGTAGCTGACGCCGCCCGTGACCTTGTTCGGAATGTCGACGCGCGGCAGCGACGTGCCGATCACGGCGAACGTGCCCGGACTCTTCAACGGCGACGTCGGCGTCGCGCGGCGATGCAGGTCGACGGTGCGGACCGCGTCGCCGTAGCGCATCGTGCGGCCGTCCGGCGCCTTGATGACCGCGTCGGCGACGGTGAGCAGGCGCGCCTCGACGCCGAACTGCTTCGCCGCGCCGTCGACCAGCAGCCCGCGCACCTGCGCGGCGGCGTTCAGCAGCGCGGAGCCGCTGTCCGCCATCGTGTGGCTGCCGGCCGTCAATCCCTCGTCCGGCGACGCGCCGGTATCGGCGGTCAGGAACGTGATCAGCGAGGGCTTCATGTTCAGCTCCTCGGCGGCCACCTGCAGCAACGCGGTGCGCACGCCGGTGCCGAGCTCGACCTTGCCCGTGAACACGGTGACCTTGCCGTCGGGCGTGATCTTGATCCACGCGTCCAGCAGCGGATTGGTCTTCAGGCTGCCGGCCAGCGTTTCGGTGGCCCCGGACACGTGGACGGCCGCACCTTCGTCCGCGATCACGACCTCGGCGGCGGCGCGCGCGGCCGGTGCGAGGCTGAACGCGACGAACAGCGCGCCGGAAACCATGAAGTGCCGGCGGCCTTCGTCGATATCGTCGGGTGGGTTCATCAGAGTCCCTTGCTGATCGTGACGGGAGCTGCGGCCGGTTCCGGGTCCGGCAGGCCCGCGACCTGGCGCACGGCCGCCAGGATCCGCATGTGCGTGCCGCAACGGCACAGATTCGGTTCCATGTGCGTGCGCAGCTCGTGTTCGGTGGGTTTCGGCTTGCGTTCCAGCAGCGCCTGCGCGCGCATGATCATGCCCGCGATGCAATAACCGCACTGCGCCGCCTGATGATCGATGAACGCTTGCTGAAGCTTGCCCGGATGCTCGGCGGTGCCGAGGCTCTCGAGGGTCCTGACGCGGCGCTCGCCGACCGCGGCGACCGGAATCAGGCACGAGAACATCGGCTTGTCGTCGACGATCACGGTGCACGCGCCGCATTGCCCGAGGCCGCAGCCGAACTTCGCGCCGTGCAGGTGCAGGTCGTTGCGCAGCGCGTAAAGGAGCGGCGTGGACGGATCGATGTCGAGCGTGTGCCGCACGCCATTCACGGTGAGGGTGATCATCGCGCGCTGTCCTCCTTTCTGAGTTTCGCGGCCAGGGTGTCGATGCCGCTCCACGCGGGGCGATCGGTGTACGTTTCGCGGAGGTATGCGGCGAGGTCCGCGATCTGCGCGTCGTCGTACTGGTCGAGGTAAGACGGCATGTAGTTCAGCGTGTCCTCGCCGTGCCAGCCGATCCCGTTGAACATCATCTGGATCGCGTTGCGCGGCGTGTCGGCGGCGACTGCCGTGCCGAACGCGAGCGTCGGCCGTTCGCCGATCGACTGCATCGGCGATGCAGGCCCGTGGCACTGCGCGCACGATGCCTGGAACAGCACCGCGCCGCGCTGGCCGGCAGGCGTCGTCGCATGGCGTTCGGCGGCGCTCGTCGCAGGCCGCGGGGCAGCCGGCTTCTGGATCGACAGGATGTAGGCCGCGATGGCCTCGACATCCTCGGCCGGCACCGTCGCGAGATCGCGCGTGACGGGCAGCATCGGTCCGGCGGCCGCGCCGTGCTCGCTCGCGCGGCCGGTGCGCAGGTACGTGACGAGTTGCGCCTGCGTCCACGGCCGCACCGCGTGGCCGAGCGTATTGAGCGGCGGTGCTTCCCAGCCGTCGACGATGCCGCCGTCGAACGCCTTGCCCGACTGTTCGCCGCCGATCGCATTCAGCGGCGAATGGCAGGACGCGCAGTGGCCGAGGCCGTCGACGAGCGCCTTGCCGCGATTCCATTGCGCGGATTGCGACGGGTCCGGCCGGTATGCGCCTTCGCGCAGGAACAGCACGTTCCAGAACGCGACCAGCGGCCGGAAGTTGAGCGGGAAGATCAGGTCGTTCGCCGGCGTCTTCGTTCGAACCGGCTCGCGGGTCATCAGGTACGCGTAAGCGGCTGCGATGTCGTCGTCGGACATCCGCGTGAAGTGAATGTACGGAAAGGCCGGGTAGAGCGGATGGCCGTCGCGGGCGATGCCGCTGCGCAGCGCGCGCGCGAACGCGTCACGCGACCAGCGGCCGATACCGGTGTCGGCATCCGGCGTGATGTTGGTCGCGTAGATCGTGCCGAACGGCGTCGCGAGCGGCAGCCCGCCCGCGAACGGCTTGCCGTCCTTCGCGGTGTGGCAGACGACGCAATCGCCCAGCGCGACCACGCGCGCACCGGCCTTGATCAGTTGTGGATCGAACGATGCGCGGGCAGGCGGATCGATCGGCGCGATCAACGGCCGAACCATGATGCCGATCGCGACCGCCAGGCCGGCGATCGCGACGCCTGCGGCGCCCAACCAGAGTCGCTTGTGCTTCATGCGCGCTCCACGCGAACCGGTTCGTCCGGCGTCATTCGACAGGCGGGGCAATAGACGGCGCGTCGGCCGCGCACGTCCGCATGACGATCGCGCGCGGCAGCGCGGATCCGGTTGTCGCGACAGGCGGGCCCACGAGCGTGGCCCGGCTTGCGCGTGTTCGCGACGGACGTTCGGCGGCACAGCATTGCCGATCGATTCGGCGATGACAAGCGTGCCCGGCGACAGCGATTCGCGGCGGAGATCATGTCGTTACTCCATGGGTGGGGGCCGCGCGAGGGCTGTTTGCCCGCGCGGTGGATGATGGGAGGCAGTCTACGCGGGCGCCGACGCCATTTCCTGAAGCTGCGCTGAAACGTTCTGAACGCGCGCATGCTGCATCCCGGCGCCAGCGCACATGCGTCAGCGTGGCGTGCCGAGGCCGAACGACGCGGCAAGTTGCGGACCCTTGTCGAGCAGCGACGTCACTTCTTCCCGCCGCCGGGCAGACCATGACGCCAAGCGCTCGACGACATCGGTCGCGTCCGCCGGCAGCGCTTCGGCGAGCGACACGGCATCGCTCGCCGCCTTCGACGTGCCGGATGCCGTATGAGGGCGCACGGTGCAGGCCGCGTCGCCGATCAGCGCGACGCGGCCGTCGACGAAGCCGGGGCTCAGTGCGTCGAAAATCGCCTGGTTGAACGGCGCGCGCGTCGCAAGCACCAGTTGCGACAGGGAAGCAGGCAAGCGTTCGCCCGCGAGCTGCCGCAGCGTCGCGACGGTGTCGTCGGAAAGCTGCCCCGGATGCACGGACGCGTGATGGAGCTGGCCGTCCCGATCCGTCAGGTGCCGGCGCAGCGCATCCGGATCGGCTTCGTTGCGATACCACAGCCAGTTGAACCGGCGCGTGCCCGGCACGAGCGAGCCGTCGAGCGCGGGAATCAGGAACGCCATGAACAGCTCGCCCGGCGCCTTGTGAAGCGTCATGTTCTCGACCAGCGATGCGATCGACGCGGCGTCGAATTCGGCTTCGTCGACGATGCCGCGCCATGCGAGGTAGCCGGCAAACGACGGCGTATAGCCGGGGAAGAGGTGCGCGCGCAGGTTCGAGCCGGAGCCGTCGGCTGCAATCAGCACATCCGCGCGGATGCGTTCGTCTGCGAGGTATACGTCGACACCGTCCGCGTCCTGGTCGAAGCCGGTGACCGTGCGGCCGTAATGGATGCGCCCGCGCGGCAGCGTCTCGCACAGCGAGCGGTAGACGGCGTCCCATGACGAAAACGGCAGCATTTCGGGTTCGTCCCGCGTGACGACGCCGTCGCGATCGATCCAGCGCCGCCGATGCGTCGGCACGCTGATCGTCTGGCGGCAATGCCGGCCATGCCGTTCGAGAAACGCCATCATCCGGCGCAACACGGCCACGCCGCCGCCCTGGCCGCGCAGCGGCGTCGGCGAGCGCTCGCAGACCATGACGTCGTGTCCGATGCAATCGAGCGTCAGCGCGGCCGCGAGACCCGCGATCGATCCGCCTGCAATGACTATCTTCATCGTGCGTGATTCCCGTGTTCGGCCGGCGGCGTGTGTCGCCGTCCGTCCGTCGTGATGCGTGGCGTTGCATGCCGGCACGCACCGGTTCGCCGGATGATGCCAGGTCCGGCAACGGCCTGCGCCGACGGTGCAGGCGCGGGTCGAAAGTTTCCATATGGCTGCTTGCCCGCTAGATCCCGAGCAGCTGGCCCGCATTGCCGCCGAGTATCATCGAACGCTGTTCCGCCGTCAGGTCGAGCCGGTCGAGAAAGCGGACCGGCTGCTCGTAGCCCATGTCGAAGCAGTAGTCGCTGCCGAGTACGAGCCGGTCGACCCCGACGTTCTCCATCAGGAACTTCAGCACGGGCCCCGAATGGGACACCGTGTCGTAGCTGAAGCGCCGCAGATAGCTGCTGGGCTTGTGCGCGAGCCGGCGCGTTTCGGGGCGCACGGTCCAGCCCGCGTCCAGGCGCCCGACGAGGATCGGCAGCGCGCCGCCCGCATGCGGCAACGTGACGTGCAGGTTCGGGTGGCGGTCGAGCACGCCGCCCAGAATCAGGTGCGAGCCCGCGATCGCCGTATCGAACGGATTGCCGAGCAGGTTGCTCAGGTAGAAATCGCCGAGCCGCGCGCCGCCGACGGTTTGCTGCGGATGCAGGAACACGGGCAGGCCCAGTTGCTCGATGCGCGCGAACACCGGAGCGAACAGCGGATCGTCGAGATCGCGGTTGTCGATGTTGGTGCCCATGTACACGCCGCGCACGCCCGGCAACTGCGCAGCGCGCTCGAGTTCGTCGATCGCATCGGTCGCGTTCAGCATCGGCAGCGTCGCGAGTACGACGAACCGCGTCGGGTGCCGCCGGTAGACGCGCGACGCGGCCGAATTCCAGTCGCGCGCGAGCTTCGCGTTGAACGGCCGGTCGCCCCAGTACGCCATCGGCACGCTGAGCGACAGCGCTTGGACGTCGACGCCGGATGCATCCATGTCCTTGAGCCGCGCGTCGACGTCGATGAACTTCATCGGCAGCGGCCCGAGGCCGCCGGCGGGCGTCCGGAACGTGAACGACGCATCGTCGCACGCGAACGACCCGCCAAAGCGCTTGCCTTCGCCGCCGACCAGATCGCAAAAGCTTTCAGGGTAGTAGTGCGCGTGGATGTCGATCGAGCGCGGCCGGTGCCGCGGCACGGCGGCCGAGGCGGCCGGTGCGCTCGCGGTGTCGGCTGCGGATGCGGTGCGTCCGGCGACGGCCGTGCCGGCGAGCGCGGCCAACGCGCCGAGCAGGCGGCGCCGTGCCGGCGACATGCAGCAGGTGCAGTTCAACATGGTGTCTCCCACGGGATAGCGATTTTTTCGGGGCGTGCGGCTCAGCCGCGTTGCGTCATGCCCATTTCGCAGGCGACGAGCTGCGTGTCGAACTGCTCGCGCTCTCGTTGCGCACGGGCCGAGCGGTCGGTGACGGAGAACAGGACGACGCCGGCAAATGCCGCCGCCATCGAGAACAGCGCCGGATATTCGTACGGATAGACAGCATGCGCATGACCGAGCACCTGCACCCAGACGGTCGGGCTCAGCACGGTGAGCGTCACGGCGGTGGCGAGCCCGGTCAGGCCGCCCAGTACCGCGCCGCGCGTCGTCAGGCCGCGCCAGTAGATCGAGAGCAGCAGCACGGGAAAGTTCGAGCTTGCCGCGATCGAGAACGTGAGGCTGACGATGAACGCGATGTTCTGCTTTTCGAACGCGATGCCGAGCAGGATCGCGAGCACGCCGAGCACCAGGGTCGTCCCGCGCGCCACGCGCATTTCCTCTTGATCCGAAGCGCGGCCGCGACGCAGCACGTTCGCATACAGGTCGTGCGAGATCGCCGACGAACCCGCGAGCGTCAGTCCGGCGACCACGGCCAGGATGGTCGAGAATGCGACCGCGCAGATGAAGCCGAGGAACACGTCGCCGCCGACCGCATGCGCGAGATGGACCGCGACCATGTTCGCGCCGCCCGCGATGGCGCCGGATGCGTCGCGGTACTGCGGGTCCGACGCGACGAGCGCGATGGTGCCGAAGCCGATGATGACGATCAGCACATAGCCGGCCCCGACGATGCCGGTCGCATAGAGGATGCTCTTGCGGGCCGCGTTGACGTTGCCGACCGTGAAGAAGCGCATCAGGATGTGCGGCAGGCCCGCCGTGCCGAAGATCAGCGCGAGACCGAGCGACACGGCCGAGACCGGATCGGATACCAGGCCGCCGGGGCGCATGATCGCCGCATGTTTCGGATGCACGAGAATCGCCTGCGCGAACAGCGCATCGAGGCTGAAGCCGAAACGGCTCAGCACCATGATCGCCATGAAGGCCGCGCCGGCGAGCAGCAGCACGGCCTTGATGATCTGGATCCAGGTCGTCGCCAGCATCCCGCCGAAGAACACGTAGACGACCATCAGCACGCCGACGATCAGCACCGCGACCGTGTAGTTCAGGCCGAACAGCAGTTCGACCAGCTTGCCCGCGCCGACCATCTGCGACACGAGGTACAGCAGCACGATGACGATCGAGCTCGACGCCGCGAACGCGCGGATCGGCCGTTGCCGGAGGCGATAGGACACGACGTCGGCGAGCGTGTACCTGCCGAGGTTGCGCAGCGGCTCGGCGATCAGGAACAGGATGATCGGCCAGCTCGCGAGAAAGCCGACCGAATAGATCAGGCCGTCGTAGCCGCTCGTGAACACCAGCGCGGAGATGCCGAGCAGCGACGCCGCCGACATGTAGTCGCCGGCGATCGCCCAGCCGTTCTGGAACGCGGTGATCTTGCCGCCGGCGGCGTAGTGGTCGGCCACGCTGTTGTTCCTGCGCGCAGCCCAGCGCGTGATGAAAAGCGTCGACGCGACGAACAGCAGGAACATGCCGATCGCGACCGGATTGTGCCTGTGCGCCAGCGCCGCCGCGGGGCCGGCCGCGAACGCCGGTGCCGGGCCGACGGCGGCGACGGCGGCGATCGATGCGATGAGCAGGCGTTTCATTGATCGCCTCCGTGACGAATCGACGCGACGATCGTGTCGTGCACCGAATTGGCCCGATACACGTAAAGCGCGACCAGCGCGAACGTGACGACGAACATGCCGAAACCGACCGGGATGCCCCACGGGGTAGGCCGGCCCTGCACGATCGGCTGTCCGAGCAGCGTCGGCGAAAACGCCAGCGTGAGGATGAACGCGAAATAGAGGGCGAGCATGACGAGCGTCAGCGACCAGGCGAACAGCCTTCTGCGCCTGACGAGATCGCGAAAGCGGGCATCGCGCAGCAGCGGATGCGTGGCCTGCGCCGGCGCGTCCAGGTCGGATGCGGTGCCGGCGGCAGCCGGAATCGGGTGGTTCACGGTGTCTCCTTCTGGTTTGGGTATCCTGGCCGGGCAGCGGGCGCCGCGCGTCTCGCACGCGGCGCCCGCCCGCGCTCAGAAATGCGGCGGAACGGCGGTTTCCCGCATCACGACTTCCGGCGTGCGATAGCGTTCGGCCATTGCGCGCTCGGTGTCGTCCTTCAGTTGCGCCTGCATGTAGGCGCCGAGATGGCGCGCGTGCTGCACGATCGCGGCACCGAACGCGGTGCGCGTTTCGCTGTATTCGCACAGTGCGTCGAGCGGGTCGGTGCGCGTGGCGAGTGCCGTGACAAGCGCGAGCGCATCGCCGGCGGCTTTCGTGACGCCCATCCCGCAATGCGGCCGTGCGACGAACGCGGCGTCGCCGAGCAGCGCGATCCGGCCGAACGCCATGTTCGGCACTTCGAGGTCGTAGATCGGCTGGAACAGCGGTTGCGTCGCACGCGCCACGACCTCGGCGAACTGCGGCGCAAGCAGCGCGTGCGCCGCGTATTCCATGTCGTCGAGGACGTCGCGGCGGATCAGCGTCGGCGGAATGCCGCCCGCCCACAGCTTGCCGGTCTCGTCGGTCAGCAGGTTCGGCAGGTCGGTGTCTTCGCGGGTCGCGCGATACCAGACGAAGTTGTAGCGGCGTTCGCCCGGCTTCGTGCTGTTGCCCTGGCCGGCGACCGGATAGCCGAGGATCTGCTCGTGCGGCGGCAGCCCGAACGCGAATTTGCCGAACAGCGTCGCGTGGGTCGCGTCCGACAGGCCGGCTTCGTCGACCAGCCCGCGCCAGGCGACGTAGCCCGCGTACTGCAACCGTGCGTCCGGCAGGAATTTATCGCGGATCGCGGAGCGGAATCCGTCGGCCGCGATCACGAGATCGGCGTGCACGACCGAGCCGTCGGACAACGTGACCGATGCGCGATCAGGCCCGTCCGCGACATCTGCGACGACGGCGCCCGAGTGGTAATGCTGGTCGGGCAGTGCCGCGCGCAGCACGTGGTACATCTTGCTCCACGCGGTCAGCGTCTGCGGCAGCCCGCGTTCCGACGCCACGGTGCCGTCTCTGGCCAGCGTGATGCGCGATGCGACCTTCACGCCGATCGATTCGTCGATGCGCACGCCCGAGGCGAGCATCACGTCGAACAGTTCCGGATGCGTGACGATGCCGGCGCCGCGGCCCGAGAGCGCCTCGGGCACGCGTTCGAACACGTCCACGTCCCAGCCGTTGCGCAGCAGGAGATTCGCGGCAAACAGGCCGCCCAGCGAGCCGCCGATGATGGCGGCCTTGCGGTTCGTCGAAGTGCTGTCGTTCATGTCAGTCTCCGTGGGGGGCGCCGGCCGATCCGGCCGCGGCGGGAAGCGCCAGGCCGGCGACCTCGGCGGCAGGGTAGTTGAGCTCGATCGTCACGCCGGACGGATCCTCGATGAAGACCTGGTGCAGCCCGAGGCTCGGCACCGTGCGGTCGCGCCACGCGATGCCTTGCGCGCGCAGCGTGTTCCACATCGCTTCGACGCCGGTCGCGAGGAACGCGATGTGGTCGACGGTGCCGGTGCCCGTTGCGGGTAGGTCCTTGTCGCCGAGATAGGCCGCGAGCCCGTCGGGGTTGGCCGGATCGACGCCGATGATGTGGACCGTGCCGTAATCGGCTTCGTCGCCGCCCTTGTAGAGCCACGCGCCGGGAAAGTCGAACGGCGGCCGGTAGCCGCGCTTGAAGCCGAGCACACGTTCGTAGAAGCGGCACGATTTCTCGAGATCGAGCGTGCGGATCGAGTAGTGCGCGAGTCTGGATACGGGCATGGGAGACTCCTTGTTTATCGATAGATAAGTTATCGTTCGATAAACTATAGCCGAAAAGATCGGCATGACAAAGGCGCGATCGAACGGTGTTAACCCGCGGTCCGGAAAGGTGCCGGATCGATGTCGGCAGGTGGGGGCGACGGGCGGCCCGTCGTGGGACACGGGCGCGCGCGGGCGCCGGATCCCGGCGCGCGGCGCGTTACGACGCGATCTCGCCGGCCATCACGTCGTCCGCATAACACCAGACCCAGCGCTCGCCGTGTTCGATCGAACGCGCGAGCGGGTGGCCGGTTTCATGAAAATGCCGGCTGGCGTGGCGATTCGGCGACGAGTCGCAACAGCCGACGTGCCCGCATGTCAGGCACAGGCGCAAATGCACCCACTGGCTGCCGGACTTCACGCATTCCTCGCAGTAGTCCTTGTCGGTGGTCAGGATGCGCGCTTCGCCGAGATGGGTGCAGGTCGTGGTCATCTTCCGCTCCGATGCCGGCGCCGGAGATCGCTCGCAGCGCGGCCGGCGCGAAGCTGCGAGCGGGGTTGGATACGGTGCATTGTGGACGGTCGTGTCGCGCGCGGACCTTAATTCTTATTAAGCGCGTCAACCCGGGCGGCAAGGGGACGTACAGTCGCAAGTGCGCCCGGCGCGAGGTCCGGGCGAGATCCGACACGACGGTCACCGGGAGGCGTTCATGACTCAGCCGCAGCATGTCAAGGTAATCGGTTTGCCGAACAGCAAGGAGGCCTACGCAATCCGCGACTTCCTGAAGCGCGGCGTGATCGAGTACGAATGGTGCGAGTTGACGTCCGACACCGATTGCGCGCGCGAGCTGGGCATCGCGCCGCTGCGCGATATCCGCTTGCCGGTCGTCATCTTTCCGGACGGCTCACGCATCTACCAGCCGACGCTGCCGGAGATTGCCGCGAAGCTCGGCTGGGTCGCACGGCCTCGCTTCATCGAGTACGACGTATCGATTTACGGCGCCGGTCCCGCCGGCCTGTCGGCGGCCGTCTACGCGGCGTCGGAAGGGCTGCGCGCCGTCGTGATCGAACGCGATGCGATCGGCGGGCAGGCGGGAACGAGTTCGCTGATCGAGAATTACATGGGGTTCCCGGAGGGCATTCCGGGCGCCGAGCTGGCCGAGCGCGCGCGCCGGCAGGCGGTCAAGTTCGGCGTCGAGCTGCTGATGATGCGCGAGGGCGTGCACGCGACGTTCGTCGACGGCAAGATTCGCGTCGACCTGGCCGACGGCTCGATCCTGACCGCACGCTCGAACATCTGCGCGACCGGGATCGAATACCGCAGTCTCGGCCTGCCCGACGAACGGAAGTTTCTCAACGCCGGCCTGTTCTACGGCGCGGGATCGAGCGAAGCGCCGATGTGCGAAGGCAAGCACGTGTTCATCGTCGGCGGCGGCAATTCGGCGGGCCAGGCCGCGATGAACTTCGCGCGGCACGCGCGCGAAGTCACGATGATCGTCAGGGGCGCGTCGCTGGCGGCGACGCTGTCGCGCTACCTGATCGACCGGATCGAGCGCACGCCGAACGTGACGGTACGGTACGGCACGACCGTCGATGCGCTGCACGGCGACGGCCGGCTCGAAGCGATCGTGCTGCGTTCGGAAGACGGCGCGCGCGACGTGCTGCCGGCCACGCACCTGTTCGTCTGCATCGGCGGTGCGCCGAACACCGAATGGGCCCGGGATACGAACATCATCCGCAATCCGGGCGGTTATCTGGTGACCGGCAGCGACCTGTACGACTGCCCGGCATTCGAGCGCGTGTGGCCGCTCGAGCGCCGGCCCTACTATCTGGAAACGAGCGTGCCCGGTTCGTTCGCGGCGGGCGACGTGCGGTCGGGTTCGGTCAAGCGGGTGGCGTCGGCGGTCGGCGAAGGGGCGATGGCCGTGACGTTCGTGCACCGGTTCCTCGGCGAAGACGCGCATCGGCCGAGCGGCACCCGAGCCTGAGCCGAGCCCGAGCCGCGCGCCGGTTCCGCCGCGCGCTCGGCCCATGCGTCAGCGCGTCGTCGAAATCGGCAGCCGGAACGTCAGCACGGTGCCGTTCCCGTCGCGCGGCGCGGCTTCGAGCGTGCCGCCATGCGCTTCGACGATCGAGCGGCAGATCGCCAGGCCCATCCCCATGCCGTGCGATTTCGTCGTGAAGAACGGATCGAAGATCCGGTTCGCGATGTCGGCATCGATGCCGGCGCCGCGGTCGGCAATGAAGACGACCGCGTAATCGTCGCCGACCTGCGACGCGATCTCGAGTTCGCGCGCCGTGGCCAGTCCGTCCATCGCGTCGAGCGCGTTGGTGACCAGGTTCAGGATCACCTGCTGGATCTGCGTGCGATCCGCCATCACGCGGATGTCGCTGCAATGCAGGTCGACGCGCAGCGCGACCTGCTTCGCGTCGATTTCGGTTGCGGTGAGATGCAGCATGTCGCGAATCAGGTCGTCGATCGCGAGCGGCGCCAGCGCGGGCGGTGCCTGGCGTGCGAGCGATCGCAACGCGCGGACGATGTCGGCCGCACGCACGCCGGACGCACGGATGTCTTCGAGGCTTGCGAGCGCTTCGCCGAGATCGGGCTGCGCGCCGCGCAGCCAGCGCATGCACGCGCCGACGCTCGACACGATGCTCGTCAGCGGCTGATTGATCTCATGCGCGATCGACGCGGCCAGTTCTCCCATCACCGTCATGTGCGCGGTGCGCGCGAGCTCGGTCCGTGCATGCCGCAGCGCGGCCTCGGTCTCGAGCCGGCGCGTGTTTTCGTCGATCAGTTCCGCGTAGAGCCGCGCGGATTCGAGCGCATTGGCCGCCTGCGGCGCGAGCACTTCCAGCATCGCGATGCGCCGCGGCGAAAACACGCCGTTGGACAATGCATTCTCGAGATACAGCACGCCGATCAGCGCACCCTGCTTCAACAGCGGCAGGCAGAACAGCGAGCGCGTCGGGTGCGCGCGCAGGCTGTCGGCGTGGTCGGGAACGCCCTCGCGCTGCGCGTTCGCGAGCACGACCGGCTTGCGGGTCCGGGCGACGGTGTTCAGGATCGACAGCGGGACATCCTGCTCGGTGGGTTCGCTGCGGGCAATGTCGACGATCACGTCGCTGCCGACGGTCCGCGCGGCGGCCTCGATCGTCAGCCGGTCGTGCCGGGCGAGCAGCAGCAGGCCATAACGCGCGCCGGCATACACGATCATGTTGCGCATCAGCGTCTGGATCAGGCGCTCCAGCACGATTTCCTCTGACAGCGAATGGGCCGCGCGCATCGCGAGCGAGAAATCGAGATCTTCGCGCGCGGGCATGGCCGGGCCGCCCGGCGACGGGTCCATCACGAGGAACGGATGCTGCGCTTCCAGCGCCTGCGCCTTGCCGGCCGCACCCCAGCGCCGGTAGCACGCATGGGCGAGCCGCAGCTGATGACGGGCGGGGCCGGCGAGCCCGAGCGACGTGGCGTGATGCGCGGCCAGTTCGTGCGCGAGCGCCTGTTCGTGCACGAAACCGTGTTCCGCCGCGAGGCTGGCCGAGGCCTCGTACTGCTGCATCGCGACGATATGTTCGCCGCGCACGCGTGCGAATTCGGCATCGATCAGCGCGAGCTTGTTGCGGAACGTGCCCGGGTTGCGTTCGCTCCACGCGGCGAAGCGGGCGCGTTGCGGCGCATGGCGTTCGAGCAGCCGCCCGGGCGGCGTGGCGCCGCGGTCGCTCGCGATGCCGGCCAGCACGCCGAACAGGTGGAAGTCGGACAGCATGATGTGCGCGGGAGTGGACCACGCGCTCGATGCGGCTGCGTCGAGCGACGCGCGCGCCGCGTCCGCGTCGCCGAAAATGAAGGCCGCCTGGCCGGCGAGCACGTCGGTCCAGAACTGCAGGACCGACATCGGCGTCTTCGTCGACGCACGGGCACGCCAGGTGCCGATCGGCCGGTGGTAGCCGAGCTGCAGCGCGTCGACGAATTCCGACTGGGTGGAAACGAGGTCGACGATGTCGTCGTAACGCGCACCGCGTGCGATCTGCAGCAGCGGATCGATCTCGTCGCGGATCGCCGGCAGCGCTTCGCCCATCGCGAGCAGATCGCTGACGATGTGGTTGCAGCTGTAGCACATCCAGCGCAGCTCGGCGCTCGCATTGCCCGCCGCTTTCGCATCGCGCGCGCGCTCGAGCGCGTACGACAGCGGCCGGGTCCAGACGCTCACCTGGTCGAGCGCGATCAGCGTCGCGGAGCGGTAGCGCTCGAAGCCGTGGCGATCGACCAGCGCGAGCGCGACCTTCGCGAATTCGAGGCCGTCCTCATACGCGTCGTGGTGCCCGGCAATGCTGACGCCGTACCACGCGAGCCCCTGCACCGACGCGGCGGTGACGCCGTGGCGCAGGGTCAGCCGGACCATCGTCGCGAAATGCAGCAGCATCAGCCCGCCGCTCGGATAGAACATCGCGGCTTCGAGTGCGGTCAGCAGCGCCATCGCGGCTTCGACGCGCGTGTCCGTCATCACGGGCAGGTCGACGAGTTCGCCGATGGCGCGGCCATCGAGCGCATCGCGCACGGCGTCGCACGCCGCTGCGAGATCGGCCTCGACCGGCTCGGCCGGCAGTACGACGCCGAGCAGCGCGAGCCCGGCCAGCGCGACGTCGACGGCCTGCCGGTAGCGCGACTCCACCGTGAGCTGCGCGGCCTTCAGCCGGTGGGCCTCGGCGCGATCGGCCGGCGTGCGCGTCCGCGCCATGAGCTCGTCGATCGCTTCGGATGCCTGTGCGGTTTCGCCGGTCGCGAGCAGCAGGCCGCTGCGCAGGATGCCGATCCGGCTCGCGAGACCGTAGTGTTGCGACCATGCGTGAGGACCGAGCAGCGATTGCGCGGTCGCGAGAAACGACAGCGCGCGATCGCGCGCGGCGACGATCGCCGCGGCCTCGGCAGCCGCGACCAGGGCATCCGCGAATGCGAGTGCCAGCGCGCCGTCGAGCGGTGCGGTTTTCGCCTGCTCGATCTGGGCGGCGAGTTCCAGCCGGGATTCAGTCGACTGCGCGTCCGCGCGCCCGAGCATCGCGGCGGCGATCCGGGCATGGCACAGCGCGCGCTCCGCCCGCCCGATGACCGCGTAGACGGCCTCGAGGATGCGGTCGTGAACGAAGCGCCAGCGGTTGCCGGAGAGCGACACGAGGCCCGCCTGGCGCGCGGGGTCCAGCCAGAAGCGGAGTTCGGCCCACGTCTTGCCGGCGGCGGCGCACAACAGCGCGTCGTCGGCGTCGGTGCCGATACAGGCCAGCAGCGACAGCAGCGTTCTCGATTCGTGCGGCAGCCGCTGCATCCGGATCGCGAGCAGGCTCACGACATTCTCGGTCGGGCGGCGCGCGTCGATGTCGGCCGCATCCCATTGCCACGTTTGTCGCACCGGGTCGTAGCCGAGGAGCCGCTCGTCGATCAGCGTGCGCAGCAACTGCTGGATGTGGAACGGATTGCCGCCCGTCCTGCGGTGAACGATGTCGCCGAGCCCGGACAGCCGGTCCGGCGCCTCGCCGAGCAGGCCGGCCAGCATGCGCGTGACGTCGGGTGCGTCGAGCGGCGCCAGCGTCAGGGCCGACAGGCGGGTGGGGTCGAGCTGGCGCAGGAAGCGGCGGAATGCCGGCGGGTGGTCGTGCTGCGGCCCGCTTCGATAACCGGCAACGACGCAGATATTGGCCGGCGGATCGACGGCGATCGATGCGAGAAACGCGAGCGTCGCGTCGTCGGCCCACTGGATGTCGTCCAGCGCCATGACGAGCGGTTCCGCCGGCGCCGCGAACGCACGGAACGCATTCACGACGATCTGGCATAGGTGAAATTCCGGAATCGCACCGGTATGGTCGAACGCGACGGGCTCGACATCGAGCAACCACGCGATCTCCGGGAAGATGCCTGACAGCAGGTTGGCCTGACGGCCCACGCAGTCGCGCAGCCGCGCGGCAATCGCCGCGATTTCGTCGTCGCGCCTGGCCAGCGCGCTGCCGAACAGCGAGCGCAACGCCTGCAGCACGGGCGCGTAGGGCCGCGCGGGCTGGAACTGATCGACCTTCGCCGACGTGCACCAGGCCGTGCGCGACGCCGCCCGCGCATGGCGCATGAAGTCCTCGGCCAGCGCGGTCTTGCCGACGCCGGCCGGCCCGTCGATCAGCACGATGGCCGTCTCGCCGGTTTGCGATACGGCCGCCAGCACCGCCTCGAGCCGGCGGGATTCGGCTTCACGGCCGACCAGCAGGTCGGGCGCGTGCAACCCGGCGAGCGGATCGCTGCCGCCGAGCGCGAACGGCTCGACGCGGCCAGCCGCCAGCCAGTCGCGCCGGATACGTTCGAGATCGTGCTGGACCGCTTCGCAGGACGGGTAGCGATCGGCGGGCTCCTTGGCGATCAGTTTCAGGATCAGGTCGTTCAGGATCGCAGGCAGGTCGTCGCGAAAGGTCGTGGCCGGCGACGGCTGCATCGCGACGTGCGCGTGGATCCATTCGGACGTCGACGTGGCCTTGTAAGGCATCGCGCCCGTCAGCAGGCGGAACAGCGTGATGCCGAACGCGTACAGGTCGGAGCGCTCGTCGACGCATGAGCCTTCGGATACTTCGGGCGCCGCGTAGGCGGCGAAATCCGTGCGCATCGTACTCGCCGCGGCTCGTTCCGTCCGACGATTCCACGCATGGGCGAACGAGCGGAGCATGACCGTACCGTCCGGCGCGATGGCGAAACTGGCCGGTTGCAGATCGCCATGCAGCCAGCCGCGCCGATGAAGCTGCCCGAGCGTGCGCGCGGCCTGGATCGCGGCGTCGAGAAAGACGTCGAGCGGCAGCCGCCCGTCCGCCAGCGTGTCGAACGCACGCACGTCCGGGCGAGGATAGACGAGCACCGGGCCGTCCGCGGCGCGGATCAGCGCAACCGGCATGATCGCCCACGCCGGTTCCAGCGCTTCGTTCAATGCGTATTCGTGCTCGAATTGCCGGCAGCGCTGGTCGGATTCCCACCCGGTCTGGCACGCGGACCATACGCGCCTCGTCCCGGCGTCGGTGAGGTCGAACCAGAGCACGTCGCCCGAACGGACCGCATTCGACATGCGGGCGCGCGCCAGCCAGTCGGCATCCATTCGCTTCGTGTCGTCCGAGTCTCGCAAGGGTTGGTTCACGGTGGGGTCAGGCTGGGTGAGCAGGGCGAAACCGGCGCGTAAAACGGGGGCGGCCGGGCTGGGTTGCGCGCGTCTGGGCGGCGCCGTGCATTGTCCGCCAGCCTGAGGAAATTTGCAGTACCCCCGGCACACGCCGTTCCCGACGACCGGGCAGGCCGGTACCCGACTAAACCTATAGATAATGGTCGGCGCGCCTGTCGCGCCATACCATGGGTTCAGGCCTTCCGACACGCATCGCTGCGACTGGGCGGCCGGAACAGAGGGCGCCGCCTCGCGAGGCGGCGCAAGGTGCGGAGCAGCATAAGCGAGTGCGGATCATGTACACGTTCGGGCGGGTGACGGTTTCCCTTGAGTGCCGCGAAGTCTGCGTCGACGGGCAGCCCCGGTATATCGGCGCCCGGGCATTCGAGATTCTCGAGCTGCTGGTGAAGGCGGCCGGCAGGCTCGTGTCGAAGGACGAGATCATGCAAGCCGTGTGGCCGAACACGATCGTGGTCGAGAACAACATCCAGGTGCACATCTCGACGCTGCGCAAGCTGTTCGGCGGCAAGCACGGGTGGATACGGACCGAATCGGGCCGCGGTTATCGGCTCGCTCCGCCGGTCGACCCGGACCACGCCGAGCGCCTGCCGGCCGGATTCGAGCCGGCAGGCGGCGTCCGTGCGGGCGCGGTGCCGCGCAAATGTCCGCTGATCGGCCGGGAGCAGGAAGCGGCCGAGTTGCACGTGCTGCTCGAGCGAGAGGCGCTCGTCACGCTGGTCGGCCCCGGCGGCGTCGGCAAGACACATCTCGCGCTGGATGTCGCCACGGCCTGGTCGGCGGTGCGCGGCATCGAGATGGTCCGGATCGATCTCGCCGGCTGGCAGGGCGACGCGACGGTGGCGTCGGCGGTGCTGGACGCGCTCGACCTGCCGGGCAGCCCCGGCGCCGAACCCGCCGACGTCGTGCGTGCGATCGGCGAGCAGCGCGTCATGCTGGTGCTCGACAATGCCGAGCAGCACGTCGACGATCTGGCGGACCTCTGCGAAGCGATCGCGGAGGCGAATGCCGGCGCGACACTCGTCGTGACCAGCCGCGAACCCTTGCGTGTCGCGGGCGAACGCGTTTATCGCGTCGGCCCGCTGCCGGCGCCGCCGGCCGGCGCGAACGACGGCGAGATCGTCGCGTGCGGCGCCGTCCGCATGTTTCTGGCGCGGGCTCGCGCGATGGGCACCGACATGCCCGCGGACACGAAGACGCTGGACGCGATCGCGACCATCTGCCGCCGCCTGAGCGGCCTGCCGCTCGCGCTCGAGCTCGGCGCGGCCCGGGTCGCGTTGCTCGGGATCCAGGGGCTGGCAGCCGATCTCGACAAGTCCGTCCTGTCGTTGTCCGGCGGCCTGCGTACGGCCCATCCGCGCCAGCAGACCCTCAGGGCCACGATCGAATGGAGCTATCGGCTGCTCGACGATGCGGAGCGCACCGTGCTGTGCCGCATCGCGGTGTTTCCGGATGCGTTCCGGCTCGATGCGGCGTGCGCGCTGGCTGCCTGCGACGAACTGGGCGCCGCCCGGGTGCTCGACTGCCTGGCCAGTCTTGCATCGAAATCGCTGCTGGTCGTTCATTCGGTCGGGCTCTCGAAGCGCTATTCGCTGCTGGAGGTCGTGCGCGCGTATGCGCTCGAGAAGCTGGCGGAGTCGGGCGAGGCCGGCCGCGTCCATGCCCGGTGTGCGTCCTTCGTCGGCGAGGAACGCGCGGATACACTGCCGCCGACGCCGGCAGCGCCCGCGCAACCGCTGCTGGTGGCAGGACCGTGGGCATGACACACGGGTTGTGCGGGCGTCGCGCGCGGCGGTGACGCCTGTCGATGCGGCGCAAGCCGCGTCGCGATGTTCTGGATTGACAAAATTCTCAGGTTCTCATTTCATGGCCATTGTTTGCATCATCGATGACGATGCGTCGGTCCGTAAGAGTCTTGCCAGCTTGCTGAAATCGGCTGGCCATACCGCACTGCCATTCGCGTCGGGCGAGGAATTCCTCGCGGCCGGCCCGCTGGACGGCGCGGCTTGCGTGCTGGTCGATCTGAAGATGAAGGGTATGAGCGGTCTCGACGTTCAACGCCTGCTGGTTCAGCGCAAGGCGATGCTTCCGGTCATCTTGATGTCGGCGCACGGCGACGACGAGTCGGTGCGCCGCGCGCTCGCGCAAGGCGCGGTCGCGTTCCTGCGCAAGCCGTTTCCATCGGACGATATGCTCAACCTGATCGATCAGGTCGCATCCGGCGCGCCTCCCGCGTGAGCGGCGGCCCGTCGACCGGCCGCGCCGCGTGAGGCGTGGCGGTTCCGCTCGGCTTTTTCTTAGTTTATCATTCGATAATGAAGCGGATGCATACACAGGGAATGCAATGACGAGCACGCTGGACATGACGTCGGCCGGCAACCGGGGCGCGGGCGATTCCGCGCCGATCGTCTATGTGGTCGACGACGACGAAACGCTGCGGCGCGCGTTGAGCGCACTGTTGCGTTCGGCGGGGTTTCGCGTCGAGACGTTCGCGTCGTCGCGGGCGTTTCTCGCGTTCGAGCGGCCCGACGTGCCGAGCTGCCTGATCCTCGACGTGCGTCTTGTCGACGAGAGCGGGCTGGCCGTTCAGGAGGAAGCGGTACGTGCGGGCCTGAACGTGCCGATCCTGTTCATGACCGGTTACGGCGACGTGGCCACGACGGTCAAGGCGATGAAGGGCGGCGCGCTCGATTTCCTGACGAAGCCGTTCGACGACGAAGCGATGCTCGATGCCGTCGGCCATGCGCTGGCCCGCGACGGCGAGCGCCTCGAGCGCGAGCGCGCGCTGGACGCGGTGCGCCAGGCCTATGCGTCGTTGACGCCGCGCGAACGCGAAGTGATGAGCCAGGTGGTCGCGGGCCTGATGAACAAGCAGATCGCGGCGAATCTCGGCCTGCAGGAAATCACGGTGAAGGTGCATCGGGCCCAGGTGATGAAGAAGATGCAGGTTCGCACGCTGCCGGATCTCGTGCGGCAAGCCGAAGCGCTGGGCGTGCGCCCGGCCGGCGCACGCGACTGAGCGGGCGTGCCGGCGCGGTCGACGTAACGGCGCCGGCTTCGGCGGGCAGGGCCGCGATGACGCGGGCGACGGCGTTCATGCGGCCACTTCGCTGTCGGCATCCGCGGCGTGCGTGACGACGTGCGCGTCGCGCCGCGCTGCCGGTCGGGCGTCGGGGCTGCCGTCGAACGCGGCGACGAGATGTTCGGCGAGCGTTCTGATGCGCACGGGCAGGTTCCGGCGCGAGTGATAGAGCAGCGACGCGCCGAGATCGCCGACCTGCCAGTCGGGCAGCAGGCGAACGAGTTCGCCGTCGCGCTCGAGCGGCCGCGCGAGATGCTCCGGAAGCACGGCGAAGCCGGTGCCGCGCGTCGTCGCGAGAATCAGCGTATCGAGGCAGTTCGAGCGGATCGCGCCGGCCAGCCGTATCTCGGCGGTCGCGCCGGTACGCCGGTGCCGCAGCGGCCATGCCGAGCCGCCGCTACCCGGTTTGCTGCCGTGCGCATCCATGCGTTCGAGTGCCTGCGGCGTGTCCGCCGTGCCGCCTGCGGCCCGATACCGCGGGCTCGCGTATAGGCCCATCGGGATGCGCCCGAGGTCCCGCTCGACGCACGTCAGACTCGACGTTCGTTCGGTGACGATCGACAGATCCGTTGCGCCGCTCAGGGCCGCGCTCGGGTGATCGACCCAGTCGACGCGGATTCGCACGAGCGGATGCTGCCGATTGAACTCGGCCAGGACGGGCACCAGGCGATCTACGCCGAACAGGTTCGAGACCTCGATCGAGATATCGCCTTGCATCTCGCTTGCATTGGCGTGACAGCATACGGAAAAGTGCTCGTACTGCTGCAGCAACGCGAGCGCCTGCTCGAGCACGTCCTGACCCACGCGCGTCAGCGTCACTTTGCGCGTCGTGCGGTGAAACAGCAGCACGCCGAGCGACGTCTCGAGGCACCGGATCGCGCGGCTGATGCAGGGGACGCCGAGCCGGTGGGCCTCGGCGGCTTTCGTGAAGCTGCCTTGTTCGGCAACCGTCTTGAGTATCTCGAGTGTTTTCAGGCGATCCATGACAGGTCTCGCTTCCGTGGATTCGTATGTGACCAATCTATGCGGCACACCGGTACCGGGCAACACAAAAAACGTTAGGTAAGCTTAAGAGCGATATGAAAATACGTGAGACCGTTTGAACGGAAGTCGAGGGCGCGTTGATGTTTTTTTCAGAACCGGTCCGCGCGATTCGCGACGTCCGACGGTCTCGCCGCGGGCGGTGTCCACCCGCCGCCCAGCGCGCGCACGAGATTGACCGTCGCGATCGCGAGTGCCTGGCGGCTATGAATCAGCTGGCGCCGCGCATTCAGTGCGTCCCGGTCCGCGTCGATGACCTCGAGATAACTGACGTAGCCGTGCCCGTAACGGTTCAGCGACAATCGCGCCGCCGCTTCGGTGGCGCGCGCCGCGCTGTCGTAGCGAACGATCCGCTCTTTCTGCGCGGCGATGTCGTTGAGTGCGTCCTGAACCTCGCGCAGCGCGCTCAGCGCGGTCGCGCGATAGTTCGCGTCGGCGAGTTCCGCGCCTGCCTTCGCGGCGGCCACCGCGGCTTCGCGCTTGCCGCCGTCGAATACCGTTTCGGCCACGCTCGCGCCGAGGCCCCATAGCGAACTGTTGCGGTCGAGAAACGTGCCGAGGTCGCGGCTGGCGAACCCGCCCTGGGCGGTCAGCGTCAAGGTCGGAAGCCACGCGGTGCGGGCGACGCCGATTTCGAGCGATGCCGCGTCGACGCGGCGCGCCGCCGCATAGACGTCCGGCCGTTGCGCGAGCAGCGCGGACGGCAGGCCGGGCGGCACCTCCGGCACGCGCATGGCGGAGGCGGTCGGCGCGACCGAGAATGCGCTCGGCGAGACGCCGGTCAGCACGGCGAGCGCGTCGACGAGGTTTTCGCGCAGCCGCCGGCTGTCCGCGAGATCGGCGCGAGCCGTATCGAGATCGGCTGCCGCACGCAGCGCATCGAGATCGCTTGCCGCGCCGGCCCGCACGCGCGCGGCGATCACATCGAGTGCGGTGCGTCGCAGTTCGATCGCGCGGGCCAGCGTCGCGAGATCCTGCTCGACGAAATGGAGCGTCAGGTAATCGCTCGCGACGTCGGTCGCGACGCGCAGGCGAACGGCCGCGCGATCCGCGTCTGCCTGCAGCACGTTCTGCCGGCCGATCTCCGCATCGCCGCGCAGGCGCCCCCACAGATCGACTTCATAGCTGGCGTTGAACGGCACCGACCAGTTGTGCATCGTGCGTTTCGGCAACGCGTTGTCGACCGTGCCGGATACGCGCGAGCGGCTGAACGACGGATCGACGCCGACGGTCGGCGCCAGTGCGGCTTCGCGCACGCCGAGCAGCGCCTGCGCCTGGTCGACGCGCGCCGCGGCGGCGCGGATGTCGTGGTTGCCGGCGAGCGCGGCATCGACGAGCGCGACGAGCGGCGGAGCGCCGAACGATGCGGGCCATTCGACGAGCGACGGTGCGGGTTCGTCGGGCCCATCCGCATGGCGGAACCGGTCGGCTCCGACCGCGACGGGGGCGAGCGGCTGCGGCGCGATCGTGCACGCGCTCAGTAGGCCGGCGGCGAGCAGGGCGGCGATGCGGGTCATGGCTGCGTGCGGCCGCGTTGCAGCGAGACGACGACCGACAGGCCGGGCCGAATGCGCGGTTCGGCCGAGGCCGGGCCGTCCAGCAGGATCTTGACCGGCACCCGCTGCGTGACCTTCGTGAAGTTGCCGGTCGCGTTGTCGGGCGGCAACAGCGCAAATTGCCCGCCGGTCGCGGGCGACAGGCTGTCGACGTGCCCGCTGAAGGTCCGGTCCGGCAGCGCGTCGAAGCGCAACTGCACGACGTCGCCGGCGCGAACGTGCCGGAGCTGGGTTTCGCGGAAGTTCGCGACCACCCACGGGTGCGGTTCGACGAGCGTGAGCAGCGCCTGGCCGGGCGCGACATGCTCGCCGGTCTCGACGGTCTTCTTGCCGACGTAGCCGTCCGACGGCGCCACGACGGTCGTGTACTGGCGCTGGAGCTCCGCATCGCGCAACTCGGCGTCGTTCTGGTTCGACACGGCATCGGCGGCCTGCAGCGCGGCCTGCGCGCTGCGCCGCTGCGCGTCGGCCGCCTCGATGCGTGCGCGGGCGGACTTGCGCGCCGCGTTGGCGGCGTCGAATTCCTGCTGCGACAATCCGCGCGGGGTTTCGCGGGTCAGTTCGCGTGCCCGTGCGTAGTCGAGCTCGGCCTTTTCGGCGTCGGCATGCGCCGACACGAGCGTCGCTTCCGCTTGCTCGACCAGCGCCTTCGCGCGGCTCGCATCGGAGCGCGCCTGCGCGACGCGGGCCCGCTGCAGCGCGACGCGCACGTCGAAATCGCGCGGGTCGAGCCGCACGAGCGGGGCGCCCGCGTGCACGAACTGGTTGTCGTTCACCAGCACGCGCTCGACCGTGCCGGCCACGCGCGGCGAGATCACGTGCAGGTGGCCCGTCACGTACGCGTCGTCGGTGCCGCGATCATGCGCGTCGAATTCATAGACCAGCAGCGCGACGAGCAACAGCGCGCATCCGGCGATCGATACGATCGGCCATTTGCGCGAGCGCGCGGCGGAAGTGGGCGGCGTGTCCGGCGGGTTCGTGGTCACGATCGGGATACTCCATCGAAAAGACAGGGTTTGTCGCATCGCGCTATGCTTGCGCGAGCTTTTTGTGCGGGAGCCGCTCGACGATGAACACCACGTTCGCCCCCGGTGGCGCGACACCGGGGCCGGCCGCAGCGCCGGCCTCCGACATACCGACGTTTCGTTCGATCGCCGCGATCGCGGCCGTGCTGCTCGGCGCGATCATCGCGACCTTGACGTCGCGCATCACGTCGCTCGGGCTCGCCGACATACGCGGTGCGCTCGGCGTCGGGTTCGACGAGGGCGCGTGGATCAACACCGCGTTCATCGCGTCGCAGATGTTCGTCGGGCCGCTCGCGATCGCGGCGGCCTTCGTGTTCGGCACGCGTCGCGTGCTGCTGGCGGGCGCCGCGGTATTTCTGGTCGTCGAAAGCGTGCTGCCGCTGTGCACGAACTTCGGCACGTTCATCGTGTTCCAGAGCCTGGCCGGTTTCGCGTCCGGCGTGTTCGTGCCGCTGACCGTCGGGTTCGTCGTCCGCACGCTGCCGCCGCGGCTGATTCCGTTCGGCATCGCCGCGTATGCGATGAACCTCGAGATGTCGCTCAACCTGTCGGCGACGCTCGAAGGGTGGTACAGCGAACACCTGAGTTGGCGCTGGCTGTTCTGGCAGAACGCATTGCTGACCGTGCCGTTCATCGTCTGCCTGATGCTGTCGCTGTCCACCGAGCCGATCAAGCGCATCGCGTCCGGTATCGATACGCGCGGCATGCTGCTCGGCGCCGGCGGGTTCGCGTGCCTGTGCATCGCGCTCGATCAGGGCGAGCGGCTGTTCTGGTTCCAGTCGCCGCTGATCGTCGCGCTGCTGTGCATCGGCATCGTGATGGTGGCCGCGTTCCTGATCCACGAACTGACGTCGCGACGGGCCGGGCTCGATCTCGGCTACCTCGCGCTGCCCAACGTCGCGTTGCTGATCCTGCTCGTCGGCCTCGTGCGCTTTACCGTGCTCAACACGAGCTTCATTCCGTCGGCGTTTCTCGCGAGCACCTACGGGCTTCGACCGCTGCAGATCGGCGATACGCTGCGCTGGATCGCGATGCCGCAGCTGCTGTTCGCGCCGTGCGTGGCGTGGCTGCTGCAACGCGTCGATCCGCGCCGGCTGATCGTGGCCGGCTTCGCGATGGTGGCGGTCGCGTTCGCGCTCGGCGCGCGCCTCACGCCCGTCTGGGCCGAACCCGATTTCATCCCGTCGCAGCTGCTGCAGGCGCTGGGGCAGACGATGGCACTCACGTCGGTCGTGTTCTTTTTCGGCAAGCACGCGACGGCCGAGCATGTACTGACGTTCGGCGCCGTCGTGCAGACGACGCGCCTGCTGAGCGGGCAGCTCGGCACGACGTCGATCGCGGTGATCCAGCGCATCATGGAGGCTACCCATTCGAATCTCGTCGGTCTGCATGTCACGCTGTCGGATCCGCAAACGCTGGAGCGCCTGCGGGCCGGCGCGGCGTTGCTCGTGTCGCACGGCGCGACCTTCGCGACCGGCGACCAGGCGGCTTATGCGCTGCTCGACCGGGCGGTTCGCATCCAGGCGACCACGCTTGCGCTGGCCGACAATTTTCGTGTCGCGACGGCTTTCGCGGTCGCGGGGGTGTTGATCGGCTTGCTGCTCAGGCCGGCGCGTGCGTCGTGAGCGTGCGGCGCCGGATCGGCGGATATGCCGCATCGACGATCCTGGCGATCGCGCTCGCCGCAACGCAACGGCGGCGACCTGAAAAATCCTGAAACGTGCTGAAGGGCGCGCCGGCCTGAAGGCCGGGAGGCCGGGAGGCCGGGCGCGCCGTGCCGCGATGCTTACGCCTTCAGGAACGCGAGCAGTTCGGCATTGATCCGGTCGGCGTTGACGACGCACATCCCGTGCGCGCCGCCGGGGATCACCTTGAGTTGCGCGCGCTTCACGATCTTCGCGGACAGGCGGGCCGAATCGTCGATCGGCACGATCTGGTCGTCGTCGCCGTGCAGGATCAGCGTCGGGACGTCGATCTTCTTCAGGTCTTCGGTGTAGTCGACCTCGGAGAATTCCTTGACGCACAGATACTGGCCATAGACGCCGCCCATCATGCCCTGCGCCCAGAATGCGTCGATCGTGCCCTGCGATACCTTGGCGTCCGGACGGTTGAAGCCGAAGAACGGCACGGCGAGATCCTTGTAGAACTGCGAGCGGTTCTCGGCGACGTTCTTGCGGATCCCGTCGAATACGTCCATCGGCAGGCCGCCGGGATTGGACGCCGATTTCACCATCTGCGGCGGCACGGCGCCGATCAGCACGGCCTTCGACACGCGCTTCGTGCCGTGGCGCCCGATGTAGTGCGCGACTTCGCCGCCGCCGGTGGAATGGCCGACGAGCGTGGCTTCGCGCAGGTCGAGCGCATCCATCAGCGCCGCCAGATCGTCGGCATACGTGTCCATGTCGTTGCCGTGCGACGGCTGGCTCGAGCGGCCGTGACCGCGGCGATCGTGCGCGATCACGCGATAGCCGTGCTGCACGAGGAACAGCATCTGCGGGTCCCACGCGTCGGCGCACAGCGGCCAGCCGTGCGAGAAGACGACCGGGCGGCCGCTGCCCCAGTCCTTGAAGTAAATCTGCGTACCGTCTTTGGTGGTGATCGTGTTCATCGCATGAGCTCCTTGATGGGCGGAAGCGGCGTGTTTGGGGGCGGCAGCGGCGGCAGCAGCCGGCAGCGCGGCGGCTGCAACGGCGGTCGCGCCGGCAAGCAGCATGTCTCGGCGACGCGCCGAGGGAACGGCGTCGATATCTGCTGGACGCATTGGGACTCCTTGAACGTGCGGTGGAACGATGCCGCGTTGGATGGATGGTGCGGACCTGCCCGCATGCGGCAATCGCGCCGGCAGCCGGCGTGGGTTCGCGGTCGCGGGCCGGCAGGCGCGCAAGTGTTAGCGAACGAACGCCGACAGGAGCCTATCGCGGGGTCATGCAGCCTGTACTGAAATCGCGCTGAATTTTCATGAAGGCGGTCGCGGCGCAAGCCGCGCGAACGCACCGGCCAGAAAAATTAAGCCCGGAATCAAGACTCTTCAGCGGCGGCTCGTTATTGTCAGCATCAGGTCATCCCGTCGCGGGTCTTGCCAGTTCGTGCCGGCGGATGACGACCGCAATGCGGGCGGGTGCGATACATCCGCGCCCTTTGCCACTTGCCTGGGTACGCCGCCATGGACGAATTCAATCGCTGGGAACACGTGATGACGCTGCTCGACCCGTCGCCGGCTGCGAGCCGCTGTGCGCCGTCGCATCTTCGCGACCCGGAACCCGTACGCCGTCGCCATCGCGACGATGCGCCGCCCGCGTCGAGCGGCGGCGTGCGCCGCCGTTGCGCGATCGTCGCCGCCGAGCGGCAGACCGATTCGTCGGTGTTGATATCGTGGAGCGATCCGACCCGCTGCCGCTACGACGAGCAGCGCTGGATCAGCGCAAAATCCCGCGCCCTCGGCCGCTGCGCGCTGACCGGCATCACGATTCATACCGGCGATGCAATCTACAAGCCGCAGTGGCGCGGAGCGAAGCGCCCCGCGAACTACCGGGAGGTGATCCTCGCGTCCGAACTGGATCGGTTCATCGTCAGGCTGTCCCGTTCATGACCCGGAACGGTGCGCCCCATCCGTCGGCCATCGCCGGCGGCCGCTGCTTTTTCACCGCTGAGGAATCTTCATGAGCACGTTCACGACACGCGACGGCGTTTCGATCCACTACAAGGACTGGGGCGCAGGGCGCCCGGTCGTATTCATTCACGGCTGGCCGTTGAATGCGGACATGTGGGACGTCCAGATGCATCATCTCGCATCGAACGGCTTTCGCTGCATCGCCTACGACCGGCGCGGCTTCGGCCGATCCGGCCAGCCGTGGACGGGATACGACTACGACACGCTGGCGGACGATCTCGCGACGCTGATCGAGACGCTCGGGCTGCGCGACGTGATGCTCGTCGGCTTTTCGATGGGCGGCGGCGAAGTGGCACGCTACATCGGCCGGCACGGCACGCGACACATCGCGAAGGCCGTGCTGGTCGGGTCGGTGACGCCGCTGGTCGCGCGGCGCGACGACCATCCGGACGGTGTCGACGTGGCCGTGTTCGACGGTATTCGCGCGGGCATCGTGGCCGACCGCGCGGCCTTCTTCGAGAACTTCTGGCCGCTGTTCACCGGTTCGAACCGGGCCGCTTCGACGATCTCGCGCGCCGCGCTCGACTGGACGTCGTTCATGGCGCTGCAGGGCGGATTGAAGGGGACGCTCGATTGCGTCGGCGCGTTTTCCGAAACCGATTTCAGGGCGGATCTCGACAAGTTCGACGTGCCGACGCTCGTGATTCACGGCGACGACGACCAGACGGTGCCGCTCGCGCTCACGGGCGCCGCCGCCGCGAAGCGCGTGCCGCACGCGACGCTGAGCGTCTACGAGGGCGGGCCGCATGCGCTGTATCTGACGCACGCGCAACGATTGAACGACGAACTGCTGGCGTTCGCCCGCGCATGACCCGGCGGGGATGACGCGGCGGAGTGGGCCCGGCCGACCGGACGGCTCACTCCGTCCATTTCGACCCGAGCACCAGGCCGCAGAAATTCGTCCGACGATAGTCCGGGTCGCAACGCTCGAGCACGTCGGCGCCGACGTTGCCGAACGCAGCGGCAGGGCGATGCGCGGTGCCCGCGGCGAGCACTTCGAGGAACAGCTCCTTGAAACACGGGCCGCGCGGCCACGCGTTCACGATCTCGTCGCGTTCGGATCGGCTCACTTCGTCGAAATGACGCGCAAAGAGATCCGTCTCGACACCTGCGCCGAGCAACGCCGTCAACGGCGTCATGTACGGGTGAATGCCGAAGGTCGTGTGCAGGGCGATCGCACGCCAGACCTCTTCCGCATCGCCGGCGGCGACGCCGTATCCGCAGAGGAATGCGTGAGCGGCATTCGCGCCGTCGATTTCGAAGCGCCGGCGCGAATCCCGGTAGCGCTCCGTCAGCCCGAAGTCATGGAACAGCGCGGCGACGTACAGCAGTTCGGCGTCGAATGCGATGCCGCGACGCAGCCCGATGATCGACGCAAACGCGAACACGCGCATCGCGTGCCGGAACAGGAGTTCCGGTTCGCCGGCGCGCACGGTCGTGGCGGCCTCCCGTGCGATCGGGCCGTCGGGAATCCGGATGCCGGCGATACGGTTGCCCATGGTCGTGTTCCTCGCGGCGTGACGGCGGTCGCTCGACGCTGGCGCCATCGAACCATCGTCGCGCGCCGCGCCGCTGAATGTCCTGAGCGGCGCCTGAATCGTTCTGAACGGAAAATCCGACCGGCTCTCGCGCCCGGAATCGATTTCGACGCGCTTTGCACGTCGCTTTTACCTGGTTTTTTTTGCAAGTCATTCGAACTGCGATTTCAATTAACGAGATCGCGAAATCGATTCCGGCCAATCGGCCGTTTTATCCGAGAAAACGGGTTCGCGGATAAACGAATGTTTTGCATATTGAAAATGCAGGATGTCGTGGTGCGCCGTGCCGGACGGCATACGCGCATGCCCGGGAGGCGTCGCGGCGATCACGGTTCTCGTCGATTCAAAAAATTTGCTCCTTCCGTTCTGATAATTTGAATCATTTCATTGGGCAAATGCCGTAGCATGGCACCAAACCGGTGTCATTTCTGACAGGGCATCAATGAATGAAGTCGATTAAGAATTTCCATGATCAGGATTGGAACACTTCACGTTTTTCTCGACAGACGTGAAATTCGCTCGAACGGCAAACTGCTGCGCATCGGCAGCCGCGCATTCGAAATTCTCGAACTCCTGATTCGGGCGAATGGCGCATTGGTATCGAAAGACGAAATCATGCAGCGTGTGTGGCCGCACACGATCGTGGAGGAAAACAACCTGCAGGTGCATATCGCCGCGTTGCGCAAGGCGCTGGCCGGCGACCGGAACCTGATCGTCACGGTGCCGGGGCGCGGCTATCGGCTGGTCGGCGCCCAGGCCGAAGGCGCGGCGGCCGTGCGTCCCGCGGCGTCGCGGCTGACCGCCGCGCCGACCGCGCTCGTCGGCCGCGAGCAGACCGTCGCCGACGTCCTCGCGGCGCTCGACACCGCGCGCGTCGTGACGCTGGTCGGGGCGGGCGGCATCGGCAAGACGCGGGTCGCGCTCGAAGCGGCCATGCGGGCCGAGGCGAGTTTTCCGGAGGGTGCCGCGTTCGTGTCGCTGGCCACGGTTGCGTGTCCGCAATTCGTGCCCGCCGCGCTGGCGGGTGCGTTCGGCATCGTGCAGCTGGCCGGATCGCTGACGCTCGAAGCGGTGCTGGCCAGCGTGGCGAACCGCCGGATGCTGCTGGTGCTCGACAATTGCGAACATCTGCTCGATGCCGCCGCGCAGATCGCGACTGCATTGACCGAGTCCGACGCCGGATTGTGCGTCCTCGCGACCAGCCGCGAGGCGCTGCGTATCCAGGGCGAGCGGCTGTGTCCGATTCCGCCGCTCGATGTGCCCTGCGAAGGCGCCGACGATGCCGAGATCCTGCGCGCAAGCGCGGTGCAACTGTTCTCGGCGCGTGCGCGCGCCGCCGACCCTCGCTTTCCGCTCCATGGACGCAGCGTGTCGCTGATGGCGTCGGTATGCCGGCGTCTCGACGGTCTCCCGCTCGCCATCGAACTGGCTGCGGCCCGAGCGGCCGTGCTCGGCATCGATGTGCTGGCCGCGCATCTCGACGATCACTTCAGGTTGCTGACCGGCGGTTTTCGTACGGCATTGCCGCGTCATCAGACGCTGCAGGCGATGTACGACTGGAGCTACCGCCTGCTCGGGGACGCGGAGCGCCTGCTGTTGCGGTGGCTCGGCGTGTTCCGCGACAGCTTCTCGATCGACGCGGTGCGGGAGATCGTCGGCACGAAGGGGCTGGTCGATGCGGACCTGCTCGACACGATCGCCGGCCTCGTCTCGAAGTCGCTCCTGAGCCTCGAGAGCGCGCACGGCGCGCCGCGCTACCGGCTGCTGACCACGACGCGCGCGTATGCGCTGCAGCAGCTCGCGAACAACGGCGAATGCGCGGCCGCGGCACTCGCGCATGCGAACTACTTCCATAGGTTGTTCAGGCTTGCGCCCGGTGGCGACGACGCGCCGCGGGCCGAATCGCGGCTCGACGTGATCCGGCGCGAACTCGGCAATCTGCGCGCGGCGCTCGACTGGGCGTTTTCGCCGAACGGCGATGCGGAGGTCGGCATCGCAATGGCGGCTGTCGCGGTCCCGTGCCTGTTCGACCTGTCAC
This sequence comes from Burkholderia sp. LFS061, assembly GCF_047978125.1. Taxonomy (NCBI): domain Bacteria; kingdom Pseudomonadati; phylum Pseudomonadota; class Betaproteobacteria; order Burkholderiales; family Burkholderiaceae; genus Burkholderia; species Burkholderia sp. LFS061. The sequence goes on along the minus strand of NZ_JBFPFS010000012.1, from coordinate 57,281 downwards.
TGGTGGACGAATGTCGCGAACGGGCGCGTGCGGCGCTCGATGCAATGCGGAATATGGACGAGACGCGGGCGCGCGAGGATGCGCGCGTGCGCCTGCTGGCCGCCTATGCCGCCGCGCTCGCCCATACGTCGGGGCCGACGCGGGGCGTGCACGACGCCTGGTCAGAACTGCACGCGCTCGGGGGCGACGCGGACGAGGCCGGGTTGCCGGCGCGCGAACCGTAACGGCGCGCGCCGCTGCCGAATTCAGAACGTTTCAGCCTGAACTCAGGACTTGGCCGGCCGGTGCGTCTACATTGCATGCATGGAGACCGTCGGCGATTGGCGCGCGGGCAGCAGACCGGCTCGCACCGCCGCTTGTCGATATCCCGATGCCACCGAATGCCGGCGTGGGGCGGCGATCGGCACATGTCGTGCCGCGGCGACTTCGCGCGTCATCGAACGACTACCGCATGAAACCTGTCCAGTCCGACCTTTCACGCCACGATTCGCCGCGGGCGGCCGCTCGCCGGATCGGGTAGCGCGAGCCATGCGATCGCGCGGGTTTCCCGCCAGTCGCGCAGCGCGCACGCGGCCCGTTCCGGCATGCTGAACCTGTTCGTCACGGTCGCCTACGGCGCACCGATCGTCGTTGCCGACCTCGTTGCGTGGCGGTTGCTCGGGCCAGGCCGTTCGACGACGAAAGCGGTCTGGCGCTGCGCGTCGTTCGCCGCGCTGACCTATGTGCTGTTCGCCACCGGCGTGAGCCCGCTCGCGGTGCCACCGTCGCCCGACCGGTTCGACCGGCTCGCGATCCAGGCGATCGGTGTCGCATGGTGGCTGCAATGCGCGCTGGTGTTCAGCCTGATGCTCAATCATCTGCTGCTGCCGCGCGCATGGCGCAACCAGCGGCTGTTTCACGACATCGCCGCGGGCGCCGTGTTCGGTGCGGCCGCGGTGGCCGCGCTGGGCTACGTACTGGGCCTGCCGCTGAGCGGCCTGGTCGCGACCTCGGGCGCCGTGGCCGTGATCCTCGGCCTGGCCGTCCAGAACACGCTGAACGACGTGTTCTCGGGCCTCGTGCTGAATACCACCCAGCCGTTTCGCCTGGGCGATACGGTGGCCATCGGCGAACTGGAAGGGCGGATAGTCGAAAGCAACTGGCGCGCGACCAAGCTGATCAACAGCCTCGGCAACCTGGTCGTCGTGCCGAACAGCACGGCGGCGAAGGCGACGATCGTCAACCTGAGCGAACCCGCGAGCGTGCACGGCGTGACACTGACGATCGAGATCGATCCGGCAGTTAGGCCGGCCGTCGTCGTCGATGCGCTCGACCGCGCTGCCGCCAGTTCGCTGGACGTGCTGGCCAGTCCCGCACCGATCTCGGTCGTCAAGGCCTTCAAGACCAATTCCGTCGAATACGAACTCGTCTGTTACGTCGACGCGCTGCAAAAAAAGGTGGCGGTGCGTAACCGGCTCTACGATCTGGCCCACCGGCATCTCGCCGCCGCGGACATCGCGCTGCGCCCGCTCGGCGGGACGGCCGAGGCGCACCGGCCGGCTTCGAGCGGTCAACGGCTGCTGCGCGCGGTCGAACTCTTCAGGCAACTCGGCGACGAGGATCTGGCGGTGCTGGCCGATGCGCTGGCGTCGCGCGTATTCCACAAAGGGGACGTGATCTACGCGTCGAATTCCGATACGCGCCTGCTGACGATCGTCGGGTCCGGTGTCGCGTCGGTGTTCGTGCCGGGCGCGACGGGCGACATCGAGGTCAGGCGGATGGTGCCCGGCGACGCGATCGGCCAGTCCGTCGTGCTGGCCGGCACGCAACTTCATGCGAGCGTCTACGCGGTGACGGCCGTGACGGCCTATCAGTTGAGCAGCCGCGACCTGTCGCCGCTGCTCGCGAGGAAACCCGAACTCGGACGGCTGATGTGCGAATCCCTTAACGAACACATCGCGACCGAGGAAAAGATGATGATCCCGCCGGCCGCGAAGGCGCATGCGTCGTTCAATCTGATCGAGTGGCTCGAGAAGGAGATGAAGCGCCTTCACGATTCGTTCGGCTGACGCGGCGGGAGATCGCGGGAAAAGGCCGATCGAGCGGTGCGGCCGGCGTGCGGCGGAATCAGGCGAGCGCGGTGAACCGGTCGACGAGATCGGGGCGGTCGAGTTGCTCGACCCACCAGTGCAGCGCGCGTCCGGCCTCGTCGCCGCGCCACGCGATATAGCAATGTGTCGTGTCGCGCATGCCGGTCACCTGGCGCGCGACGAGCTTGCCCTGCGAGATCGCGCGTGCCGCGACGCAATCCGGCAGCGTGCCCACCGCGAGTCCTTCGCACTGCGCGGCCAGTTTTGCGGCGAGCGTGGGGACCGCGAGATACGGCTGCCCGGCATCGACGTTGACCGAGCGCGGCTGCAACTCGCGCGAGGTATCGCTGATGACGGCGCCGCGATACTCGACCACCGACGCCATCGACAGCGGTTCGGGCAACGCCGCGAGCGGATGGGTGGGGGCGACGGCGAACACGTGCCTGAGCGTGCCGATCGGCCGCGCGACGATGTTCGGCAGCTCCGGCGGCTCGCCCACCGCGCCGACGACGAGATCCGCGCGGCGCGAAATCAGCGCATCCCAGGTGCCGCCGAGCACTTCGGTGGACAGGCGCAGCCGCGTGTTCATCTCGAGCCCGTAGAACGTATGCACGTACGGCCACAACGCGTCGAACGGCAGGATCTCGTCGATACAGATGCGAACCTCGGTTTCCCAGCCTTGCTGTGCACGCAGTGCCTTGAGTTCGATCTGTTGGGCGGCATGCAGCAGCCGGCGGCCCTCTTCGACGACCACGCGGCCCGCGTGCGTGAGCTTCGCACGGCGCCCGCTGCGGTCGAACAGCGCGACGTCGAGGTCGCTTTCGAGTTTTTGTACGAGATAGGTCAGCGCAGACGGTACACGGTGCAGGAGCTCCGCGGCTTCGGCGAACGTGCCGGTGCGATCGATCGCGTCCAGTGCTTCGAGCGCTTCGAATGACAGCTTCATGATGGAATCCACGCGGGCGTCGGGCTGTCATGTTATCGCCAAGCGCCGCGGAGACCAATACGATTCAGAACAATTAATCCGGTTGCCGGAGCCGGGGGCGCTATCCTTTTTCGGGCAGGATTGCCTCGCGCGAATTCAGCGTCCGATCGGTATTGGCGATGTGCGCCATTTCCGCAGCGTCAGCGCACGGGGGAGCCGTGCCGAATGGGCCCGGGTTTCGCGGCTGCTTCGCGTTCCGGCTTGCCTGCGTGTGGTCGGCGTCGGGAGATTGGCCGGCACGCCGGTCGGCCTCCCCGAATCCGGTCAGTCAACGTGGGTCACGACGGCGTCGATTAACGTTTCTTCGCGGCGGCATCGGATGCCTGGGCGCCGGGCAGGGAGCCGAACATGTGCTGGCTGCACTTCGCTTCGTTCCACGCGGTTCTCAGATGAATTCCAGCGAGCATTCTCCGTGCGATCGGCAGGATCTGTTCGCCGGCAAGAATGCCCAGCAGGCCGGCCAGCGCGATCGTGGGCGGAGCGGGCGATTGCACGCCGATCAGGAAGTAGACGACGCCGGCGAGAATCCCGGCAAGCAGCGATGAAATATACGGCTTCATGATTCGGATGTAAGTGAATGACAACCGTGTGAAAAATACGGATAACTACTGATCCGCGGGCGATCCCGAATTCATTCGATAGCGTAGCAGGTCTTTTTTGATGTGATCATTCAATTCGATGGTTTTAAGATCTTTTAAGGCCTGTTTTTAGGGATTTTATTAATCGATTTGATTAAGTGGCGTTACCATGAAATCGCGTGTTGAATGGCACCGGCTGGCAGGAAAACCTGCCGGCACAGCGCATTGGGCGCCTCCCGGCTTGCCGGCGAGACAGGCAATTTTTTCTCCGCGTCAAAGGACATGACCACCATGAGCAATCCGAAGCTTGAAGTACTCACCCCCCATAACAGCCAGCTGATCTTCATCGACCAGCAGCCGCAGATGGCGTTCGGCGTGCAGTCGATCGATCGTCAGGTGCTGAAGAACAACGTCGTCGGGCTCGCGAAGGCCGCGAAGGTATTCAACATCCCGACCACGATCACGACGGTTGAAAGCGACAGCTTCTCGGGTCACACCTATCCCGAGCTGCTCGACGTGTTCCCGAACCAGAAGACGCTCGAACGCACGTCGATGAACTCGTGGGATGACCAGAAGGTGCGCGACGCGCTGGCCGCGAACGGCCGCAAGAAGGTGGTCGTGTCGGGCCTGTGGACGGAGGTCTGCAATACGACGTTCGCGCTGTGCGCGATGCTCGAAGGTGACTACGAAATCTACATGGTCGCCGACGCATCGGGCGGCACGTCGAAGGACGCGCACGACTTCGCGATGCAGCGGATGGTGCAGGCCGGCGTGGTGCCCGTGACTTGGCAGCAGGTCCTGCTCGAGTGGCAGCGTGACTGGGCACACCGCGAGACTTACGACGCCGTGATGGCGATCGCGAAGGAGCACTCGGGCGCGTACGGGATGGGTGTCGATTACGCGTACACGATGGTCCACAAGGCCGCGCAGCGTACCGCGACGCCGCACGAGTCGATCCCGCCCGTGCCGGCGAAGTGACCGAAGGCAGTCGCGACTGTCGATGCTGATGCGGCGTGTTCCCCGCGAACACGTGGCATCGGCAATATGAAATCGCGGGCGGCGTACGTGGTCGATTCACGGATGCCGCCCGCAGCGTGTTTGCCAGGACGTTACGACCTGCATTCCAACCTGTCCGAGAAATTGATCGTATGGAACCTTATCTGGTTTCCCTTGGTGCGGGCTTGCTGATCGGTGTCATTTACAGCGCAATCAAGGTCCGTTCTCCGGCGCCGCCGCTGATTGCGCTTGTCGGATTGCTCGGCATGTTGATCGGCGTGCAGGCCATCCCCACCCTCAAACAGCTCTTTGGCTTCTGATCGAAACGAGGTGACGTATATGACCGCAACCGAGTCCCAACCGGATCTGATCCTTCACAACGGAAGGTTCACGACCCTCGACCGCGCCAACCCCACCGCGACGGCGGTGGCGATAGCCGCCGGCCGCTTCGTTGCGGTCGGCAATGAAGCGGACGTCATGCGGCTCGCCGGGCGCGCGACGAAGGTCGTCGACCTCGACGGCCGCACCGTGCTGCCGGGCCTGATCGACAACCACTGCCACGTGATTCGCGGTGGCCTGAACTACAACATGGAACTCCGCTGGGACGGTGTGCCGTCGCTCGCGGTCGCGATGGACATGCTCAGGCGGCAGGTCGCGATCACGCCCGCGCCGCAATGGGTGCGCGTGGTCGGCGGCTTCACCGAGCACCAGTTCGCCGAGAAGCGCCTGCCGACGATCGAGGAGCTCAACGCCGCCGCGCCCGATACGCCGGTGTTTATCCTGCACCTGTACGACCGCGCGCTGCTGAACGCGGCCGCGCTGCGCGTGGTCGGCTACACGAAGGACACGCCCGAGCCGCCGGGCGGCGCGATCCTGCGCGACGCCGCGGGCAACCCGACCGGGCTGCTGCTCGCGAACCCGAACGCGACGATCCTCTACGCGACGCTCGCGAAGGGGCCGAAGCTGCCGTTCGAATACCAGTACAACTCGACGCGCCACTTCATGCGCGAACTGAACCGTCTCGGCGTGACGGGCGTGATCGATGCGGGCGGCGGTTCGCAGAATTATCCCGACGATTACGAAGTGATCCGCAAGCTGCACGACGCGGGCGAGATGACGATCCGGATCGCGTACAACCTGTTCACGCAGAAGCCGAACGCCGAGAAGGAAGACTTCGTGAACTGGACCAAGAGCGTCAAGTATCACGACGGCACCGACTATTTCCGCAACAACGGCGCGGGCGAGATGCTGGTGTTCTCGGCGGCCGACTTCGAGGATTTCCGCGTCGCGCGCCCGGACCTGCCGGCGCAGATGGAGGACGATCTCGAAGGCGTCGTGCGCGTGCTCGCACAGAACCGCTGGCCGTGGCGCATGCATGCGACCTACGACGAAACGATCGACCGCGCACTCGACGTGTTCGAGAAGGTCAACAAGGACATCCCGCTCGAAGGCCTGAACTGGTTCTTCGATCACGCGGAAACCATTACCGAAAAATCGATGGACCGTATTGCGGCGCTGGGCGGCGGCATCGCGGTGCAGCACCGGATGGCGTACCAGGGCGAATACTTCGTCGAGCGTTATGGCGCACAGGCGGCCGAAGCGACGCCGCCCGTCGCGAAGATGCTCTCGAAGGGCATCAAGGTGTCGGCCGGCACCGACGCGACGCGCGTTGCGTCGTACAACCCGTGGGTGTCGCTCGCGTGGCTCGTGACGGGCAAGACGGTCGGCGGGCTGCGCATGTATCCGCAGCGTAACCTGCTCGATCGCGAGACCGCGCTGCGGATGTGGACCGAATACGTGACCTGGTTCTCGAACGAGGAAGGGAAGAAAGGGCGTGTAGCGGTCGGGCAACTCGCCGATCTGGTGGTCCCGGATCGCGATTTCTTCGCATGCGCGGAAGACGATATCGCCGGCACGACCGCATTGCTGACGGTGGTCGGCGGCAAGATCGTATGGGGCGCGGGGCCGTTCGCGTCGCACGACGCGCCGATTCCGCCCGCGATGCCGGACTGGTCGCCGGTGCGCGAGTACGGCGGCTACGGCGGCTGGGGCGCGACGCAGCGCAACGGCGCACCGCTGCAGCGTGCGGCGGCCGCCGCGATGTGCGGCTGCGCGAGTGCGTGCAACGTGCACGCGCATGCGCATGCGAGCGCGTGGGGCAGTGCATTGCCGACGTCGGACGCGAAGGGCTTCTGGGGCGCGTTCGGTTGTTCCTGCTGGGCGATCTGACATGTCGACGACAACCGGCCGGTACAGCCCAGGGTGGATTCGCGTCCTGCTGGCGCAGCCGTGGGTCGGCGCGCTGGTGCGGCTTGCGCTGGTTTCCGCCTTCCTGATCGGAGGCGTCGACAAGGCACTGCACTTCGACGATGCGATCGCGGAGCAGGCGCATTTCGGCCTGCATCCGCCCGCGTTCTGGGCTGCACTGGCGGTTGTGGTCGAGATCGGCGGTTCGCTGTGCGTGGTATTTCGCCGGTTCACCTGGATTGGCGCGGGTGGACTCGGCGTGCTGACCGTCGTCGCGATGCTGGTGGCGAACGACTTCTGGAACCGCACGGGCGTGGCGCGCTTCATGGCGCTCAACAGTTTCTTCGAGCACCTGGGGCTGATCGCCGCGCTCGTCCTCGCCACCATGCTTGGCGATGTTCAACGCGGGGAAGGGGACAGCCGCGCCTGATCGTTTGTCCGGCAGGTTGAAACAGGAAGGAAATTCAACCGCGGAGAACGTTCGCACTGAACTGCATTGCTTGCGCTGATGCTGGCGGACGGCTTCGTTGCCGCTCCCGCTTCGTTCGCAACGCCTCCCGGACCTGCCGCTACGCATGCACGTGCGCTCGCGGCAGGTCTGCAATACGACACGATGCTCGTGTCAGTCGCCCCCGGCGATTTCAACCGTTTCACCGACAGCTTTGTCGCGAGGTCTGGCGGCAGCAAGTCGAATCAGGTGTCTTCCAGGTGACGCCGACACCCGGTCGGCCCCTGTCTCAGCTCGTCCTTGCGCCGTCCGGCACGCTTTCCTCGTTCTGCTTCAAGACACCAATCCGCTGGCCGCCCGCGACGGCACGCACGGGCTATCTCGTGGCCGACATCGAAACGGCCATGAAGGTGGCGCGCGAGCATGGCGCGGATGGGGGGCGTCGACATGTTCCCCGATCCGATCGGTCGCGCTCGCGTCGACTTCCGGAGAACGCGAACGCGCGGCCATACCGGGCGCGCGCGATGTCGGCGCGCGGCCCGGAATACTCGTTCGGGCATCGACCGGATATCCAATCCTCAGACCTTATTCCGGTCAGTCCGACCTGCCTGTCTCCGCGCGTCGAATGGTCGGCACCCAGGTGATCGAATTCAAAATTTGTCTAGTCATCCTTGGGATTTGTCCACGTCCGCCGCACCAAATCCGTGCCCGGATTCCCCGCGATGAGGCGCACTGGAGCCCTGTATTTAGGGGATTTCCCGCGTTTACGCGGTTTTTTTTGATCAGCGCTTGTCCCACGGTTTTTCTTCTTGCATGCTTGTATAGACAAATTCCTGCGGCGGCTTGAATGACCGAAGGGATGACGAACTTCAACGCAAGGAGAAATCTCGTGAACGGCAAGCGCATCAAGTGGGCAATCAGGACGATCGGCGTCATCGCGGCTGCAGCGGCAACGCTTGCCGCGCCGGTTCAGGCAAAGGAATGGAAGACGGTGACGGTGGCGCTCGAAGGCGGCTACGCACCGTGGAACCTCACGCTGCCGGGCGGCAAGCTCGGCGGCTTCGAACCGGAACTGCTCGCCAACGTGTGCGGCCGGATCAAGATCCAGTGCAACATGGTCGCGCAGGACTGGGACGGGATGATTCCCGGCCTGCAGGCCGGCAAGTTCGATGTCCTGATGGATGCGATCTCGATCACGCCGGAGCGCGAGAAGATCCTGCTGTTCTCGCGCCCCTATGCGGCCACGCCGGCGACGTTCGCCGTCACCGACACGAAGATCCTGCCGAAGGCCGCGCCCGGCGCGCCGGCCGTCAAGCTGACCGGCGACGCGAACGCCGACAAGCCGACCGTCGACGCGCTGCGCAAGCAGTTGAAGGGCAAGACGATCGGCATCCAGTCGGGCACCGTCTATACGAAATTCATCAACGACAGCTTCAAGGACATCGCGTCGATCCGCGTGTACAAGACCTCGCCCGAGCGCGATCTCGACCTCGTCGCCGGGCGCATCGATGCGTCGTTCGACGACGTCACGTACTACGCGGCGAACACCGAGAAGAAGGAAAACGCGTCGATCGTGCTCGCGGGCCCGAAGCTCGGCGGGCCGATCTGGGGGCCGGGCGAAGGTCTCGCGTTCCGCAAGCAGGATGCCGACCTGAAGAACAAGTTCGATGCGGCGATCGGCGCGGCACTCGCGGACGGCACCGTGAAGAAGCTTGCCGACAAGTGGTTCAAGACCGACGTCACGCCGTAAGCGCGCGTCCGGCCGCCGCCGCGTAGTTGACGTCACGACGCAACGACACGGCGACGCGCGGCGGCGCGCATCCTGCAGATTCACTCAACGCATGCCGGGAGACACGCATGGCGATTCTTGAAATGCTCGGCTTCGGAACCGAAGGCTGGGGCGGCGTGTTGCTGCTCGCCGCACTGATGACGGTCGCGCTGACGCTCGCCGCGCTCGCGGTCGGCGCCGCGATCGGCGCCGCGATCGCGGCCGCGAAACTGTCGCGCCACCGCAGCGCACGCCTGCTCGGCGATCTCTACACGACGGTGTTTCGCGGCGTGCCCGAACTGCTCGTCATCTACCTGTTCTATTTCGGCGGCTCGACGCTCGTCACGACCATCGGCCAGTGGTTCGGCGCGGAAGGCTTCATCGGCGTGCCGCCGTTCGTGATCGGCGCGCTGGCGGTCGGCATGATCTCGGGCGCGTATCAGGCGGAGGTGTACCGCGCGGCCGTGCTGGCCGTGTCGAAGGGCGAGCTCGAAGCGGCGCGCTCGATCGGCATGCCGCGCGGCATGGTGCTGCGCCGCATCCTGATTCCGCAGGTGCTGCGCTTCGCGCTGCCCGGCATCGGCAACGTGTGGCAACTGAGCCTGAAGGATTCGGCGCTGATCTCGGTCACCGGGCTCGCCGAGCTGCTGCGCACGAGCCAGATCGCCGCGAACTCGACGCACCAGTACTTCGTGTTCTTCGTCGCGGGCGGCGCGCTCTACCTCGTGATGACGGGCCTGTCGAACCGCGTGTTCAACCGGGCGGAAGCGATCGTCGGCCGCTCGTTCCGCCGCAATTTCGCGCGCAACTGACGGAGAGCACGCATGTCCATCGATTTCGACTTCCTCATCGACACGCTGCGCCAGCTGCTCGCGGCCGTGCCGACCACGCTCGGCCTGTTCTTTGCGTCGCTCGTGCTTGGCGGCCTGCTGTCGCTCGTGATCGTCACGATGCGCGTGTCGCCGCGCTGGCTGCCGAACCGCTTCGCGCGCGCGTACATCCTGGTGTTTCGCGGTTCGCCGCTGCTGATCCAGATGTTTCTCGTGTACTACGGGCTCGGCCAGTTCGGCGTGATTCGCGAGAGCTTCATGTGGCCGCTTCTGCGCGAACCGTATGCGTGCGCGGTGCTGTCGCTGGCGTTGTGCACGGCCGGCTATACGGCCGAGATCGTGCGCGGCGGGCTGATGGCCGTGCCGGTCGGGCAGATCGAGGCCGGTTATTCGATCGGCCTGTCGGGCTTCGCGCTGCTGCGGCGCGTGATCGGCCCGATCGCGTTGCGCCAGTGCCTGCCCGCGTATTCGACCGAAGCCGTGCTGCTCGTCAAGTCGACCGCGCTGGCCAGCCTCGTCACGGTGTGGGAAGTGACGGGCGTCGCGCAGCAGATCATCCAGCAGACCTACCGCACGACCGAGGTGTTCGTGTGCGCGGCCCTCATCTACCTCGGCCTGAACTTCATCGTCGTACGCGTGCTCGGCGCGCTCGAATGGCGGCTGTCGGCCCACCTGCGCGCGCCGAAGCCGGCCGGCACGCCCGCCGCGGCGGCGCGCAATGCCCGGCGCGTCGCGCCCTGAGCGTATCCATCCTTCCCGGAGAATCCGATGAACACCGCTGCTCCCGTTGCCCTGTCGGTCAGGAACATCCACAAGTCGTTCGGCGATCATCATGTGCTGAAGGGCATTTCGCTCGATGCGCACGAGGGCGACGTGATCTCGATCCTCGGCGCGAGCGGCTCGGGCAAGAGCACGTTCCTGCGCTGCCTGAACCTGCTCGAGACGCCCGACGACGGCACCGTCGCGCTCGCCGGCGAGGAACTGAAGATGAAGCGCACGCGCGACGGCAAGCTCCATCCGGGCGACCGGCGTCAGGTCGACCGGATCCGTTCGCAGCTCGGCATGGTGTTCCAGAACTTCAACCTGTGGTCGCACATGACGGTGCTCGACAACCTCGTCGAAGGCCCGCTGCGCGTGCAGAAGCGCAGCCGCGCGGAAGCGGTCGAGGAAGCCGAGGCGCTGCTCGCGCGCGTCGGCCTCGCGGACAAGCGCGGCTACTATCCGGCGCACCTGTCGGGCGGCCAGCAGCAGCGCGTCGCGATTGCGCGTGCACTTGCGATGCATCCGAAGGTGATGCTGTTCGACGAACCGACGTCGGCGCTCGATCCGGAACTGGTCGGCGAGGTGCTGCGCGTGATGCGCTCGCTCGCGGAGGAAGGGCGCACGATGCTGGTCGTCACGCACGAGATGGGTTTTGCGCGGCACGTGTCGAACCGCGTGATGTTCCTGCATCAGGGCGAAGTCGATTCGGACGGCACGCCCGGCGATCTGTTCGGCGGCCAGTGCTCGGAGCGCTTCCGGCAGTTCGTGTCGAGCCATCACGACCGTTCCGCGAACTGAGGCTGCCATGACCGTATTCCGTTCGGCAAGGCCGCTCGACTGGCGGCAGGTCGCGACAGTGGCAGCCGGCGAGCCGCTCGCGCTGGCCGACGATGCGCGCGTACGCGTCGTCGCGGCGCGCGAGCTCGTCGATGAAATCGTCGCGCGCGGCATCCGCGCGTATGGCGTCAATACGGGCGTGGGCGCGCTGTGCGACGTGATCGTGTCGCCGGCGCAGCAGAGCACGCTGTCGCGCAACATCCTGATGAGCCATGCGGTCGGCGTGGGCGCACCGCTCGGCGCGCCGGAAACGCGCGCGATCGTCGCGGCGGCGATCAACAACTACGCGCACGGACATTCGGGCGTGCGCGCCGACGTCGTCGACCAACTCGTCGCGTTGCTGGAACACGATTGCCTGCCGGAGGTGCCGGCGCACGGCTCGGTCGGTTATCTGACCCATATGGCGCACGTCGCGCTGGTCTGCATCGGCCATGGCCATGCGCGCCACCGCGGCGAGCGGATTAGCGGCGACGAGGCGTTGCGCCGCATCGGCCGCGCGCCGCTCGTGCTCGGCGCGAAGGAAGGGCTGAGTCTCGTCAACGGCACGCCGTGCGTGACGGGGCTGGCCGCGCTCGCGCTCGCGCGCGCGGAGCGGCTGCTCGACTGGGCCGACTGGGTGGCGGCGACGAGCTTCGAGAACCTCGGCGGGCAGCTCGCCGCCTTCGATCCGGCGTCGCTTGCGTTGCGGATTTCGCCAGGCATCGGGCACGTCGGCGCGCGGTTGCGTGCGCTGCTTGCCGACAGCGGGATGCTCGCGGCGGCAAGCGGCCGGCATACGCAGGATCCGCTCAGCCTGCGCACGATTCCGCACGTTCACGGCGCGGCGCGCGACGTGTTCGACGTGACGGCGGAGGTGGTCGATCGCGAACTGGCGTCGGTGACCGACAATCCGATCGTGGCCGGCACGCGCGACGCGCCGGCCGTCCATTCGCAGGCGCATGCGGTCGGCGCGGGCATTGCGCTGGCGATGGACAGCCTAGCGGCGGCGATGGCCCAGGTTGCGGCAATCGCCGAACGGCGTCTCGACCGGCTCGTCAATCCGCTCGTGAGCGGGCTGCCGGCGTTTCTCGCGACGCCTGGCGGCACCTGTTCGGGCTTCATGATCGCGCAGTATACGGCGGTCGCGCTCGTTGCGCAGAACCAGCGGCTCGCGGCGCCGGCGAGCCTCGACGGCGGCATCACGTCGGGCCTGCAGGAAGATCATCTGTGCCATGCGACGCCGGCGGCGCTGAAGGCGCTCGACATCATCGAGAACACGACGCGCGTGCTGGCGATCGAACTGCTGGCCGCCGCACAGGCCTACGATCTGCAGGCGGACGGCGCATCGCGGGCCGCACCCACCGACGCGCTGTGGCGACATGTGCGCGAACGTGTGCCGGTGTACCGGGACGATCGACCGCTCGCGGACGACATCGCCATCGCCGCCGGCATCGTCGCGAGCGTGCCGCCGCCCGTGATGTAACGGCCGGAGGCCGGCCGCCGAGCGACGCGACGGCTGGCGGACGATCCATCATTCATTCGATCGAGGGCGCATGAACGAAACGCAACGACAACTTGCCGGCCGGCTGGCGGGCGCACCGGGTGGCGACGTGCCGGCGCGCGCATTGCCGGCCTACCAGCAGATCAAGCGCTACGTCGTCGAGCGGATCGCGAACGGCGACTGGAAGCCCGGCGGCGCGATTCCGACCGAGGCCGAACTGGTCAAGGAATTCGGCGTCGCGCGGATGACGGTGTCGCGCGCACTGCGCGAGCTGACCGCCGAGCGCGTGCTGACCCGGATCCAGGGCGCAGGCACGTTCGTCGAACGGCGGCATTACGAATCGACGGTGCTGGAAATCCGCAACATCGCGGACGAGATCGCGGAGCGCGGCCACCGGCACAGCGCGCGCGTATTGCTGATCGAAAGCAGCGACGATCAGGAGGCGGTCGAAGCGCTCGGGCTGCGTTCGGGGCCCGTGTTCCATTCGCGCATCGTGCATTACGAGGAAGACGAGCCGATCCAGTTCGAGGATCGCTACGTCAATCCGGCGCTGTTTCCCGCGTATCTGGAACAGGACTTCACGATCGAGACGCCGAATCACTACATGGTGCGGCTTGCGCCGATCCAGCGCGCCGAGTTCCGGATCTACGCGGAAAAACCCAATGCGCAGGTGCGTCGGCATCTCGTGATGGAAATCGGCGAGCCGTGTCTGTTGTTGAGCCGCCGCACGTGGGTCGGCGAGCACATCGCAACGTCGGTGCGGTTGTGGCATCCGGCGTCGCGGTTTCATCTGGCGGGGCGGGTGTAGGGAGCGTTGATTCATCCCGGAACTCACCGTTGAAATTTTCGTTCACACCGGCGCCGTTCAGCCAGGGCTTGCCCGGCTCGTCGAGTGCCATCTCCATGCCGTTGCGCGCGCCCATCTCAGGGCACACCCCGCCGGCATCTTCTTCAGCCCTGCGTGCTTCTGCTCGAGTTGCTTGAGCCGCTTGACGTCGTCCGCCGCCAGGCCGCCGAAACGCTGCCGCCGGTTCCGAAAATTCCAGGGCAGGTCACCCGGGCGCGATTGATCCGTTTGATGCGCGTCGGCGCTCAGCCGCAACAGCCGGGATCGCAAGACATCGAGGAAGAGCGATGGATTTAGCGGTTGATGCACCCGTTGTCAACTGACTGGAGGGCCCTGTCTAACCGTCTGCGCAGTCTTGTTTAACGTGATTCACTTCGCCTGCCGGTGCGAAAACGTTCGTTTGTGTTCGTTTTTATTCGTTTTCGGGCGTCGGTGTGTGTCGCGCCAAGCCGTCGAGGCCGGTATGGCCGACATCCCGCGCCCGGGCGACGCTTCAGTGCCGGAAGCGTCGCTGCATCGGCGAATCTCGCGTCCTCATCCTCAAGCAACCGACATGCACGTAAAAAATGGAGAACAAGATGAGCAGATCGATACGAGCGAAGACAGCGGCGGCCGTGGTCGCATTCGCAATGAACGCGGCTCCCGCCGCGAGTGTTGGAACCATTCTGTCGCTGGCCGGCGCGCAGGCCGCTTCCGCCGCGACGACCGCCGTCGACGATTATGCGGCGACCCGGTACCCGATCATTCTCGTGCACGGGCTGACCGGCACCGACAAGTATGGCGGCGTCGTCGAGTACTGGTATCACATTCCGGCGGATCTGCAGGCGCACGGCGCGAAGGTATACGTCGCCAATCTGTCCGGCTATCAGAGCGACGATGGCCCGAACGGGCGCGGCGAGCAATTGCTTGCATACGTGAAGCAGGTCCTCGCGGCGACGGGCGCGCAGAAAGTGAATCTGATCGGCCATAGCCAGGGCGGCCTGACGTCGCGTTATGTTGCGTCTGTTGCGCCGGAACTGGTCGCATCGGTGACGACGATCAGCACGCCGCACTGGGGTTCGCAATTCGCGGACTTCGTCCAGCAACTGTTGCAGGCGGATCCGACCGGCCTGTCGTCGGCCGTGCTCGGCGCGTTCGCGAATGCGCTCGGCACGTTGACGAGCAGCAACTTCAATACGAACCAGAATGCGATCCAGGCGCTGTCGGTGCTGACGACGGCGAAGGCCGCCGAATACAACCGGAAATTTCCGAGCGCGGGTCTCGGTGCGCCGGGCTCGTGTCGGACGGGCGCGTCGACCGAGACGGTCAACGGCAACACGCACCTGCTGTATTCGTGGGGCGGCACGGCGATCCAGCCGACAACGACGGTGGCCGGCGTGACGGGGGCTGTCGATACGAGCGTGAGCGGGGCCACCGATCCGGCGAACGTGCTCGATCCGGCAACGCTGGCGCTGCAAGGCAGCGGCACGGTGATGATCAATCGCGGCTCCGGTCCGAACGACGGCGTCGTATCGCAATGCAGCGCGCTGTTCGGCCAGGTGCTCGGCACGTATCACTGGGATCACACCGATGCGATCAACCAGATTCTCGGCGTGCTTGGCGCGAATGTGGAGGATCCGGTTGCGGTGATCCGCACGCACGCGAACCGGCTGAAAACGCAAGGCGTGTAAGCGATGACAGGTAGCAAGAGCGGCATCGCGCGACGCGTCGCGCTTTACGGGGCAGCGGGCGTCGTTGCGGCCGGCGCGCTCTGGTATGGGCTCGACGCCCGGAAGACGCGCGACGCCGGCATGTCCGGCGTCGCGCCTGCCGGGGCCGTGTCGTCCGCGTCGGCGGGCGGCACGGCGGCGAGCACCGTGCCCGGTTTCGGCGCAAGCGGGCTGCCCCCGGCACTCGCCGGCTCGACTGCGCCGCGCCTGCCGCTCGATGCGCACGGCCATCTCGCAAAGGTCGTGGCCGTGCGCGGCTTCTTCGACTATTTCCTGACCGCGCAAAACCAGTTGCGCGCCGCGGAACTCGATGCGCTCGTCGCGCGCGCGGTTGCCGCGCAGCTCGACGGCACAGTTGCGCAACGCGAGGCGCTCGACGTCTGGCAGCGCTACCGCGCGTATTTCGCCGAACTCGCGAAACTGCCGGGCGGCGGCGCCGTGGACAACAAGCTCGACCTCCCGGCACTGCAGCTCGCGCTCGACCGGCGCGCGGCGATCGCGAGCCGCACGCTTGGCGACTGGAGCGAGCCGTTCGTCGGCGCCGAGCAGACGCTGCAGCGTGACGATCTCGCACGATTGAAGATCGTCCGCGATCCGTCGCTGACCGAGGACCAGAAGGCGGCAGGTCTTGCCGCGCTCGAGCAGCAACTGCCGCCCGATCGGCGCGCCGGGCTGGAGCGCCAGAAGGAGCAGGACAACGCGATCGCGCAAATCGACCACGTGCAGAAATCAAACGCGACGCCCGATGAAATGCGCGCGCAGCTCGCGCAAACGCTCGGGCCGGAGGCTGCCGAGCGAGTCGTGAAGATGCAGCAGGCGGACAACGCGTGGCGTGCGAAGTACAACGAATATGCGGCGCAGCGCGCGCAGATCGATGCGCAGAACCTGTCGACACAGGATCGCGATGCGCAGATCGCGCAGTTGCGGCAGCGCTACTTTACGGAGCCGGGGGAGGCGCTGCGTGCGGCGTCGCTCGATCACGGCAGCGTGTCGACGCGCACGCAATAGATCGGAGCGCGATCGAGCGGATCGTCGTATATCGAGCGATTTCCGCAACGCGTTGTCGATAACGATCGACAGCGCGTGGTTTATCGGTGCTTCAGCGCGGTCGAGACGAGCCTCGTTGCAGAACCGGCATGCCGCTCTAGAGCCCTCGCTCTGAATCCCCATTGCACTGCCGCATGAAACAGTCGTCGGCCGATGGAAGCACACGGCGCAAATAATTTCGTACGCACTCTGCAAGATCCGCCGCGCTCCCGGGATATGCCCGTCCGCCAAGGAACGCTGTTTGTTTGCCGACGTCATTCCCGGCTTGCCGGGGCCGCTTTCGAGCATTCGGCTCGCGATCTGCATTCAAGCGACGAATGTGTGCATCGCAACAATCCATTTCATTCACGGCAATCGTAACGGTAAGGTGAACGCACGTTCGAATTTGATCGGGCGATGCGAATTCACCACGTGACGATGCCATGAAAACGAATCACGATCGACCTGCGCAAGCAACACCCTCGTCCCCCGGCGGCAATGGGCGCGCGACGGGCCTGCGCCTGCCGGGCAGGCTGGTGGGCCCGATCGTGCTCGGCACGCTGCTCAATGCGCTGAACTCGTCGATGATCGCGGTCGCGCTCGTCAGCATCCAGCAGGCGTTCAACCCGCAGGGTGCCGCGCATGAACGCATCGACACGATGTGGCTCGTGTCGGGCCTCTATCTCGCGACGGCCGTCGGCCAGCCGACGATGGGGCGTCTCGCCGACCGGTTCGGCGCGAAGCGGATCTTCTGCATCGGCCTCGCGATCGTATTGATCGCGTCCGCGCTCGCGCCGTTCGCGCCGTCGCTCGGGTGGCTGATCGCGTCGCGCGTCGCGCTCGGCATCGGCACGTCCGCCGCGTATCCGGCGGGCATGGCGATGATCCGCACGTGGTCGCAGCGGCACGCGAACGGCGCGACGCCGACGGGCGGCCTCGGCGCGATCTCGGTCGCGGCGCAGGTGGCCGTCGCGTTCGGGCCGCCGCTCGGCGGCGCGCTCGTGCAGTTCGCCGGCTGGCGCGCGATCTTCTGGATCAACGTGCCGATCGTGCTGCTGGCCTTCGTGCTCGCGTGGCTGTGGATTCCGGCCGACGTCGTCCCGCGCGGCGCGCGGCAACGCCGCACGCTGCGGGGCACGCTGAAGGAGCTGGACCTGCCCGGCGTCGTGCTGTTCGTCCTGACGCTCACGAGCCTGCTGCTGTTCCTGCAATCGGTGTCGCGCGAGCCCGACTGGCTGCTGCTCGTCGCGACGCTGGTGCTGTGCCCGTTGCTGGTCCGGCGCGAGCGGCTGGCCGCGACGCCGCTGATCGACATCCGCATGCTGAGCGACAACCGCGCGCTCACGAGCACGTACCTGCGCTGCGTCGGCACCTACGCGGTGTTCTACGCGATCTTCTATGCGCTGCCGATATGGCTGCAGGAAGCCAAGCGCCTGTCCGCCGCCGACGCCGGCCTCGTGATGCTGCCGATCGCCGCGGTCGGCACGCTGGCGACGATGCTCGCGACCCGCGTCGCGCACCGTCACGGCTCGCGGCCGGTGCTGATCATCGGCTCCGCGATGCTGTGCATCGGCAGCGTCGTGATGAGCCTCCTCACCAGCGCGATGCCGGTCTGGTCGATCGTGCTGCTGTCGATCGTGTTCGGCGTGCCGAACGGCTTCAACAATCTCGGCAACCAGGCGGCGCTCTACCAGAGCGCGCCGCACGACCGGATCGGCACGGCCTCGGGGCTGTACCGCACCGCGCAGTATGTCGGCGGCAGCTTGTCGTTTGCGCTCGTCGGGCTGGCGCTCGGCCATCCGGCGAGCGATCGCGGCCTGCGCGAGCTGGCCATCGTCCTGGCGGTCGTCAGCGTGCTGCTGCTGCTCAACGCGGCATCGAGCCGGCACCTGGATGCCGCCGCTTCTTCCATCTCCCAACAGAAGTGAGGTTTCACCATGTCCATTCCGACGCTCAATCGCACGGTCGCGCTGGTCGCAATCGATCTGCAGAACGGCATCGTGTCGCTGCCGGTCGTGCCCTACACCGGCGCGCAGGTCGTGGCGAAGACGGTCGAGCTCGCGACCGCGTTCCGCGCGCTGCAGCTGCCCGTCATCTACGTGCACACGAGCTATCAGCCGGACGGCGGCGTGGCGCTGAAGGTCAGGACGGATGCGCCGTCGGCGCCGCCGAATCTCGATCCCGAATGGAGCGCGTTCGCGCCGGCGCTCGGCGTGGGGCCGTCGGACATCGTCGTGACGAAGCACCAGTGGGGCGCGTTCACCGGCACCGACCTCGACGTGCAGCTGCGCCGGCGCGGCATCACGGACATCGTGCTGACCGGGATCGCGACCAACATCGGCGTCGAATCGACGGCGCGCCAGGCATACGAGAACAACTACAACGTCGTCGTCGTGAGCGACGCGGTCAGCACGTCGTCCGCCGACGCGCAGCACTTCGCGCTGACGCAGATCTTCCCGAAGCTCGGGCAGGTCGCCGCGACGGCCGACGTGGAGGCGGCACTGGAGCAGGCGTATTCGCGCTGAACGAAGCGGCGTGTTCGGCGTGCACATTCATACAGAGTCATTTACCGAGGCATGACGATGATCAAGACCGATGCATGGGTTCTCTACGCAGGACCGGAACCGAGCAGGAAGCAGGCGCCCGTGGCGGGCGAGCTGCGTCGCGAAACCTTCGAATTCTCCGATCTGGAAGCCGACGAGGTGTTGGTCGAGCCGCTGTACGGATCGTGGGAAGCGAACCTCGACCACGCGCTGTCGCGCAATCCGGTCGACATCTGCCGGCAGCGCCGCGAGGACAAGATCGTGCTCGGCAACGGTGCGCTGGTGCGCATCGTCGAGCGCGGCACCGGCGTGAAGACGCTGAAGGAAGGCGAGATCTGCATGGTGATGCCGTTCGGCAAGCGCGACGAATACGGGTTCGCCGAGCTCGTCTATGCGTACGACGCGCCGGGCACGATTGGCGTGATGGCGCAGCGGACCAAGATGCGCGCCGACAACCTCGTGGCGGTGCCGACCGACAGCCGGCATTCGCTGCTGCAATGGGCGACGTACGGCCGCTACTTCACCGCGTGGGACAACTGGAAGGTGGCGTCGGCGTGCTGGCGCTCGCAGCTGCCGGACGTCGATCCGGCCGACTACCTGGTATTCGGCTGGGGCGGCGGCACGACGCTCGCCGAGCTGCAGCTCGCGAAGCGCGAAGGCTTTCGCGTCGCGATGACGGCGAGCAACGACCGGCGCCTCGAGGAGCTCGCGAAGCTCGGCATCACGCCGGTCGATCGTCGCAAGTTCGCGAATCTCGCGTATGACGACGAGCGCTACAAGACCGATCCCGAGTACCAGGCGAGCTATCGCGAGTCGGAGCGCGTGTTCGCGGAGACGATCGCGGAACTGAGCGGCGGCCGCGGCGTCGCGATCTTCCTCGACAACCTCGGCGGCGCGCTGTATCGCGCGACGATGCGCGTGGTCGGCCGCACCGGCATCGTCACGACGGTCGGCTGGAAGACCGGGATGCGCCTGTGGAACCTGCGCGCGACGGAATGCATCAACCGCCGCCTGCACATCCACACGCATGCGTGGCGCTACGACGACAGCATCACGATCCGCGACTTCCAGGAAACGAGCGGCTGGATCGGCCAGGAGCCGACCGAGATCTTCGATTTCGACGAGGTGCCGAAGCTCGCGTCCGACTACCTGAACGGGAAGATCCAGACGTATTTCCCGATCTACCGGATCAATGCCGTCTGAGCGGCAGGTCGCGCGCCGCGCCCGCATCGCTGCACGACGATTAGTCATGCAGACGATGTCGGCGCACGGCGCGCCGTGCAATCCATCTGACTGGAGATCGGCATGGCCACTGTGGAAATCGGGGATGTCGACGCCGGCGCGGCGTCGGACGCCTCCAGACCGGCGCCGCTCGACGGCATTCGCGTGATCGACGCCGCGACGCTGTTCGCGGGCCCGCTCGCGGCGACGATGCTCGCGGACTACGGCGCCGACGTGATCAAGATCGAGCATCCGGACGGCGATCCGGCGCGCAAGTACGGCGCGCGCCGCGACGACGTGCCGTTGTGGTGGAAGGTGCTCGCGCGCAACAAGCGGGCGGTCACGCTGAATCTCGGCACGGCCGACGGCCAGCGGATCTTCCGCGAGCTGGCGGCGCAGGCGGACGTGGTCGTCGAGAATTTCCGGCCCGGCACGCTCGAACGCTGGGGGCTCGGCTACGACGTGCTGTCCGCGCTCAACCCGCGGCTCGTGCTCGTGCGGGTGACGGGCTTCGGCCAGTTCGGCCCGTATGCGAGCCGCCCGGGCTTCGGCACGCTGGCCGAGGCGATGAGCGGGCTCGCGTCGATCACCGGCGAGGCGGACGGGCCGCCGCTGCTGCCGTCGTTTCCGCTCGCCGACACGGTCGCGGGGCTGACCGCCGCGTTCGCGATCATGACCGCGCTGAAGGCGCGCGAGCGCACCGGGCGCGGCCAGGTCGTCGATCTCGCGATCATCGAGACGATGCTCGCGGCGATGGGCGCGCAGGTCGCGAGCTACGACCAGACGGGCCGGGTGCCCGAGCGCACTGGCAATCGTTCGCCGAACAATTCGCCGCGCGGCGTCTACCGCACGTCGGACGGCAAGTGGGTCGCGCTGTCGACGTCGGCGCACAGCATTGCCGAGCGCGTGATGCGTCTCGTCGGCCGCGCGGACCTGATCGACGAACCGTGGTTCGCGAACGGCGCCGAGCGCGCGAAGCATGCGGACGAGCTGGATGCGGCGGTCGGCGGCTGGATCGGGCAGCGCACGCGCGACGACGTGATCGCCGAATTCGAGCGCGCGCAGGCGGCGGTCGCGCCGATCTACGACGTCGCCGACGTGCTGCGCGATCCGCAGTACGCGGCGCTCGGCTCGATCGTATCGGTGCCCGACGCGGAGCTCGGCGCGTTCCGCACGCACAACGTGCCGTTCCGGCTGTCCGACACGCCCGGCGCGATCCGCTGGGGCGGGCCTGCGCGCGGCACGCACAACGACGAAGTATTCGGCGCATTGGGACTGGAGCGGCGCGAGATCGCCGATTTGACCGAACGGGGCATTCTATGAAAACCAGCGCAACTTACCGCAGTTACCTCTACGTGCCCGCGCACAAGGCGCAGGTGGTCGAGAAGGCGTATGCAAGCGAAGCCGACGCCGTCGTGCTCGACCTCGAGGATGCCGTGCCGGCCAGCCACAAGGCCGAAGCACGCGAGGCGGCCGCCGCGATTCTCGCGGAAGGTCCGCCGAAGCCGACGTACGTGCGGATCAACCCGATCGGCAGCCCGTGGTGCCGCGACGACGTCGACGCGATCGCGCAGCCCGCGCTGCAGGCGCTGCGCCTGCCGAAATGCGACCTGCCGCAGCATATCCAGGAAGTGGCGGGCTGGCTCGACGCGCTCGGCTGCGAGGCGGGCATCCAGATCCTGATCGAGTCGGCGTATGGCGTCGAGACGGCTTACCAGCTCGCGACCGCGTCGCCGCGGCTCGATCGGATCGGGCTCGGCGAGAGCGACCTGCGCGCGGACCTGCAGATCGGCGTCGACAACTTCACGCTCGAGGTGTGCCGCGCGCGCTGCGTGGTCGCGTCGCGTGCGGCGGGGCTGAACGGGCCGATCCAGACCGTCTATCACACGCTGCCCGATCTCGACGGTCTGAAGGAATCGACGCTGCGCGCGAAATCGATGGGGTTCGTCGGCCGCTTCGCGATTCATCCGTCGCAGCTTTCGGTGATCAACGAGGTGTTCACGCCGTCGGACGACGAGATCCGCGCGGCCGAGCGCGTGCTCGAGGCGGTCGATGCGGCGGCGGGCAAGGCCTCGGCGTCGTCGGTGTTCGTGCTGCCGGACGGCCGCGTGGTCGCGCCGCCGCTGATCGCCAACGCGCGCGTGACGCTCGCGCTCGCGAACAATCTTCGACTCAGTGGAGCACTGGCATGAGCACACCCGAGACGCTTTCCGCGCAGGCGGCGGCCGCCGATACGACCGCACCGAACCGGCCCGCGCCGCCCGACGGCATCGTCGGCGCGCTCGGCCGCTTCGCGGCGGAGGTGCGCGCCGAAGGGCTGGATCGCAGGCTGCGCGTCGAGGCCGCCGCGCGCGTGCTCGACGTGGTCGGCAACAGCCTGATCGCGCACGACGAACCGGTCGCGCAGTCGGTGCTGCAGGTCGCGCGGCGCTGGGCCGGCACCGGCCCGGCGAGCGTGATCGGCGCGCCCGACCGGCTGCCGGCCGCGAGCGCCGCGCTCGTCAACGGCACGCTCGCGCATGCGATGGACTTCGACGATTCGCACATGCTGTCGGTGCTGCACCCGAGCGCGTCAGTGATTCCGGCCGCGCTCGCCGCCGCGCAGGCGAGCGGCGCGTCGGGCGCGGCGCTGCTCGATGCGATCACGGTCGGCACCGAGGTATGCATCCGGCTCGGGGTCGCCGCGTACAACGAGCGGCTCGGCAATTCGGTGTTCTTCGAGCGCGGCCAGCACGCGACGTCGATCTGCGGCACGGTCGGCGCGGCGGCGGCCGCGGCGATGCTGTTCGGGCTCGACGCCGCGCAGATCGCGGCGGCGCTCGGCATTGCCGCGAGCATGGGCGCGGGCCTGCTCGAAGCGAACCGCACCGGCGGCTCGGTGAAGCGGATCCACTGCGGCTGGGCGGCGCACGCGGGCGTGAGCGCGGCGGAACTGGCAGGCGCGGGCGTGACCGCGCCGCCGACCGCGCTCGAAGGCCGCTTCGGCTTCTTCCACGCGTGGTGCGGCGACCTCGCCGACGTCGACGCGGTGCTGCGCGACCTGGGCGACGAATGGGAGACGAGCCGGATCATCTTCAAGCCGTATCCGTGCAACCACTTCACGCATCCGGGCATCGACGCGGCGCTGCAACTGAAGGCGCAAGGCGTGACGGCGGACGACGTGGTGTCGGCCGAGCTGCGGGTCGCGACGTCGACGCTGCGCACGATCGGCGAGCCGGCGGAGCTGAAGGCGAATCCGCCGAACGGTTATGCGGCCGCGTTCTCGGGGCCGTACACGGTTGCGGCGGCGCTGCTCGGCGGCGGCGGGCTCGGCGTCTGGTTCGACGATTTCGGCGATGCGCTTGCGCAGGACCCCGCACGGCGCGCGCTGGCCGCGAAGGTGCGCTGCGTGGCCGATCCGTGGTGCGACGCACGCTTCCCGACTTTCCTGCCGGCCGTGCTGCGCGTCGAGCTGCGCGACGGGCAGGTGCGTGAGGCGCGGATCGAGTCGAGCAAGGGCACGAATTCGCGGCCGCTGACCGAACAGGAGCTCACCGCGAAATTCGTGCTCGCGGCTAGTTCGGCGCTCGGCACGGGGAGCGCGCTCGCACTGCGCGACGCGGTGCAGGCGCTCGCCGACGATGCGCCGCTCGACGCGCTTGCGGCGCTGACGTCAGGTACTGAAGGAGGACACCGATCTTGAATGCACCCCGCTGGAAAAAGCGGCCGCCCGGCTCGAACTGGGGCGATTTCGGTCCCGACGACCAGAAGGGGCGGCTGAACTGGCTGACGCCGGACAAGGTGCGGCAGGGCGCAGCCGAGGTTCGGGAAGGGCTGTCGTTCTCGCTGAGCCTGCCGCTCGACGTGCCGCGCGGCGGCGGGCTGAACGCGCGGCGCCGGCCGCCGGCGATCATGCCGGCGCTGCTCGGCGGCAAGCCGTACTTCGGCTATCGCGCGGACGAACAGGTTGCGAACGCAACC
Source organism: Burkholderia sp. LFS061 (assembly GCF_047978125.1). Taxonomy (NCBI): domain Bacteria; kingdom Pseudomonadati; phylum Pseudomonadota; class Betaproteobacteria; order Burkholderiales; family Burkholderiaceae; genus Burkholderia; species Burkholderia sp. LFS061. The sequence continues at coordinate 32,975 of NZ_JBFPFS010000012.1, read as the reverse complement.
GACGTGGTTTGCGACGATTCGTTCTGCATGCACTCGCAGTTCTCGACGCAGTGGGACGGCCTGTCGCACGTGGGCGGCCTGTTCGACGCGGACGGCGACGGCGTGCCTGAAATCGTGTTCTACAACGGTTTCCGGATGGGCGAGCATCTGCGGGTGCCGCAGGAAGGCGACACGACGGGCGGCGCGCGCGCGCTCGGCATCGAGGTGATGGCGCAGACGGGCGTGCAGGGGCGCGGCGTGCTGATCGACCTGCGGCGTCATTTCGGCGACGCGCGCACGAAGGTCGGCTTCGCGCAGCTGATGCAGGTGATGGACGCGGACCGCGTGCAGGTCGAGCGCGGCGACATCGTCTGCCTTCACACCGGCTTCGCGGATCTGCTGCTGAACGACGACGGCGGATCGCCCGCGACGGTCGCGAGCGCGTGCGTGCTGGACAGCAGCGATGTGCGGCTGCTGCAATGGATCGACGAATCGGGGCTGGCCGCGCTCGTGGCCGACAACCACGCGATCGAGGAACGTCCGCAGCATGCGCAGCCGCTCGCGCAACCGGGCGCACTGATGCCGTTGCACGAGCTGTGCCTGTTCAAGCTCGGCATTCACCTCGGCGAGCTGTGGCACCTGACGCCGCTCGCGAACTGGCTGCATGCGCACGACCGGAACCGGTTTCTGCTGACCGCGCCGCCGCTGCATATCCGCGGGCTGGTCGGCGCGCCGGCGAATCCTGTCGCGACCGTTTGAGCGTGCGGGCGGCCGTGGCGGCGGCCGCCCGCACTTTTTTTGCAGCGCGACCGGCTTGCGCAAAATGCGAATTCAATTGCCGATTGACAAGGTATTCAGAAGAATCGACGCGAAACGGGCAATTTAATTTAAAACCATAAATAATATCGTCCGTTATCCAAAAAATATCGACAAGTCAAGATTGGACTATTCTTGTGCATTGCACTAAATATCAGGGGATTGCTCCGATTGCGGAATTTCGCAATCGTGATCGGAGGCGGTGATTAACCTGTTTAGTGGATGGTCGCAAACATGAATCTACGTTCGATCGATTTGAACCTGCTGGTCATACTCGATGCGCTGCTGACGGAGAAACAGGTCACGCGGGCCGGCCAGAAGGTCGGCCTCACGCAGCCGGCCGTCAGCAACGCGCTGGCGCGGCTGCGGTTCGTGTTCAAGGACGAGATCCTGGCGCGCACCGCGGTCGGCATGGAATTGACACCGCGCGCGCAGGCGCTGGCCATGCCGATTCGACAAATCATGCAACAAATCGAGGAATTATTTGAATCGGATTATCAATTCAATCCTTTTACGTCCGAGCGCCATTTTACGGTGCGCATGTCGGATCTCACCGAATTGCTTTTGCTGCCGGCCCTGCTGCGCTGCATGCGCCTGACCAGCCCGAATATCGGCATGGACGTCGTGCACATGAGCGCCGCCAAGACCGCCGACGCGCTCGAATCGGGGCTGCTCGACCTGGCGGTCAGCGCGGGCCTCGAACATTCGGGCACCCTGTCGTCGCAAACCGTGTTTCATGACCGGATGGTCTGCGTGATGAGCCGCAGCCATCCGGACGCGGGCAGGCCGCTGACGCTCGAACGGTTCCTCGCGCTCGACTTCCTCAACGTGACGATCAACCCGGTCGACCACAGCCTGGTCGACAACCTGCTCGCGAACATGAACTGCACGCGGCGCATCGCGCTCAACGTGCCGCACTGGCTCGTCGTGCCGAACATGCTGGATGCGCTGCCGTACGCGGTGATCATGTCGGAGCGGCATGCGGTGAGCCTCGACGATGCGCGGCTCGTGATCCGCGAGCTGCCGCTCGCGATGGAGCCCGTCGCTTGGTCGCTGTACTGGCACCGCCGCTATGACGGCAGCAACGCGCATGCGTGGCTGCGCGGCCGCATCGTCGAGGTCGCGGAAGCGCTCGAGCGGCACGGCGTCGCGGCGGAGGCTTAGCGTGAGCCGCCCCAGGGCCGTTCACACGGGGCGGCCGACGACGAGCAGCGGCGGCAGCGCGGCGACGTCGGGCTGCTCGTCGAGCCGCCACAGGTAATCGAGCGCCGCGCGGATCTGCGTCGGGCTCCAGTGCCGCCGGCAGTTCTTCGTGAACTTCGCGTCGTAGTCGTCGCGCCGCATCGGCCGCGTCGGCGAGCCGGGCAGGTCGTCCACCTGCTTCGTGCAGGTCGTGCCGTCTTCGCACACGGCCGTCACCCGGTTCGGCGCCTGCGCCGGATAGCGGGCGGTCAGCGCCGGGTCTTCGTGCACGGTGATCCGCTCGATCAGCGCGCGCAGCGCCGGATCGCGCAGCGCGTCGTGCCGGTAGCTCTCGGTCGTGATGTCGCCGTCGAGCATCGCACGCGCGACGATATACGGCAGGCTGTGATCGGCGGTCTCGTGGGTCGACGGCGCCCATTTTTCGCGGTCGCGGCCGGCCGTCACGTAGCCCACTTCGGTCGTGTGGATCTCGATGCGCCGGATGCGGCGCAGGTCGCCGACCTGCGCGGCGACGTCGAGCGCGGCCGGAATCGCGGTTTGCGTGAGGCCTTGCGCGGGATAGAACTTCACGAAGCACTTGCCGATCCGGAACGCGCCGCCGCGCCCGCCGAATTCGCGCGTGTCGACGGCGAACGGCCCGGACACCTGCGGAAAGAACCCCGCCATGCCTTCGAAGATCGGTGACGGGCCGGTCAACCCGGCGCGCGCGAGCTGCGTCGAGAACACCGCGTTGCGCGCCGCGTCCGCATCGGCGAGCGCCTTCCAGTTCGACAGTTGCTGGACGCGCGTCTGGTTCAGCGCGAGATGGCTGTTGATCGACAGGTTCACCGCCTGCACCAGTTGCGGCGCGGGCATGCGCATCAGCTTGCCGGCGGCGAGCGCGACGGCGGGCAGGCTGTAGCACGTGTGATCCCAGCCGCGCGGGCTGATCGCGGCGGCGTCCATCAGCCGGCACGCGATCTCGTACGCGATCGCGATCGACAGGATCAGGTCGCGGCCGTTCGCATGCTGCGCTTCGGCGACTGCGAGGCACGCGGACATGTTGTCGCTCGGATGGCCGGTCTCCTTGCCGGCGTACGCGTCGTTGAAATCGTAGTAGCGCAGCGCGGTGCCGGTCGCGAATGCGGCGAGATCGGGGCTCGTGCGCCGGCTCGTGCCGACGATCGTCGACACGCCGCCCGGCGACGCGAGAGCCGCGTCGCGCGCGATCCGCACCGGGCGTTCGTCGTGCGCGGCGATCGCGCAGCCGAGCGCATCGATCAAATGCGCCTTGATCGTCTCGATGGTCGCGGCGTCGAGGTCGCGATACTGCAGCCCGGCCGCGTAGTCGGCGAGCTGTTGCGCGAGATCCGGGCGGCCGGCGGTGACGCCGGCGGCCGGCAGCGCGCCGGCGCGGGCATGGGCGAGCGGCAGCGCGAGCGCCGCGCCGGTCAGCGTGGAAAGAAAGTGGCGGCGGTTCATGGTGCGATGACTCCGAAGGTTCCTGAAACTGGGGGAGAGGCGAGCTCAGAACAGCTTGCGCAGGCCGAGTGCGGCGCCCGCGCTGCCGGCGCGGTCGGCGGCCAGCGAGTAATGGAGGAAGTTGTAGTTGTAATTGTCGAAATCGAGCGCGGCGCGGCGCGCGTAGCCTCCCGCCAGGTACAGCGTGACGGCTTTCGACAGGAAGTAGTTCAGCTGCAGCGTGACCTGCTGCGGGTTGGCCGGGTGCGGCGCGGGCGTCTGCGCGTTCGGCGGATTCTGCGCACGGATGTCCTCGTAATAGAACGCGCCGATCGCCTGCAGGTAAGGCGTGATCATGTAGCGCACGCCGGCCCACCAGAACGTGTAGTTCGTCACGACCGACGGCGTGGCGACGCCGCTCTGGCCGTGCGTGACGCCGGCCAGCAGCTGCGCGCGGTCGACGGACACGATCGCGGCGGCGGCGTAGCGGCGGAAATGCGCGAAGCCGCCCGGCTGCGGCGTGTTGACGTCGTCGAACGCGGCGGCGAACGAGAAGGCGCCGCCGGCATAGTCGAAGCCGGCGCCGTAGGCTGCGTTCGACTGGAACGCGCCGGGCGTGCCGCCGAACGAATAGTGCGTTTCGAGCGTCAGCGAGCCGATCTTCGCCAGGTACTTGGCGACGTTGTTCTCGCGGAAGTTGACGCCGACGATCGCGCCGGCCGGCTCGTACAGCGTCGAGTACGCGCCCGTCGGCGAATAGCGCTCCATGACGTCGAACAGCGTCGAGTACTGGTGGCCGAGCCGCAGCGCTCCCCAGCGCTCGTGCTGCAGCCCGACCCACGCGGAGCGGTCGAAGCCGCCCGCGCCGGTGCCGGTACCGTTGTTCAGGTTGATGCCGCTTTCGAGCCGGAACGCGGCCTGCCAGCCGCCGCCGAGTTCCTCGACGCCCTTCAGGCCCCAGCGCGAGCCGCTCTTGCCGCCCGACGCCATCCGCACGAGCGATGCCGACGACTTGTCGCCGGGCGTGGCCTGGTGGGTGAGGAATTCCGTATAGATGTCGGCCACGCCATACAGCGTGATCGTGCTCTGCGCGCAGGCGCCGGCCGATACGAGGCCCAGTCCGCACAGTGCGGACATCCGCTTGCCCATGGCTTGTCTCCTTCCAGGGTTTGTTATTTATTCGAATGCGGCGCCGCGCCGGTCGAGCGGTGCGGCGGTGCTGCGGGGCGACGCTATCCGGGCCGGGCGGCGAACGGGCAGCGGCGCGGTGGAACGCACGCGTGCACCGCGCGACGCGCGCGTGCGCAGGGATGAAGCACGGCGATGAAGGGCGGCGCGCGCATCACCGGGGCGCGCCGTCGGCACGCGCATCACCGGGGCGCGCCGTCGGCACGCGCCTGCACGGCCGCGTGACGTGCGAGCACGCGCTTCGCGCGGGCGACGCCGGGCGCGTCGACCATCCTGCCGTCGACGCGCAGCGCGCCGCGCCCGTTCGCGCGCGCGTCGTCGTAGGCGGCCAGCACGGCGTTCGCGTCGCGCACCGCGTCGTCGTCGGGCCGGAACGCGCGGTTGAGCGCGCCGACCTGCCGTGGATGGATGCAGGTCGCGCCCGCATAGCCGAGCTCCGCGGACGCGCGCGCGAGGCGCTCGAATGCGTCGAGATCGCGCAGTTCGTCGAGGCCGCCGATGAGGCCGAGCGGCAGGATGCCGGCGGCGCGCGCGGCGATGATCAGCAGTTGCTTCGGCACGCGCAGCACGTCGGCGCCCGCGCCGCTTTCGCAGTTCAGCGCGAAGTCGCCGCCGCCCAGCATCATCGCGACGACGCGCGGCGATGCCCGCGCGATCCGGTCCATCGACTGGAACGCGCGCGGCGTTTCGACGATCGCGACGATCCGCGTGCCGCCGGGCGGCACGCCGGTTTCCTCCTCGAGCGTGGCCAGCAGTTCGTCGATCGCCTCGACGTGCGAGCCGCCGCGCACCTTCGGCAGCACGACGCCGTCCACGCCGGCCCGGACGGCCGCGCGCAGGTCGGGCACCAGCAGGTCGAGCGGGCCGTTGGCGCGCACCAGCACGTCGCGGCCCGGCGCGCGCAGCGCCGGCACGGTGTCGGCCAGCCCGTCGCGGGCGGCCTCCTTGCACGCGGGCGGGACGCTGTCCTCGAGATCGAGGATCAGTGCATCGGCGTCGCTCGCGGGGGCCGATGTGACGAAGCGGGGGACGTGGGCGGGGACGTACAGCAGCGAACGCCAGACGGGTTGAGGCGACGAATTCATCGGTGATCTCTAAAAATGAAAGTCACTTTCATTTTTGTGATGGATGAGGGCATTCGTCAAGATTATCGTTAACGCCTAGTTTCAAAGGCGGTTGTAAGAAGATGAGCGACCGAAGCCGCGCGGATTCATGTTGATGTCATCGATGATCTGCGTATAATGAAAGTGACTTTCATTTTTCGGATGCCGGCCGCCGCGTCGCCTCGTGACGCTGCCGGCATCGCACGAGGTGGACATGAGCAAGGTGGAGACAAGCAATCAGGCAGAGGGCGGCGTGGCCGCGGTCAACCGCGCGCTGACCGCGCTGCTGGCGTTCGGCAACGCGCCCGGCGGGCTGATGCTCGCGCAGGTCAGCGAAGAGACGGGGCTCAACATGAGCACGCTGTTGCGGATGTTCGAGTCGCTCGAGCAGTTCCGCTTCATCAAGCGCCTGCCGGACGGGCGCTACGTGCTGGGGCCCGCCGTGTTCCAGCTCGGGATGATGTATCGCGAGTCGTTCCAGCTGCGCGAGTACGTGATGCCGATCCTGTCGAAGCTGTCGGCGGAAACCGGCGAGACGGCCGCGTTCTACGTGCGCGAAGGCGACCAGCGCGTGTGCCTGTTCCGCATCCAGGCGCAGCGCTCGGTGCGCACGCATCTGCGCGAGGGCGACCGCTTCCCGCTCGACGTCGGCGCGGCCGGGCGCGTACTGCTCGCGTTCAGCGGCACGCGCGGCGGCGACTACGAGAAGACGGCCGGGCAGGGCTACGCGGTGTCGATCGCCGAGCGCGACCCGGAAAGCGCGGCGATCGCGTGCCCGGCGTTCGGCGTCGGCCGCGTGCTGAGCGGCGCGATCTCGCTCGGCGTGCCGCGCTATCGCTTCAACAAGAAGGTACTGGCCGATTACCTGCCGCGCGTGCAGGCGGCCGCCGCCGAGCTGACGCATGCGCTGGGCGGCGATCTGCCCGCCGCGAGCGCGGCGTTCCGCGCGGCCGACCAGCTCGGCGTGCTGCTCGAGTAGCGTCGTGCGCGACCGAGCGCGCGCACTTCGAAGTCCGCATCGAACGACACACACACCAACCAGGAGACAAGCATGTTCGTTCCCGACCCGCAGGCCGCTCACGCGGCCGGCGCGCGCCGTCGCGCGTCCACCGGCCCGATCCATCCGAAACCGTTCGACGCCGGCGCGCAGGGGCCGCTCGCGGGCGTGCGCGTCGTCGACCTGTCGCGCCTGATGGCAGGCAACATGCTGAGCGTGCAGCTCGCCGATTTCGGCGCGGACGTCGTGAAGGTCGAGAGCGAGCGCGGCGATACGCTGCGCGCGGTCGGCGCGGGCGGGATCAGCACGAACTGGAAGGTGTACGGGCGCAACAAGCGCAGCGTATGCGTCGACCTGCGCGCGCCCGAGGGGATCGACATCGTCCGCCGGCTGGTGCGCGACGCGGACGTGTTCGTCGAGAGCTTCAAGCCCGGTGTCGCCGAGAAGATGGGGCTCGGCCCGGACGACCTGCTCGCGATCCGTCCCGAGCTGGTGATCGCGCGGATCTCCGGCTGGGGGCAGACGGGGCCGTACCGCCACAAGCCGGGCTTCGGCACGCTCGCGGAAGGGTATGCGGGGTTCGCGGCGATCAACGGCTTCGCCGATCGCGAGCCGGTGCTGCCGCCGATGTTCCTCGGCGACATGACGGCCGGGCTGTCCGGCGCGATCGCCGTGCTGGTCGCGCTGCATGCGCGCGACGCGCACGGCGCGGCGGGGCAGGTGATCGACGTGTCGCTGTTCGAACCGCTGCTGTCGATCCTCGGTCCGGCCGCCGCGAACTACGTGATGACCGGCGAGATCAAGGCGCGCACCGGCAGCCGCTCGTCGAACACCGCGCCGCGCAACGCGTATCGCACCGGCGACGGCAAGTGGCTGTGCCTGTCGAGCTCGACGCAGGCGATGGCCGAGCGGCTGTTCCGCGCGATCGGCCGCGCGGACCTGATCGACGATCCGCGCTACGCGACCAACGTGCAGCGCGTGCAGCACGCGGAGGCGCTCGATGCGATCGTCGGCGAATTCATCGTCGCGCGCGATCTCGACGCCAATCTCGCGTTCTTCGAGGAAGCCGGCGTGACGGTCGGGCCGATCCAGGACATCGCGCAGATCGTTAAGGATCACTACGTGATCGATCGCGAGGCGCTCGTCGAGCTGCCGGACGACGACGTCGGCAGCCTGCCGATGCACAACATCACGCCGCGCCTGTCGGCCACGCCCGGCACGTTCCGCCGGCCGGCGCCCGCGCTCGGCGAGAACAATCGCGAGATTCTGCTGCCGCTGCTCGGCGAACGCGAATACGAGCGGCTCGCCGGGCTGGGCGTGATCCGCACGCGCTAGGCGCGACGTGCGACGCGGCCGCGAAGCACGGCCGCCGCACCCTGGACATTGCATGGAGGAGACACCATGAAGCCACGCTGGACCCATCGGCCGCCCGGCTCGAACTGGGGGGATTTTGGCCCGGACGATCAGAAAGGGCGCTTGAACTGGCTGACGGCCGACGCGGTGCTGCGCGGCGTCGCGGAGGTGCGCGAAGGCCGCGTGTTTTCGCTGAGCCTGCCGCTCGACGTGCCGCGCGGCGGCGGACTGAACGCGCGGCGCCGGCCGCCGGCGATCATGCCGGCGCTGCTCGGCGACCAGCCGTACTTCGGCTATCGGGCGGACGAGCAGGTTGCGAACGCAACCGACGTGGTCTGCGACGATTCGTTCTGCATGCACTCGCAGTTCTCGACGCAATGGGATGCGCTGTCGCACGTCGGCTCGCTGTTCGATCCGGCGGGCGACGGCGAGCGAGTCCGCGTGTTCTACAACGGCTACCGGATGGACGAGCACATCCAGGTGCCCGAAGCGGGCGCGCCGCGCGGCGGCGCGCGTGCGCTCGGCATCGAGGTGATGGCGCAAACCGGCGTGCAGGGGCGCGGCGTGCTGGTCGACCTGCGCCGCCACTTCGGCGACGAGCGGCGCAAGATCGGCTACGCGGAATGGATGGCGGTGCTGCGCGAGGACGACGTGGTCGTCGAGCGCGGCGACATCGTGTGCGTGCATACGGGCTTCGCCGATCGCCTGCTCGACGCCGACGCGCGCGGCGAGCAGGCCGCGCCGGACGTGTGCTGCGTGCTGGACGGCAACGACCCGCGCCTGCTCGAATGGATCGACGCATCGGGGCTCGCCGCGCTCGCAGCGGACAACCACGCGGTCGAGGAGCGCCCGCGCCATGCGTCGGCGCGCGAGCGGCCCGGCGCGCTGATGCCGCTGCACGAGCTGTGCCTGTTCAAGCTCGGCATTCATCTCGGCGAGCTGTGGCACCTGACGCCGCTCGCCGACTGGTTGCGCGCGCACCGGCGCAACCGCTTCCTGCTGACCGCGCCGCCGCTGCACCTGCGCGGGCTTGTCGGGTCGCCGGTCAATCCGGTCGCCACCGTATGAACGCCGGCGCCGCGCGCACCCCGCGCCGGCGCTCGGTCCGCCGCTTCGCGCAGGCCGCGCGGGCGGATCATCGAGGAGTCGCCATGTCCCATTCCCATGCGGCGTCGATTGCCGCGCGCATCGACCGCCTGCCCGCGACGGCCAGCATCTGGATGCTCGTGCTGTTCCTGAGCGTCGGCGGGTTTTTCGAGGTCTACGACCTGTTCCAGATGACCTACCTGCCGCCGGGGCTGATCCGCGACGGCATCTTTCACGCGGGCTCGCACGGCGTGCTCGGCATGTCGGACCAGGGCGCGCTCGGCGCGGCGACGTTCGCCGGGCTGTTCGTCGGCGAGATGTTCGTGTCGCGCCTCGCGGACCGCTTCGGGCGGCGCGCGCTGTTCACCGGCGCGTTGCTGCTCTACACGGCGGGGAGCCTTGCGATGTGCGTGCAGACCCACGCGCTCGGCATTCTCGTGTGCCGCTTCATCGCGGGCTGCGGCATCGGCGCGGAGCTGATCACGATCGGCGCGTTCCTGACCGAGCTGGTGCCGAAGGCCGTGCGCGGCCGTGCGTTCGCGCTGTGCTTCGCGGTCGGCTATCTCGCGATGCCGGTGCTCGCGCTGGTGTCGTGGCTGTGGGTGCCGCACGATCCGCTGGGCATGTCCGGGTGGCGCTGGGTCGTGCTGCTCGGCGGCGGCGGCGCGGTCGTCGTCTGGTGGCTGCAGTCGCGGCTGCCGGAGTCGCCGCGCTGGCTCGCCCGCACCGGCCGCGAGGCCGAGGCCGAAGCCGTGCTGCAGCGGCTCGAGCAGGCGGTCGAGCGGGAATCCGGCCGGCCGCTGCCCGCGGTCCGGATGCCAGCCGTCGCAACACCGGCCGCGCGGCGCGCGCCGTCGATGTGGGATACGCAGCATCGCGGCCGCACGGCGATGTTGATCGTGTTCAACGCATTCCTGAGCATCGGCTTCTTCGGCTTCAGCCAGTGGCTGCCGACGCTGCTCGCCGCGCAGGGCGCGACCGTCACGAAGAGCCTCTGGTATGCGTTCGTGATCGCGTTCGCGTATCCGGTGTCGCCGTTCGTCGCCGGCCTGCTCGCCGACCGGATCGAGCGCAAGTGGCTGATCGTCGCGTCGGCGTTCGGCGTCGCGCTGTTCGGCACCGCGTTTGCGATGTCGGCGCAGGCGCCGTTCGTGATCGCGTTCGGCCTGCTCGTCACGCTGTCCAACACGGTACTCGCAAGCAACGGCACCGCGTATCAGTCGGAAGTGTTTCCGACCGAGATCCGCGGGCGGGCGCTCGGTTTCGTGCATTCGATCGGCCGCCTGACGGGAATCGCGAGCAGTTTCATCGTCGCGCTGCTGCTCGAACGCGCCGGGGTGTCCGCGGTGTTCGTGCTGATCGGCGGCAGCATGCTGATCGTGATGGTGTCGATAGGCGTGTTCGGGCCGTACACCAACAACCGGGCGCTGGACGAGATCACGGACAGCAGCGAGGACGGCGCCGAGAACGCGGCGGCGGTGCGCGGGCTCGCCGCATTGCCGACCCGGCATGTCGATGAGCGGCGTAAAGGAGCCGGGGATGGGGCGGTGTAATGGGGGTGACTTCAGAAAACGGAAAATACTGCACGCTAAGGCCTGTCGGGTTGTGCTGCACGGCCTTGCAGAGAGCTTGTGCCGACGGAGCCCCGGCACGGAATCGGATTCTCGCTGCCGACAGCCGGATGTGCATCGCCTCCCAGAAACAGCAAGGGCCGCTGTCGCGGCCTCTGCTTCAATCCGGCTTCGGCCGATAACCTGGGTCTTTGTTGGCCTCTTTGCGAACACCAGTTCCAAGATACCGGTGCCAGTTCTTGCCGCTCGCTAGCGCAGCATCCGTCCAGTAGTAGTTAGCGGAAATCCGCCCGCTATTGCCCTCGACGTTAACTACACCTTTATGCGCATGCTTGCGCAACAGCTTGTTAAGTTCGCGATTGACCCATTTTTCTGTATCCGCCGTATCGGCGGCGTACCATGTCGCTCCAATAGCGTGATCGTCTTCGCCACTGAACCGCACATTCACAAATGCAACGCGTAACGTCCGGCTGCTTTGGCCCGACGATTCTTGAATCATCAGACCGATGACCAATCAGTAAAGCCATTGCGCGCAGTCCGCTATCACTCCACGCATTAGCATTGATCCGCTCAACATGCACAAACGGATGGTCATAGCTTTCGGAGCGATACAGCGCCAGCCCTGTCTTTTCGAGTTTATCGCTATTACGGACCTTCGGCCTCGTCCCATTGCGCTAGAAGGTCGGCAGGGATTGCCTTGACCGCTTCCGCGTAGCGCTTACCGACAAACTGCTCGGCGCGCTTGAGCAATACCGGAACCGGGCTGCTGGGCTCATGTGTCTCGAACCAGTGACGTGCCGCACTGATCAATGCCAGCGCCGCTTGTCGGTCGGCGGGCGCGCCATCCGTGCGCGCCGCGGTGGATGGCGGCTCGGCAGTGGCGAGCCGCTCGCCGCTGTGTCGCACCGGCGGGGATTCGGTCGCATGCGTTCCTTCTGTCATGCTGCCATCGTGATCGGCGGCGTCGAAGTGAGATGTGTCAGCCGGTGCGGATTCGATGTGTTGGTCGCCGTGCTGCAGCAACTGGAGGAGGCGGATCAGGGGCGAGAAGTCGGGCAGGAACGACTCCAGATGGGCGGCGCACCACGTGTTGATCGCAGCGAGGTTCGAGATCGTCTCGTCAAAGGCGGCCATGGTCGCCGGCTGCTGCAGACGTAGATCCTGCAGCTGCTGCTCGACCGAGTCGGGTGCGATGGCGTCGGCCGGGCGTGGATGCGCGAAGGCGCGCTCGACATCCCGCACCTGCAGCCGCGTGGCGGTCGACTTCACTAGCACGATTTCCCGCACGTCGGCTAGCAGCCCATCGGGGTCCGCGAGCCCCTGCAACGCATTCATCCGCATGTCCAGCGCGGCCTCGCGATCATTGTCAACGCCTGCCTGTGGATGGATGTTGTCCGGAAACGTCTGCAGCCATGTCGCGAGCAGTCCCGTACCTTCCGCGAGTCCGACCGCACCGCCCAAGCGGGTGCGGCAACGCGTGTAGAGCGCTGCCACACGCATGTCCTTCGTGCGCAGCATCAGGCGCCGGCAGTCGCGTTCGATCTCGCTCCAGTTGAGCGGATCGGGCCCACCGACGAACGCGCCGTATTGCACGTCCTGCCTGGGTGCCGCGCCCGCGAAGAGGACCACGAAATCGTGGTCGTATTCGAGATCCGGGCCACAAGGCGCGCCGTCGCTCACGGGCGTGAGCCAGTCGAAGTGCGACGCGCCCGTGACGGGGGCGCGGCCTGGCTTGCCGTGCGTGGCGGATTGCTTCTTGCTCATGGTCGATTTTTGGAGTCAGTGGCACTGCGATCGAAATGGCGCACGTAACGCTCGGGCTCGAAACGCATGCCGGTAATGGGTTTATGCGGGTCCGGACGTCCGAGCCATCCGGACCAGCCCATGCGCTGCCGGCCACCCATCACTGCCGGTGGCGCACTCTCAGGCTTGATGCGCAGCTCGAGCTCCCATTCCAGCTCGTATCCCACGAATGCTCGGACCCATTCGACAAGCCGCGGCAGATCCTCGCCCTGGGGCGTAAAGCGCAGATAGGCGTCGAGATCGACTGGCCCAATGACGATCCGAAACCGATGCTGACGATCCGGGGCGACGCGGCCGAGCATCGCGCCTTGTCCCATCGTCGCCGCCGCACCAGGACGTCCCATGCGGCCACGGTCGGCTGCATCGATTTCGATCCAGTGAAACACGTGCTCCTCGATCGCGACCGGCACGCCAAAGTAGCGTTCGAGCGTCGCGCGCAAACCGTCCGGATTGCGCGACTCGCGCACGAGGTGCGGCGCCGCGGCCAGACGCGCGTGTGACGGAAGGGGGCGCCGGCGACACTCACCAACGTCCTGTCCGGTGAGGCTTGCGACGTAAAACGAAAAGTGCTCTTCGTCTGGTCGGTCAAGTCCGGCGGCCGACTGGGCCGACGCCCATGCGCGATAGAACAGCGTGAAGAAGCGGTGATGGAAGATGTCGAAAAAATCGACCGTCGTCATGTCCCGCCGACTGTCTTCACGATCCTTCGCGATCTCGGTGACGTGGATCGGCAGTGGACCATTGGGGCCGAGCATGCCGAGACCGAACAGGCGCACTTTCAGTCGCCCGTCGGCTTCTTGCGCACTCGCGACTTCACGCGGTGCAAAGGCAAGGCTCGGCTGCTGGCCGAGCCGGAACGGCTCGGAGCGCGGCCGGCGTGCGGTGCCGATCGGATCGATCGCCGGGTTCGCGCCGATACGTCGCAATAGAGACAGGAACCCGAAGCGCCACGGTTCGGCCTGCAGCCGTTCGAGCAGCTCAGGCGACAGCGTGCTATCGCGTAGCAGCGCGGGTAGCGTGGCGCGCTTCATCACAGGACTCCACGCGTACCGGTGCGCACGGGCCAGCGCGCGATACGGCCGCGCTGCATCGAATGCAATTCGGTTTGCGTAAAGCTGTTGATCGAGACATGCCGCGCGAGCCAGTGCTCGAGAATGACCCCAAAGAGATAGGGGCTCACACCGGAGAAGCCGGTTTCATCGACGGTCAGCGCGCATTCGATGCCACGCCCAAACGTCATTGGGCCGGCCCCCGGCAGTTTGCGCGTCACCGGGCGCGTCTTCACGCCTACGAGGCTTTCCACTTGCCGGCCTTGTCCGGAATCGCCGTCCGCAAGGTATAGGCGAAGCAGATCTCGCAGACCCTGGCCGCCTTCACGGTGATCAAGATCGTCAAGCGGTAGGTAGTTGAAATTGAGCTGGCGGATCAGACGCCAGGCCATCTCGCGCTCGGCATACGGCGGCAGCGGCGGACTCGGCGCTCGGATAAGGCCAATGCTCTCGACCGGGGCGGACTCGGCGGTCTCCAGGTCGTGCACACCATCGCGCGGCACGAGCGTGGCGAGATCGCGGTTAGTCAGGAGCGCGTCGACCGACAAAAAGCGGATGTTCTCGTTATAGGGCGCCTCGTTCTGGTCGACAAGCGAGAGAAATACCTCGGTGCCGACGTAGGGCGTGCGCGTACCGTAGCGGCGCGCCGAATCGGACACGAGCCTTCGTTCGCGACGGGTCGAAAAGTAGCGCCCGTGGTTGCCTTCATCGTTGTTCAGCGTCTGGTAGAGCGGACGGAACTCGAGCTCGGCGGACGTCGCGGCCACGCGGCCGTACACGGTCTCCACCGAGAACACCTCGTAGTCGAGGGGCGCAAGCCGCGCCGGCACCAGATGAAACTCGGTTTCGCGCGGCGAGAGCTCGATCCGGTCGGTATGCTTGCTGAAGAGGTTGATGACCGGCGTGCAGAACAGGGCGAAGCGTGACGCGTCGACGAGGTTGGCGAGTTCGGCCGGTGCGCGGTCGAGCAGCACGACGATCTCCACCTCGCGACCATCCACCCTCGAAAAGCCCTCGGCCAGGCCGGTCAACGCGAAGAACCAGAACCGTGCAGGGCACGCGAAGTACTCGTGCAGCAGGTTGTGCCCGTGAAATTTCGTCCACGTCAGCGGCAAGAGGTTCTGATCGGTGCGCAGGCCTTCGTGCTCCACCGCGTTTTGGGTGACCGCCGCGGGCGGACGGCCCGGTGCGCCGAACTCCCCGGGCGCGCCAATCACGGAGGCGATTGCGCCGACATGCAGCAGCTCGAACAGGTGGGAAGCGACCTGCTCATCACCGGCCAGATAGATCGGGAGCCGGTCGAGTCCCTGCAGATCAGCGATCCGGACGTCACCCGTCGTCGCCAGCCGGAGTCGCAAGGCGCCTCGCACCTGCGTATCGGGCGGGACGTACCGCGCGAGCCCCGGAATGTCCGGCGGGATACCGGTCAGACGCGCTTCGGTGATCGTGAGCGGCCACAGCGTCACGTCCTGTCCGCTCGTGAACTGGCACGCCGTTCTCTCTCCGTCGGGAATGCGTGCGGTGAACGAAGTGCCGCGCGCAATGCGATACCCTTTGGCGAGGTTACCTTCGGTCCGGCCGGGATACAGGCGCGCAACGGCAATCGACGGTGTGGGCGCAACGTAGTTCGGGTAGATCACCTCGAGCAGTCGCTCGGTAAAGCGCGGAAACTCCGCGTCGAGCTTGATCTGCATGCGTGCAGCCATGAAGCTGAACGACTCGATCAGGCGCTCGACGTAGGGATCGGCCACTTCGCCGGCCTGCATGCCCAGGCGCCGCGCGATCTTCGGGTGAGCATGCGCGAATTCAGCGGCGAGCTCGCGCATGTAGATGAGTTCCTGGTTGTAGTAGTCGAGCAGTCGCGGGTCCATCGGAGTGTTCTCGTTGTTGTCGTTGTGCCGCGCCGCGCTCAGCTGGTGCGCATGCCGGTGATTCGAATCTCGCTCGTTTCGAGATCCAGCGAGCTTTGCACCATGAATTCGAGCGGATACGGATCCATGTGAATCAGCCCGCGAACTTCGAATGCGAGGACGTTGTGATGTTCGCCGGCGGCGTCATTGCCGGGGCGAGGGGACACCACAAGGGAATCAGGAATCAACCGTGGCTCGAAATCCGTGATGGCCTGCCGGATCATGCGCTCGACGTCGTTCCACTGGCGCGACGCGATAAAGGCTCCCGCGAGCGGCGGCACGCCAAAGTTCACGGTCGAGGCCGCCGCATGCGGATGGCGTGCGCGATCGATCTGGTCCTCGATGCTCGTCGTGTTGAGCAGATAGGCGAGGTCTCGCTGCACAATGTCCCGCATCTGTTTGCGCGTGACCGTGTATTCCTCTGGCGCTTCGACCTGCCGATGCGGTGCGTCGTCGCGCAGCCGGTCGAGCAGGGTGGGCATCAGGTGCGCGTTGACGCGCCGAGGTGTCCGGACCGCGATCACATCCATCGTCGAGAGCTTTTTGCGCTCAGTCATCGACGCGCTCGCCAATGGTCGCGCCGTCAGCAATACGCGAGCCGAACTCGGTGTTCGCCAGATCGAACAGACTGAAGTCGCCTTGATCCGTTGTCCAGGTCTTTTGCCCAAGTGCAGTGATGCCGGTTCGCCCGTTCTCCAGCCAGACCGTTTCGCGCCCAAGGCGCATGGCGTCGTCCCCCGTTTCGGAACCCGGATACCGTGCCGGCATGAAGCCGTGGACGAGCGCGCCGTCGACGAGCGTGAGCGTACAGGGTGCCCACACCAAGTCGACAAGCTTTGCCGGTGGCGACACGCGCCATGCTGCGAGATCGCTGAACGGTACCCATCGGTAGTGTCCGGCGGTGATGACTTCGCAGACGGGGCCGAAACTGGAATCGCTATCGACAATCCAGGCGGCCTTTCCTTGAGGGATCCTGACCGCGACGCTCGGTGCGGCGTCGAGCGCGGTCTCGCGCGCGTCGTCGGCTAGTTCAATCTGTCCGCCGGCATTCAAGTGGAGCGCATTCAGCAACCCATCGACCCACGCTGGCGGCTCGAGCACGAAGCCCGGGCGCTCGCTTCCCTCGACTACGAGCTTTCGCCAGCGCTCGGCCCGGATCAAGTCGCGATAAACCTGCGCGGTTGACGCCTGGCCGGGCTCGAGCTTCGCCCACGTCTGCAATTGCTGGATCGCGCGCGCCCACTCACCGATGACGCACAACAGCTGAAACAGCGCCCAACGATGGGAGGCGGTGGTCGGCTGAGCCCGCAGGCGTGCCGAGACGCGCTCGATTTGCTCGCAGAGGGGAGCGTCACCCAAACGATGGGTGTAGGGCGTGTCGGAGGCGGTGAGCCGGGTCATCATTCGTCCTTGCGTGAGGGGGCGGATAGCGGACTGTCCACGGTCAGCGCGTGGTGTTCGCGCCGGGTGAGCGCGGGCGGTAGAGCTGGCCCACGCCGTGCGGCCGCTGCTTGATATTCGGGCGGGGCAAAGAGCCGCAGGATTTCCGGAATGGGTTCATCGTCGAGCGCGGTCTCGGCGTGCCCATCCAGTCGCTCGAACACGTCCTCTAGCGTGCGATTGCCAAACAGCAACGTTTCGATCGAATCGGAACCGCCGAGGTTGCCATGCGCGTGAAGGGCGTCCTGCGGGTCCGGACTGTCGGTATGCGCGGCTGGTTCATCTGCCATTTGCGCCCACTCGGTGCTGACCGCCGCATGGGGATCGGTCAGCGCGCGCCAATATTGGGCGTGCAATGTATCAACCAGGGCGTCGGGACTGTCAGCGGCGGCAGTGGGCGCGCGAGCCGAAGTGCGCATATGCGCCGAGGCACTGTCGATGCCCCCGATGCCGAGTTGTTCAAGTACGTCGTCGCTGGTGCGCAGATCTCCGCCCATTTCGTCTGCCGCAAGGCCGGAGTCGATCACGTCGGGACTGCGCGAGGCCAGCCCGTCGCCAAGCACGGGCTCGGTCTGCGAGAGGTTCGGTTGACGGTGCCAGGGTAGGCGAAGGGAGCGCATCTTGGTGTCCGATGACGAGAGTTCCGCATTTTAAACACGAGTGCCGGTGGCTCGTCCATCGCGGCATCGATAATCCAGATGTCGAGTGGGGTGGTAAGCGGTTTTAAGGGTTGGTAAATAAATGTCAGAGACTGTCAATTGTTAAGATGGGGGTTGTTGAAAATCAACGTGTTACGAAAATATGTGAAAATGTTTAAACATATAATTCTAAAATTATCTCGAAAAACAAAGACTTGGATTATCTCCAATCCCATCATGACTCGTCGGCGTGGCCCGGCTAGGCGTGCGGGATTGCGATTTAGGCAGGAAGGAGAGTGAGCGGATTGGCCGCGATTCTTTCTTAATGCTACTGATGTCGAGAATGCGTTGACGCCGTTTCGATTTCATGCGGATAATGCGGCACTGATCCGAGTAGACCGTTTGACTCGGATCGGAGAGAGAGCGATATGTCGAGTGTTTTCGGTTCCATCAGGTAAGGCTTCTGCATAGTAGTCCTGATAGGTCTGACGGGGTGCTCGGGGCATCGTAGCCAACAAAAAAGACCATCATGACCATTTCACGGCAAGCACTGTTCGGTAAGCTCGGGGTCCAGCTTTACCGTGGCATCGAATCCGCAACGAACTTCTGCAAGTTGCGCGGAAACCCGTTCGTTGAGCTCATCCACTGGCTGCACCAGCTACTGCAGCAGCCGGATGGCGACCTCCACCGGATCGTGCGCCACGCGGGCATCGACCGGGATGCGCTTGAGCGCGATTTCGCGCGGGCACTGGCCGCGTTACCCGCCGGCGCAAGCTCGATCAGCGATTTTTCATGGCATATCGAAATGGCGATCGAGCGCGCTTGGGTGCTTGCGACGCTCGAATACGATGACCGCCGTGTGCGCGGCGGGTGGTTGATCGCGGCCCTCGTGTCCACACCCGATCTGCGGCGTGTGCTGCTTTCCATCTCTCCCGCGTTCGGCAAGATCCCGGTCGACGCGCTTGACGGCGTGCTGCCTGCGTGGATCGCCGGCTCACCGGAAGCGGCCGACGCGCCTTACGACCATAGCGATTTGTCGCCCGCCACGCCGGGTGAGGCGTCTGGTGCGATGCCGGGCGCGCAAAAAAACGGATCACTCGAGCAGTACTGCACGGATCTGACGGCGCGCGCTCGAGCGGGCGAGATCGATCCGGTCATCGGCCGCGAACTCGAGATCCGCACGATGATCGATGTGCTGCTGCGCCGCCGGCAGAACAATCCGCTGCTGACCGGTGAGGCGGGTGTTGGCAAGACGGCAGTGGTAGAGGGCCTTGCCCGGGCGATCGCGTCGGGCAACGTGCCGCCGAACCTCGCTGACGTGCGCCTGCTGAGCCTCGACGTTGGTGCGCTGCTCGCCGGCGCCAGCATGAAGGGGGAATTCGAGGCCCGCTTGAAGGGGCTGCTCGAAGCGGCTGCCAAGTCGCCATTGCCGGTGATCCTGTTCATAGACGAGATTCACACGCTGATCGGTGCGGGTGGTCAGGCCGGCACGGGCGACGCCGCCAACCTGCTGAAGCCGGCCTTGGCGCGCGGCACGATCCGCACGATCGGCGCGACCACATGGGCCGAGTACAAGCGGCATATCGAGAAAGACCCCGCATTAACCCGGCGCTTTCAGGTACTGCAGGTCGCGGAGCCGTCCGAGGCCGCCGCCATCGATATGGTCCGGGGGCTCGTGCAAACGTTTTCGACGCATCACGGTGTGTTGGTACGTGATGAGGCGATCCGCGGCGCCGTGACGTTGTCGCATCGCTACATTCCGGCGCGCCAGTTGCCGGACAAGGCGATCAGCCTGCTCGATACCGCCTGCGCGCGGGTGGCGCTGTCGCAACACGCGACCCCGCGCGAGCTCGACGACGTGCGTCAGCGGCTCGCTGCCGCGCGGACTGAAGAGGCGCTGCTCGTGCAGGAGGCACGTATCGGTCTCGAGGCTGACACAGCGTTGGCCAGCGTACGCGCGCGTATCGACACGCTGGCGACGGACGAGGCCGCGGTCGAAATGCGTTGGCGTGAGCAAGCCACGGCCGCGCAAGCGCTGCTTGCCGCGCGTGAGAGCACTGCGGGAGAGCCCGACGATTTACCGATGCGACTTGAGCGGCTCCGCGAGCTTGAGCGCACGCTGGCTAACCTGCAGGGCGATGCGCCGCTCGTGTTTCCGGAGGTCGACGAGGCGATCGTGGCAGAGATCGTGTCGGATTGGACCGGCATTCCCGTCGGTCGCATGGTCACGGACGAGGTCGCGGCCGTGCGCCGGCTGCCCGAAACGCTGGAAGCCCGTGTGATCGGCCAGCCCGATGCGCTGCGCTTGATCGGCGAGCGCGTGCAGACCGCGCGTGCCGGCCTGACCGACCCGAAGAAGCCGCTCGGCGTGTTTCTGCTCGCCGGGCCGTCCGGCGTCGGCAAGACCGAAACGGCGCTGGCGCTCGCGGAGGCGTTGTACGGCGGCGAGCAAAACCTGATCACGATCAACATGAGCGAGTATCAGGAAGCCCACACCGTATCGGGCCTGAAGGGCGCTCCGCCGGGATACGTCGGTTACGGCGAGGGCGGGGTGCTGACCGAAGCCGTGCGCCGCCGTCCGTACTCGGTCGTCCTTCTCGACGAGGTTGAGAAGGCCCATCGCGACGTCCATGAAATGTTCTTCCAGGTGTTCGACAAGGGCTACATGGAAGACGGCGACGGTCGCCACATCGATTTCCTCAACACCACCATCCTGCTGACCAGCAATGTCGGCTCCGACCTGACTGCGAGCCTGTGCGCCGATCCGGCGCTCGCGCCGGATATGGACGGGTTGCGGGACGCACTTGCGCCCGAACTGCTCAAAGCCTTTCCCGCGGCCTTTCTTGGCCGGGTGGCCGTGGTGCCATACCGGCCGCTGGCCGACGATGGGCTCGCCCGCATTGTCCGATTGCATCTGGCCCGCGTCGTGAAGCGCATGGCGGACAGCCACGATATCGCGTTGACCTTCGATGACACGGTGGTCGACTACATCGTCGGCCGCTGTCTCGTACAGGAGACCGGTGCACGCGTTCTGATCGGGTTTATCGAGCAACACATCCTGCCGCGCCTGTCTGCCCTTTGGCTCGACGCCTTCACGTCGAAGGCTGCGATCGCGCGCATTTCGATCGGTGTTGCCGATCCCGCTGCAGCTCCGCTGCGGGCGCTGACGTTCGATGCATTGCCTATCCATTTGGACGCGTCGTTCAGTTGAGCGCCCAGTCCACTTCCCACCGTCCAGGAGAGCCTGTCCATGTCCGCTTCCAGCAGTTCGCAGAAATTCATCGCGCGCAATCGTGCGCCGCGCGTGCAAATCGAGTACGACGTCGAGGTCTACGGCTCGGAGAAGAAGGTTGAGCTGCCGTTCGTGATGGGCGTGCTCGCCGACCTGTCCGGCAAGCATCCGTCCGAGCCGCTGCCGGCCGTGACGGATCGACGATTCTTGGAAATCGACATCGACAATTTCGATGAGCGCATGAAGGCCATCCGACCGCGCGTCGCGTTCGCGGTGCCGAACACCCTGACGGGCGAAGGCCAGATGATGGTCGACATGACCTTCGAGAGCATGGAGGACTTCTCGCCTGCCGCGATCGCACGCAAGGTCGAGCCGCTGCGCCAACTGCTCGAGGCGCGCACGCAACTCGCGAACCTGCAGACCTACATGGACGGCAAGTCGGGCGCCGAAGCGCTCGTTACGCAACTGCTGCAGGATCCGGCGCTGCTCAAGTCGCTGGCCGCGGCACCGAAGCCCGAGCGTCACGACGACGGTGCAGCCGACCACAGCGAAGCGAACTGACCGACGAACCGATCGAGGAAGACCATCATGGCGAAACAGCAAGCACAGGCCGCCCAGGCGCAGGTGGCCACCCAGTCCGATTTTACGCAACTGCTCGAGAAGGAATTCCGTCCGAAGACCGAGCAGGCACGTGAAGCAGTTGAATTTGCGGTTCAGACGCTCGCGGAACAGGCGCTGAGCCAGTCGATCACGATCAGTGACGATGCGTACAAGAGCATTGCGGCCATCATCGCGCAGATCGATCACAAGCTCTCCGAGCAGATCAATCTGATTCTGCATCACGAGGACTACCAGGCGCTGGAGTCGGCATGGCGCGGTCTGAACCATCTTGTCTCGAACACGGAGACCGATGAGCACCTGAAGATCCGTGTTCTGGACGTCTCGAAGACCGAACTGCATCGCACGATGCGCCGGTACAAGGGGCTGGCGTGGGATCAAAGCCCGCTCTTCAAGCAGATCTACGAGCAAGAGTACGGCCAGCTTGGCGGCGAACCGTACGGGTGTCTTGTCGCCGACTACTATTTCGACCATACGCCGCCCGATGTCGACCTGCTGGGCTCGATCGCGAAGGTCGCCGCGGCGTCGCATACGCCGTTCATCACGGGTGCGGCGCCGTCCGTGCTGCAGATGGAGTCGTGGCAGGAGTTGGCGAACCCGCGCGACCTGACGAAGATCTTCACGCAGAACCTCGAATATGCCGCGTGGAATTCGCTGCGTAACACCGAGGATGCGCGTTACGTCGGTCTCGCGATGCCGCGGTTCCTCGCGCGTCTGCCCTATGGGGCGAAGACCAATCCGGTTGACGAGTTCGATTTCGAAGAAGACACGAACGGCGCGAACCATAGCCGCTACGGTTGGGCGAACGCAGCGTACGCGATGGGCGTCAACATCAACCGCTCGTTCAAGCAGTACGGCTGGTGCTCGTTGATCCGCGGCGTCGAGTCCGGCGGCACGGTCGAGAACCTGCCGTGTCATACGTTCCCGACCGACGACGGCGGCGTCGACATGAAGTGCCCGACCGAGATCGCCATCTCGGATCGCCGTGAGGCCGAACTGTCGAAGAACGGTTTCATTCCGCTCGTGCATCGCAAGAACACCGACCACGCAACCTTCATTGGTGCGCAGTCGCTGCAAAAGCCGGCCGAGTATCACGACGCGGATGCGACCGCCAACGCGAACCTCTCCGCCCGTCTGCCATACCTGTTCGCGTGCTCGCGTTTCGCGCACTACCTGAAGTGCATCGTGCGCGACAAGATCGGCGCGTTCAAGGAACGTGAGGATATGCAGCGCTGGCTCAACGAATGGGTCATGCACTACGTCGATGCCGATCCCGTCAACTCGTCGCAGGACACCAAGGCCCGCAGGCCGCTTGCAGCTGCCGAGGTGCTCGTCGAGGACGTCGAAGGCAATCCGGGCTACTACCAGGCGAAATTCTTCCTGCGTCCGCACTTTCAGCTCGAAGGGCTGACGGTTTCGCTGCGGCTTGTGACCAAGCTGCCTTCGATCAAGGAAGCGGCTTAATTCCGAAGGTTGGCCCTCTTTGGCCGGACGTTAAACCATCTTCTCTCGTGGTGTCCGGCCTTTTTTACTCACTGAAGGAGCATTGGCATGGCACAAGACATTTTCCTGAAGATCGATGGCATCAATGGCGAATCGCTCGACGACAAGCACAAGGACGAAATCGAAGTCCTGAGCTGGGACTGGGAAATCCTGCAGGAGTCGACGATGCACGCCGGCAGCGGCGGCGGCGCAGGCAAGGCGACGGTCAAGGATCTGACGTTCGAGCACAACATCGATCGCGCGAGCCCGAACCTGATGAAGTACGCGCTGACGGGCAAGCATATCGACCAGGCCACGCTCGTGATGCGCAAGGCCGGCGGCAACCCGCTCGAGTACCTGAAGTTCACGATGAGCGACGTGATCGTCACGCGCGTGAAGCCGTCGGGCAGCAAGCTGGACGCCGAAAAGAGCCGCGAGACGGTGTCGCTGTCGTTCGCGAAGGTGAAACAGGAGTATGTCGTGCAGAACGCGCAGGGCGGCAGCGGCGGTGCCGTCACGGCCAGCTTCGACATCAAGGGCAACAAGGAAGCGTAAGCAGGCGTCACGCTGCGCGTCGGCACAATTGTCTTGCCGCACGCGCAGCGCCTGCCTGCGTATCTCAAGGTGAATTCTGCATGCGTTCGATTCTGACTGCCGCCTCGCTCGCCAGCTTAACGATTCTCTCGGCCTGCGTGAGCGGCGAGCCGAAGCCCAAGGAACCGATCCGGCTTGAGCTGACCGTCAACGCCCGGGCCGACGTCAACCCGGATGATCGCGGCCGGGCAGCGCCGATAGTCGTACGCCTCTATGAGCTGAAGAACGATAACGCCTTCAAGGCAGCAGATTTCTTTACGTTGCAGACGCAGGACAAGACGGTGCTGGCCGACGATGTCGTCAAGCGTGACGAGCTGCAGTTGCGCCCCGGCGAGCACCAAACGATTGTGCGGCGACCCGCGGCGGACACGACCGCCATTGGCGTGATTGCGGCGTATCGCGACCTGCCGAATTCCGTCTGGCGGACGGTCTACACGATGCCTGCGTCGCCCGATAAGGCGTGGTACCGCATCTCCACGCCGAAGCTGAAACTCACTATCGATCTTGAGGCCAAGGCCGTCACGATCGAGGAAGCCAAGAAATGAATCACGTCGCTCAACGAAACGGACGATACGCATGAGCTGGTACGCCAAGGTCGCCTGGCAGGAAGGGCTGTTTTTCCGTCCGCAACTGTTCCAGCAACAGGATCGCTACTTCGAGAAGTACGCGCACATGCGTGCGGCGCCGCTGTCGCCGTTCTTCTTTGGCTTTGCACACTACGCGCTCGACGTGGAGTCGCTGGCGCTGGGTAAAGTGATCGTTAAGTCCGCCGCTGGCGTGTTCGCCGACGGCTCGCCGTTCGATGCGCCGGGCAACACGCCGTTGCCGCCGCCGCTGACGATCCGGCCGGAGCATCTCGATCAGGTGATCTATCTGGCGGTGCCGGTCCGTCTGCCGAACTGCGAGGAGACGACGTTCGAGAACACGCCGGATTCGCTGGCGCGCTACCTCGTGTTCGATACCGAGTTGCGAGACACGAATTCGATCGGCCTTGCGCCCGAGCCGGTGCAACTGTCGAACCTGCGCTTGCGCCTGATGCCCGAGAAAGAGCTCGGCGATGCGTGGATCGGCCTTGCGCTCACGCGCGTGAAGACCATTCGCGCGGACGACAGCATCGAGCTCGACGACACGCTCGTTCCTCCGGTGTCGGGCTATGGTGCGAGCGGCTTGCTGACCAGCTGGGTCACGAAGATTCACGATCTCGCACGCCTGCGCGCGAATGCGCTCGCGCAGCGGCTGGCGGGCACCGACGACACCACGGCGAGCGCCGCGACGGTCACCGACTACCTGCTGCTGCAGATCCTGAACCGGTATGAGCCGCTGCTGCAGCACATGCTGCGCGTGCCGACCACGTCGCCGGCCGACGTCTATGCGCTTTTGATCGGCATGGCAGGCGAGCTGTCGACCCATCTGCGTACGGATACGCGCCGGCCGCTCGACACGCATCCGCCTTACCAGCACACGACGCCGCACCTTTGCCTGAAGCCGGTTGTCGACGATACGCATCGACTGCTCAACGCCGTGCTGGTGCGCAGCGCGCAAAGCATTGCACTCGAAGACCGCGGCCACGGCATGCGAAACGCCGTGGTCGATCCGGTCGACATGCAGGGGTTTACCCGGCGCTGACGCTGGGCCAACCGCATCGCGATCCAATCGAGTCTTGCACGCTCACGCGTGAATCGGACGATCGCATTCGGCTCGTGCGCGGCGAAACGCTGACCGAGACTTACGAGCGGCACGGAACGCGTTTCGTGCTCTCGAAGATCGAGGACCGCTCCGGCAACGAGGTGACGCTGGCGTGGGTGGAGGGCTTGCTTGCACGGATCGAGGTGGCAGACATCGTCGCGGCGGTGACGCACGACAACGTCGGCCGCATCATGCGCGTCGCGTTGGTCGACAAGACCGGAGCGGCAATCCGAACGCTTGCGCGCTATCGCTATGACGAGGCAGGCGATCTGGTGGAGGCAACCGACGAGAATGCGGCGTCGTGGAGTTACGCGTACGCGCATCACCTCGTGACGCGTTACAGCGACCGCACTGGACGTGGGATGAATTTGGAGTGGGACGGGACGCACCTGGACGCGAAGGCGATTCACGAATGGGCTGACGACGGCACATTCGACACCCGTCTGACCTGGCACGATCAACTGCGCTTGACCTTCGTGACCGACGCGCTTGGCAATACGACCCAGCAGTACTACGACATCGACGGCTATGTGTACCGGATCGTCTATCCGGACCACACCGAAGAGTGGTTCATGCGTAACGCGGACAAAAACGTGACGCGACACGTGCTCCCTGACGGAACCGAGGAATCGTTCACGTGGGACGAGGCAGGCCAGATGACTTCGCACACGCAGCGTGACGGACGCGTCGCGTATTACGTGTACGACCGGCATGGCAATTTGACGGGGTTGCAGGATCCGGAAGGTCATCGCTGGGAGCGGTACTACGACAGCAAGGGCCGCGTGACCGAGGCGCTTGACCCGCTCGGGCGCGTAACGAAGTATGAATACGATCGCGCCGGACTGCCGGTCGCGATCACTGATCCGAAGGGTGGCACGACGAAGATCGCATGGAGGACCGACGGACAGATTGCGAGCTACACCGACTGTTCGGGCAAGACCGCCACGTGGAAATACGACGACCGCGGTCGGCTTGTTCAGCAGCAGAACGCGGTCGGAGAAATCACCCGGTACGGCTACGAGGCCGGTCAGCTTGCGTGGGTAACGCGGCCAGCGGGTTTGCGCGACACATTTGCGCGCGATGCCGAGGGCAGGCTGCTCGAACACGTGGATGCGCTGAACCGATCGACGCGTTATTCCTATACTGCGGCTGGCTTGCTGGCTAAGCGACTTAACGCGCGCGGTGATTCAGTGGAGTATGGCTGGAACCGGCTCGGACAAATCGCGACGCTGCGCAACGAAAACGGACGGGAGTACCGGTTCGGCTACGACACGGCGGGTCGTCTCACCAGCGAAACGGATTTCGACGGACGCGAGACGCGGTATTACCGTGCGGCGGGCAGCGGACTCGTGACGAACCGACTGTACGGCGGCGTTATGCATGCGTTCGAATACGACGCGATGGGTCGGCTTGAATCCCGACGCGGCTGGCCGGCACAGTTCACGGACCGTGGGCAAGTCTTCTTGAATCCGCAAGGTGAGGTGACTGTCGAGAGGGAGTCGTTCAAGTACGACGGTCTGGGCCGGCTGGCGCTCGCGGTCAATGATCAATCGCGCGTGCAGTGCTTCTACGATCCAGTGGGAATTCTGGCGCGCGAGCACATGCTCATGCGGGTCGAAGGAAGCGAATACGAATTCGTGTGGCGGCACGAGTATGACGAAGTCGGGGCGCGAGTTGCGACCATTCGGCCGGATGGTCATCGGTTGGACTGGCTTACCTACGGTTCCGGTCACGTGCATGGTGTGATGCTCGACGGGCGGACCGTTGCAAACTTCGAGCGCGACGACGCACACCGTGAGACGCAGCGCGAGCTCGGTAACGGACTGACGCAAACGACGCATTATGACGAGGCTGGCCGACTCGCGCGGCAACTGCTGCAAGGCACGGGCCGCAAGGTGATGGAACGCCGCTACCAGTATGACGCCGCAGGCCAGCTGACCCAGATTGCAGACCTGCGGCGCGGCGAGATGCAGTACGCGTACGATCCGATAGGCCGGCTGACACGCGCGCAATCATCGCTCGGGGTCGAGACGTTCTCGTTCGACCCGGCGAGCAACATCGCCGAGGCGAAGGAGCGCGACGAACACGGCATCGGCGTGTTGGGTGGGGCACGATCCGCACCTCTGCTGGACAATCTGCTGAAGGACTATGCGGGAATCCATTTCGCTTACGATGAAATGGGCAACCTGAAGCAGCGCACGCGAAACGGCGAGCGCACGGACTTCGAGTGGAGCAGCCTTGGCCGGATGGTGTCGGCACGCGATCGACACATGCAGGCGACGTATACGTACGACGCGCTCGGCCGGCGCATTGCGAAGCTAACCGAACCGTTGGTGCCGTATCTCGCGGGCGCTGGCAGTGGCTGGCGGGATGCGGAACGGCAACGTCTGAAGCAGGAGCGTGGCTACGGTTTCACGTTGTACGGTTGGGATGGCGACATGCTGGCGTATGAGACAGCGTGGGAGAGACGGGAGACGACGCACTACGTGTATGAGCCGGGGAGTTTCACGCCGCTTGCGCTGGCCACGGGGCCGGCGATGTTGGACGACGGCGATGTCGCCGCGTCGGCGTTTGCGCGCATCGCTTACTACCATTGCGATCAGATTGGCACGCCACAGGAGGTCAGTGACGAATCGGGGGAGGTCGCCTGGTCCGTCCGCTACAAGGCGTGGGGCGAGGCAAGGGAGGTTATCAGCGGCGCGGCACGTAAGGCTGGCATTACGAACCCGCTGCGCTTCGCGGGTCAGTACTTCGATCGTGAGACTGGCCTACACTATAACCGGCACCGGTATTACGACCCGGCCACCGGCAGGTTCATCAGTAAGGACCCCATCGGGCTTGCCGGTGGGTTCAACCCATACCAGTACGCGCCTAACTCGACAGGCTGGATCGATCCGTTAGGGCTAAAATGTCGACCCGACGTCTCGTCTCGAGCTGCTCGCCGCGAAGCGATGAGGCAAGCTGGAATTCCGACAAGCCAGCAACCGATTGCTCAGTCAAGGAATGCCTCCGGAATGGAATACAGGTATGAAGTTCCGCAAGCCGGAGGTGGGACAGTACAGGCCACTGTGCAGCAGCAAACGATGGACGTAAGTCACTTGGACGAGCACCATTGGGAGGCGGGCAAGGTTAAGGTGGATCCGATCACCGGCGAGGCTAGAATGAACGATTATGGTAGACCCAAAATCGCCAATCCGAAAGGAAAGGCATATTACGGGGGCTGCGATGATTGATCCCAAAGCAGACAGGTACAAAAAGGAGCTTTTGTACCGAAGGGTTCGTGGGAAAACGATTCTCAATGAATATCTTCGCAAGGTCGCTGCGCTGTTTTCAGTTGGTGCTCAAAAAGAAATTATTCCATTGGATAAAACAGACGCCATATTGGAAAAGTTTAAAGATGGGAGTGCGCGCCTTCGCACGAGGAAGCGACGCATTTCTTTACGTGGAGTTGGGGTGGCTCTATCTAAAATAAAGAAAAGCAATCTTGATTCATTTTACGTTTTAATTGACGACGACTGGAAATACTGTGGAGCTCTTCTTGTTAAAAACATGGGGAGTATAGATATTTCACTCCGATTTGGGGAGGTCGTACTTAACGATCTTTTATTCATTTCCGATGATCTGTCAAAGGCAATGAGTCTTGATTTTTTTGAGATGGATGGAATATCTCTGGTGGATGTTACTGAGTGGCGACGATAGACGGGGCTGCCCTATAGCCGCGCAATGTAACTATGTTCGGCGGTGGCGGCATAATCAACGACGCCATTTGCGCCCGCCCCGTGCGGGCGTCCTTTTATGCGCAAGGTGAGGTGACTGTCGAGAGCGAGTCGTTCAAGTACGACGGTCTGGGCCGGCTGGCGCTCGCGGTCAATGATCAATCGCGCGTGCAGTGCTTCTACGATCCAGTGGGAAATCTGGCGCGCGAGCACATGCTCATGCGGGTCGAAGGAAGCGAATACGAATTCGTGTGGCGGCACGAGTATGACGAAGTCGGGGCGCGAGTTGCGACCATTCGGCCGGATGGTCATCGGTTGGACTGGCTTACCTACGGTTCCGGTCACGTGCATGGCGTCATGCTCGACGGGCGGACCGTTGCAAACTTCGAGCGCGACGACTCACACCGTGAGACGCAGCGCGAGCTCGGTAACGGACTGACGCAAACGACGCATTATGACGAGGCTGGCCGACTCGCGCGGCAACTGCTGCAAGGCACGGGCCGCAAGGTGATGGAACGCCGCTACCAGTATGACGCCGCAGGCCAGCTGACCCAGATCACGGACCTGCGGCGCGGCGAGATCCAGTACGCGTACGACCCGATCGGTCGACTGACACGCGCGCAATCATCGCTTGGGGTCGAGACGTTCTCGTTCGACCCGGCGAGCAACATCGCCGAGGCGAAGGAGCGCGACGAACACGGCATCGGCGTGTTGGGTGGGGCACGATCCGCACCTCTGCTGGACAATCTGCTGAAGGACTATGCGGGAATCCATTTCGCTTACGATGAAATGGGCAACCTGAAGCAGCGCACGCGAAACGGCGAGCGCACGGACTTCGAGTGGAGCAGCCTTGGCCGGATGGTGTCGGCACGCGATCGACACATGCAGGCGACGTATACGTACGACGCGCTCGGCCGGCGCATTGCGAAGCTAACCGAACCGTTGGTGCCGTATCTCGCGGGCGCTGACAGTGGCTGGCGGGATACGGAACGTCAACGGCTGAAGCAGGAACGTGGCTACGGCTTCACGTTGTACGGTTGGGATGGCGACATGCTGGCGTATGAGACAGCGTGGGAGAGACGGGAGACGACGCACTACGTGTATGAGCCGGGGAGTTTCACGCCGCTTGCGCTGGCCACAGGGCCGGCGATGTCGGACGACGGCGATGTCGCCGCGTCGGCGTTTGCGCGCATCGCTTACTACCATTGCGATCAGATTGGCACACCACAGGAGGTCAGTGACGAATCGGGGGAGGTCGCCTGGTCTGTCCGCTACAAGGCGTGGGGCGAGGCAAGGGAGGTTATCAGCGGCGCGGCACGTAAGGCTGGCATTACGAACCCGCTGCGCTTCGCTGGCCAGTATTTTGATTCCGAGACGGGTCTTCACTATAACCGGCACAGGTACTATGATCCGAGTAGTGGACGGTTTGTATCGAAAGACCCGATTGGGCTCGCGGGTGGCATCAACGTCTATCAGTACGCGCCAAATCCGGTCGGCTGGATTGATCCGTTGGGGCTGTCGAAGCAATGTGCGAAATGCTTGCCAAGTTGCAATGACTATACGTCCCGTGGGCTGAAAAATGAGGAGGAGATGGCTCGTGAGCTTTCCGGGCAAATCAACCAGAATTCAGTGACATTCTCTACACCGACGACACAGGGCCACATCGATTTGCAAGGGGCATCACATTTCGACAAAGCTACTGGTGTCGATATTCCGACCCCGCACGTCCAGACTCGGAAAATAAATGTCGGGCCAAACGGTCAGGTGACTACGTCGAAAAAGACAGAGGTTACAAGGGCGGCGACCAAGCAAGATGTTCGAGTGGCGAGGGAGCTGGCAAGACGAAAAGGGTTGTGCAAATGAGCGATTTAATAGCTGCGTTGCAGCGCTGGTATACATCCCAATGCAATGATGTTTGGGAGCACTCTTATGGTGTGGAGATTGTCAATATCGACAACCCGGGCTGGAGGGTCAAGATAAATGGTGCTTCAGTCAGGAGACCGACCGATATCAACATTGAGCGTGACGACGAGGATTGGATCAGGATAAGCGCCACCGAAACGGAGTTCATCGGATACGGCGGTCCTGGTAATTTGCAGGAAATTCTGAAGCTTGCTATGGATTGGCTTCAGTAACAACAAGGGCCGCGGTTGCGGCCCTTGTTGTTATCGAGGTTGGCGGAGATCCGGGGAGATGGTGATCTGCTCCGCTTGTTCTACTGCGGGAGCGATCTGTGCGGCGGTAATGGTGAACTTGCCGTGTTCGACGTGAACGTGGAGCTTCTGTCCGGCGTGGAAGCCGACATCGTGTATCAGCCAGCGGCCGGCGATCTTGAGCCAGAGGTGTAGGGGCTCGCAACTCTCGTCATAGATGGCCCTCATTCCGTAACGACCGATGTCTCGCTTGCGCTGCCTGGTGATGAAACGTTCCGTGATGGGTGGACGTGCTTTAAGATTGGCGTCAGCCATGATCAACTCCTGGAGTGAGTTGGTGGTGGTCAGCGGGCCGTAACCGAACCGTTGGTGCCGTATCTCGCGGGCGCTGGCAGTGGCTGGCGGGATGCGGAACGGCAACGTCTGAAGCAGGAGCGTGGCTACGGTTTCACGTTGTACGGTTGGGACGGTGACACTCTGGCCTATGAGACAGCGTGGGAGAGACGGGAGACGACGCACTCCGTGTATGAGCAGGGGAGTTTCACGCCGCTTGCGCTGGCCACAGGGCCGGCGATGTTGGACGACGGCGATGTCGCCGCGTCGGCGTTTGCGCGCATCGCTTACTACCATTGCGATCAGATTGGCACGCCACAGGAGGTCAGTGACGAATCGGGGGAGGTCGCCTGATCTGTCCGTTACAAGGCGTGGGGCGAGGCAAGCGAGGTTATCAGCGAAGCAGCACGCAAGGCAGGAATCAGCAACCCGCTGCGCTTCGCGGGCCAGTACTTTGATTCCGAGACGGGTCTTCACTATAACCGGCACAGGTACTATGATCCGCTGACGGGCCGCTTCATCTCGAAAGACCCCATCGGCCTGCATGGAGGGATCAATGTCTATCAGTACGCGCCCAATCCGACGGGGTGGGTTGATCCGCTAGGGTTAACCGGTTTTGAACCTAAGGTTCTAACTAGCGGAACTGTCTTTAGAAATGCATCGGGGACCCCCGATAGTCTGACTCCGAGCTTAGGAAAAGACACGACCCGAGTCGATGGGAAAGAGCCGGGCTTGTCGGCAGCCACTTCGGAAGCGGGATTGGACAGCGGGAAATATGTCGAGCTGGACGTCGGCAAGCTTTGTTCGTGCGGGCTTCAAGCGACGCATGATAAGCCGAATGGTCACGTGACCATTCGACCGATAAACGATCCGACCGATTCCAAATTAACAGACTGGGCGAAGTCCAGAGGAGGCGGCTCGACGTATTCTCTGACAGAAGGTATATTGGGAGCAGTCACCGGTCGGGGGAAAAAGTGATGGCGACTGATATCCAATCCTATTTGTCAGACTATGTGGCAAGGGTAAAATGTGCCATTGAAAAGAGGGTCAAAATTGAGTCATCAAATTCAGGATTTTACCAAAACTCTCTCGGCGGCACGGCATACGTAAGCTTCTACCCAAAGGAGATCGATCTAACACTTGATCTGACAGGTGTAGGTGATAAATATAGGGTAACCGCCGATCTGACGGATCAAGAGGGAAAAGTGATTTCTGGAGATATCTTTAAATTCGACGGGAATCCAGAGTATTTGTGCATGGAGCTTGACGCGTTCTTCGCTGATTTGGTTAAGTTGGTTTCGGATTGCCTTTAAATGAATGAGATGGCCGCGTTAGCGGCCCCTCGTTCGTCTATAACCGGCATCGGTATTATGATCCGAGTAGCGGACGGTTCGTATCGAAAGACCCGATCGGGTTAGCCGGCGGCATCAACGTCTATCAGTACGCGTCCAATCCGACAGGATGGGTTGATCCTCTAGCAGGCTGTTGAAAAACGCCTCGTCTTGATCACGAGGTCGCTGCGCAAAAGGATTTCGTATGCGATTGGCTGCTGAGTTGGCGACGGATCGTCGAAGCTGGACCGCTC